>JBGQLG010000142.1:0-13940 GCA_041499965.1 Methylomirabilia bacterium
GCCAAGGTGGTCGGCGAGTTCCGTGACGACGACTTCGGCTACACGCGCGGCGTGCACTTCCAGATCCCGGAGACGAGCAAGCACCGCAGCTACCTCGGCCTCAGGGAGGCCACGCTCTCGGCCCGGCAGGGGCCACTCGAGGTGACGGTCGGCAAGCAGATCTACGCGTGGGGCACCGCGGACGCCTTCAGCCCGACGGACAACCTGAACCCGTACGACTACCTCGACGTCCTCGACAACGAGAAGATGGGCGTATGGTCGGCCAGCGCGCGGCTGACCCTCGGGCCCACCAGCCTGGTGTTCGCGATGGTCCCGTTCTTCACGCCGAGCCGGCTGCCGCTGCCCCGCAGCCGCTGGACGCCGCCGGTGCCGCCGGGCTTCGTGGCCGTCGCCGACGATCCGGTGCAGCCCGACCAGGATCTCGGCGCGACGCAGTTCGCCGCCCGCCTGCGGACGACGGTGGCCGGCTGGGACGTCTCCGTCAGCTACTACGACGGATTCGACCACACGCTCTCGTTCCGGCAGTCGACGCTTCAGGTGGCGCCCGGCGTCTTTATCCCGCGTCTGACGCCCCTGTACTCGCGCGTGAAGGTGCCGGGGCTGGACTTCTCCACCACGTTCGGCAAGCTCGAGGTGCACGGCGAGGGCGCGTTCCGCCTGATCGAGGCCGACGGCCGCGATCATCGCTTCCAGGGCATCGCCGGCGTCAACTACACGCAGGACGTCGGGCTCACCTGGCTCGACCAGATGATCGTCATCGTCGAGTACGCGCGCGAGACCGTCCTGCGCCGCGTCCGCCACTCCGGCATCATCGAAAAGGACCACTCCCCGCTGGTCGGCGATCTGCTCTCCGACAGCGGCTTCCGCGACGCCGTCATCGGGCGCATCCAGGCCAAGCTCACCGAGGACACCTCGCTCAAGCTGAGCGGGATCGCCGACCTGGCGGTGACGCCGAGCTACTACATCCAGATCAAGGGCAACCACCGCATCACCGACGCGCTGCACGTCGAGGCGGGGCTGGACTTCCTGACCGGAAGGCCCGACACTTTCTGGGGCCGCTGGCGGGACAACGATCGCTTCTTCCTGGCCCTGCGCTATCTCTTCTGATGGAGGGGCCGTGATCGCCATCGCTCTCCTCGCCGTGCTCGCCCTGGCCGCTCCGGCGCGGGCCGCCGATCCGACCGCCGCCGAGATCATGAAGCAGCAGCGCGAGACGCACCGGGTGAAGGACGAGGAGGAGCGCCAGGCGCTCAAGCTCGTCAGCAAGGCCGGCGCCACCAAGGAGCGCAAGCTGGTCCGCTATCTCCTCAGCGGCGCCGGCGACCTCGACAAGATCCTGGTCCGCTTCACCGCCCCCCGCGACGTCGAGAACACCGGCCTGCTCACCTGGGAGGGCAAGGACGGCAACGACGACCAGTGGCTGTACCTGCCGACGGTGAAGAAGCCCAAGCGCATCGCGGCCAGCGGCAAGAAGAACCGGTTCATGGGCACCGACTTCGCCTACGAGGACCTGCGGCCCGAGAACGTCGCCGCCAACACCTACGCGATGGTCGGCACCGAGGCCATCGACGGCGTCGCCTGCTTCGTCATCGACGCCACGCCGGCCACCCAGCGGCAGGCCTCCGACAGCGGCTACAGCCGCCGCCGCGTCTGGGTCCGTAAGGACACGCTCGTCACCGTGAAGCGCGAGTACTACAACAAGGCGGCCAAGCTCGAGAAGGTCGAGACGCATCGCAAGCTGGTCAACGTGGCGGGCCCGGTGTGGCGCGCCGACGAGATCGAGATGCACGACGTGCAGAACGGCACGCGCACGCTGATCACCGTCGAGAGCCGCGCCGTCAACCGCGGCCTCAAGGACGACTTCTTCACGGAGACCGAGCTGATCCGGTGACCCGCGCGCTCCTCTGGATCCTCGACCACCCGGTGGCGTCGTGCGCCGTGGTGCTGGTGGTGACGCTCCTGCTCGGCGCCCAGATCCCCCGCCTGCGGGTCGACGAATCGGCCGAAGGCTTGATGGTGCAGCACGACCCCGCCCGCCGCTTCTACGAGGACGCCAAGGCGCGATTCGGCAACGACAACCTCACGGTGGTGCTCGTGAAGGCCGACGACGTCTTCACGCCCGAGGTGCTTGGCGTCGTCAAGCGGCTCACGGACGGCATGGCTGCGCTGCCCGACGCCACCCGTGTCGAGAGCCTGACCACCGTCAAGAACATCAAGAGCGACGGCGACGCGCTCGACACCGATCCGCTCGTCGAGAGCGTGCCCCGCGGGGCGGCCGAGGCCGCCCGCATCCGCGCCGACGCGCTGAGCAACCGCGTGCTGGTCGGCAATCTCGTCGCCCGCGACGGCCGAGCCACGGCGATCACCGTCTACGCCGATCCGCGCGCCGGCGACGTCGGCTTCAACCACCGCTTCGTGGGCCAGGTCGAGGCGCTGATCGCCCGCGAGCAGCGGCCCGGCCTGACGATCTTCCAGGTGGGCGCGCCCTACACGAAGGCGACCTACGCCGACTACGTGACGGCCGACCAGTGGACCGTCGTCCCGCTGTCGATCGTGGTGCTGCTGATCACGCTGCTGCTGTCGTTCCGGATGCTGCAGGGCGTGGTCATCCCCATCGTGACCGCGGTGGTCAGCATCGTGTGGGGCCTGGGCCTCATGGTGGTGTTCGGCCTGCCGCTGACGATCCTGACCGGAATCCTCCCCGCGCTCCTGCTGGCCATCGGCTTCACCGAAGACGTGCACATGATCTCGGAGTACCACCACCGGCTCGAGCTGGGCGACGACAAGCTGACCGCGCTGCGCACGATGCTGCGGGAATCCGCGCTGCCAATCCTGATCACCACCGGCACCACCGTGGTCGGCTTCGGCAGCCTGGTGACGACCGACATCACCATGCTCGTGCAGTTCGGCTGGGCCTCGTCGCTCGGGCTCACCGCCAACTTCGTCGTCACCATGGCGCTGCTGCCGCCGATGCTGCGCTGGTGGCGGGTGCCCCGACGCTTCCGGCACGCCGTGCTGACGGATGAATCGGAGCACGGCGCCATCCCGGGCTTCATGCAGCGGCTGGGCGAGTTCAACCTGCGCTACCGCGTGCCCATCCTGGTCGTCACCGGGCTGCTCACCGCCGGCTCGCTGGTGGGCTGGTACACGCTGCGCGTCAACACCGACCTGATCAGCTTCTTCCCCGAGCGCTCGCCCATCCGGACGCGCATCGAGGACCTGCACCGCTCGCTGGCCGGCGGGCTCGGCTTCTACGTCGTGGTCGACAGTGCGCGCGCCGACGGCGCCAAGGACCCCACGTTCCTCACCCTGGTGGCCGGACTGCAAGATCACCTGGCCGCCACCGGCCTGATCGACCGCAGCGTGTCGGTGGCCGACTACGTCCGCACGATGAACCGCGAGATGCACGGCGGCGACCCCGCCTTCGAGACGATCCCCGAGTCGAGCGACCAGATCGCCCAGTATCTGTTGGTGCTGGAGGGCAAGGAGCTGGCGAAGTTCCTCGACTTCAACGCCTCGGCGGCCAACATCGTCGTGCGCCACAACCTGACGGGCTCGGGCGACCTCTCGGCCCTGCTGCGCCGGGTGGACGCCTGGGCGGCCGCCCACGCGCCCGCCAACATCACGGTGCGGGCCACGGGCGAGACGGTCCTGTTCAACAACGCCTCCGACTACATGGCCATCAACGAGCTGACCAGCTTCGTGTGGACGTTCCTCATCATCGGCGTCATCCACGCGCTGCTGTTCATGTCGATCAAGGCCGGCGTGCTGTCGCTCATCCCCAACGTGGTGCCGATCCTCTTCAACTACGGCCTCATGGGGCTGCTGGGCATCCCGCTCAACACCGGCAACGCCCTCATCGCCACCATCGCCATCGGCATCGCCGTGGACGACACCGTGCACCACATGGTGACGTACAACCGCCAGCTCAACCTGCACCACGACCAGAAGCTCGCCATGTTCCAGACGATGCGGGCCCAGGGCCGGCCCATCATCTACGTGTCGCTGGCGCTGGCCGCCGGGTTCATGGCCCTGGTGTTCTCGAGCTTCGTGCCGACGGTGCAGTTCGGGTGGCTGGCGGCCATCGTCATGCTCCTGGCCATGGCGGCCGAGCTGATGCTGACGCCGATCCTCATGTACTCCACGCGGCTGGTCACGGTGTGGGACCTCGTCAAGGCTCGGATGCAGCCCGCCGTGGTCCGCGCGGCACCGCTACTGCAGGGGCTCTCGCTCTGGGAAGCGCGCAAGGTGGTGCTGCTGGGCCGCCTGGATGCCGTCGCGGCCGGCGAATTCGTGGTACGAAAGGGCGAGAGGGGCACGGAGATGTACATGGTGGTGAGCGGTCGGGTGCGAGTGTCCGACCGGCTGGCGGACGGCACGGAGAAGGTCTTGGCCCAGCTCGAGCCCGGCGCGGTCTTCGGCGAGATGGCGCTGGTCAGCCAGGAACCGCGCAGCGCCTGGGTCGTCGCCGAGACTCCCGCGGAGGTGCTGCGGCTGGACCTCGAGGCCTTCGAGCGCATCCGCCGCCGCTTCCCCTTCACCGGCGCCAAGCTCTTTCGCAATCTTGCGCGCGTCCTGGCGCTGCGCCTGCGCCACACCACGACGATGCTGATCGAGGGGCAGCCACTGGCCGTCGTGCCCGGGCCCGGCGAGCAGAGCTGACGTGGAGACCTGGGACGTGGTGGTCGCGGGTGGTGGCTTGGCCGGCGTGTCGGTGGCGGCGGCGCTGCAGGAGATTGGCCAGCGTGTCCTGCTGATCGAGCCCGGGATCGACAGCACCAAGCGCCTGGCCGGCGAGCTGATCCACCCGCCCGGCGCCAGTGACCTGGCCGAGCTGGGGTTGCTGGCGCCGCTGGAGAAGGCGGGCGTCGCGCCCGTACACGGATTCGCCGTCTCGCCTGAGGCGTCGGCGGCGCCCTACCTGCTGCCGTACGGCGAGCTTCCGGGGGTGCAGCGCCCCGGCTTCGCGGTGGACCACGCGGTGCTGAGCGCCACGCTCCTGGAGACCGCGGCGCGGCTGCCGCGCGTCACGCTGTGGCCGGATGCGCGCGTCACCGCGCTCGATCTGACGGGACGTGAGGCGGCCACCGTGACGGTGGCCCGCCCGGCCGGTGCCGTCGACGTCCGCGCCCGTCTCGTGGTGGCCGCCGACGGCGGTACCTCGACGCTGCGCCGGCTGGCGTCGATTGGTCACACGCGCATTCGCTTGTCGCACATGGTGGGCGTGCAGGTCGCCGGCGAGGTGCCGAGCCCGGGCTTCGGCAATGTGTTTCTCGGCGGACCGTCACCGGTGTTGGCCTACGCGATCGGGCCAGGGGCGGTGCGGGTGATGTTCGACGTGCCCGTCAACCCGCACGGTGTGGAGGCGCTCCGCCGCGATCCCGCGTATCTCGACGCGCTGCCCGCCACCTTCCGCGCGCGCGTGCGCGCCGCGCTGGACACGCAGCCGGCGCTGGTGGGCATGAACTACTCGATCATCCCCGACGCGGTGACGGCCGGCCGCCTGGCGCTGGTGGGTGACGCCGCCGGCTGCTGCCACCCGCTCACGGCCACCGGCCTCAGCGTGTGCACGCGCGATGCGCTCCGCCTGCGCGACGCGCTGCGCGCGACCGGCGGCGATGTTCCGCGAGCGCTGGCCGCCTACGCTCGCGCGCGCGGCGGCCCACAGCGCACGCGCGTGGCGCTGGCCGAGGCGCTCTACCGCGCGTTCGCCGGCCAGTCGGACGAGATGCGCCTGCTGCGCGACGGCATCTTGCGGTACTGGAAGCGCAGCCGCCGCGGGCGCGCGGCCTCGATGGCGCTGCTCTCGACGCACGAGGGACGGATGTCGGTCATGGCCGTGCAGTACGCGCGGGTGGTGGCGTACGCGCTGGCCGGGCTGGTCTATCTGTGGCGCAAGGACCGGTCGCGCTCGCCGTTCGCGCGACTGCGCGCGGTGTTCCGGCTGTCACGCGCCACGATGCGGATCTTCGCCCAGGCCTCGCGCTGGCGGCTCGGGCGCGCGTAGGTCCAGATCGGGTGGGGACCCGATGCAGTCCCTCATCCTCGTGAGCTGAGGATGATCGTATGTTGGGGCGCAGGCGGCATGGTACGCACCCGTTGCCTCCGGCGGGCCCTGGGTGAAACGTGATCTAGCCGTTTCGGACCCAGTTGGTGTGGATTCAGGCACCGGGCCCGGTCGAGCGGGCGGAGGCTCGAAGCGGCGCGACGGCAGTGCCCTGACTCCTGGCCTCGGCCGCGTGCTACGCTGCGGCGGTCTCGTACAAAGAAAACGTCCGATCCCTGGCCGCGACGAAGAGGGGGCGACGTGGACGTCGGTTCGGGCCCGAGTCTGATGGCCGCGTGCTACGGGGCCGGGGCGCTGGCATCCCTGCTGGCGCGGTGGTCGGGACGATGGGCGCTCGGCGTGGGGCACGCGGCCGCGCTGGCGGGCGCCGTGGCCGGCCTCGGCGTGTCGCTGGGCGTGCTTCTCGACGACTCGGGCCGCGCGCTGATCCAGCCGCTCCCGGCTCTCTTCCCGTTCGCGCGGCTCTCGCTCGCGGTGGACGGGCTCTCGGCCTACTTCCTGCTCGTCGTCTCCCTGGTCGCCGTCGCGGCGGCCGTCTACGGCCCGGCCTATCTCCGGGCGCACTCGCCCGACGCGGGAGCGGGGCGCCAAGCAGCCCAGGTGCTCGCGCTGAACGTGTTCCTCGGCTCGATGGCGTTCGTGTGCTGTGCCGGCGACGCGCTGACCTTCCTCTTCTGCTGGGAGGGCATGACGCTCGCGAGCTGGGTGCTCGTCGTCTCCGACGACCGGGACGGCGAGAACGCGCGGGCGGGGCTCCTCTACATGGTGATGGCCCACGGCGGGACGGCCCTGCTCCTCGTCGCGTTTCTCACCCTGACCGAGCGAGGCGGGGCGTTCGACTTCGTGGCCCTGCGCGCGGCGGCGGCCGACCTCGACGGCACGACCCGCACGACGCTCTTCTTCCTGGCGTTCGGAGGCTTTGCCGCCAAGGCCGGCGTGGTCCCGCTCCACGTCTGGCTTCCGCGCGCGCACCCGGCGGCGCCCAGCCACGTCTCCGCGCTGATGTCGGGCGTCATGCTCAAGGTCGCGATCTACGGGATGCTGCGCTTCGCCTTCGATCTCCTCGCCCCGCCGGCCTCGGCCCTGCCGTCCTCCTGGGGATGGACGGTACTCTTCGTGGGCACGGCCTCGGCCGTGCTCGGCGTGCTCTACGCGCTCCAGCAGCACGACCTCAAGCGCCTGCTGGCGTTTCACAGCGTCGAGAACGTCGGGATCATCCTCATCGGGCTGGGGCTGGCGATGATCCTGTGGCGCCGGGAGGGCGCTGGCGCCCTCGCCACCGTCGCGCTCACTGCCGCGCTCCTTCACACCGTCAATCACGCCGCCTTCAAGGGGCTGCTGTTCCTCGGCGCCGGCAGCGTCCTCTGCCGTACGCACGTCCGCAACATCGAGGAGCTCGGCGGGCTCGCCCGGCGCATGCCGTGGACGTCGGGGCTGTTCCTGCTCGGCGCCGTCGCGATCTCGGGCCTGCCCCCGCTCAACGGGTTCGTCAGCGAGTGGCTCACCTTCCAGGTCCTGCTCGGGGGTGCCGGCCGCTTCCACGGCCCGGCCGGGCTCGGCATCGTCGTGTCCGCGGCGCTGCTGGCGCTCACGGGTGGCCTCGCCGCCGCCTGCTTCGCGAAGGCGTTCGGCGTCACGTTCCTGGGCCGACCCCGCACGCCCCACGCGGAGCACGCCACCGAGGCGCCGCCGTCAATGATCGCCGGCATGGTGTGGCTGGCCGCGGTGTGCGTGGCCCTCGGCGTGGCGCCGGGCTACGCGATGCGCCTGCTCGACGCGCCGACGGCTGAGCTGCTCCACGGCGCCGGGGCGAGTGCCGTCGTGACGGCCCGGGGACCGCTGGTGCTGTCGACGGCCCTGACGCCGTCGGGAGCGGACGCCACGGCCATCTCGATGACGATGGTGGCCGCGCTCCTCCTCGCGCTGACCGCGCCGGCGTGGGTCCTGCGCCGGGGATGGCGGCGGGCCCCGCCCAGGGCCGCACCGACGTGGACCTGCGGGATGACCCCCACGGCCCGCTTTGACTACACAGCGACCGCGTTCGCCAAGCCGCTCCGGCTCGTCTTCGCGGCGCTCTACCGGCCCCGGCGTGCGGTGACCCGGGAGACCGCGGGGACGCCGTACGTCGTCCGGCGCATCCACTACGCCGGCGAGGTCGTGGACCTCGCCGAGACGCACGTCTACCAGCGCGTCGAGCGGGACGTCTCGGCGCTCGCGCAGGCCATTCGCGCCCGCAGCACCGGCCGCATCCACGGCTACATCCTGTTCGTGCTCGGCGCCCTCTTCGTGACGCTGCTGCTGTTCGGGGCGGGCCCACGATGACCGTCGACCGGCCACTCGGGCTCGTGCTCCTCGAGATGAGCCTTCTCGTGCTGCTCGGCCCGCTCGTCACCGGCACGATCCAGAAGCTCAAGGCGCGGCTGCAGTGCCGGCAGGGCGCCGGGGTCCTTCAGCCGTACCGCGACCTCGCCAAGCTGCTCGGCAAGGGAACGGTACAGGCGGACACGGCCTCGGGCTTCTTCCGGTCGGTTCCGGTGCTCGTGCTGGCCGCTACCGTGGCCGCGGCCGCGCTCGTGCCGGTCCTCCGGGCGGGGCCGCCGGCCTTTCCGCTGGGCGACGCGGTGATGCTGCTGGGGCTGCTCGCGCTGGCCCGCTTCCTCACGGCGGTCGGCGCCCTCGACGCCGGCGGCGCGTTCGGCGGCATGGGGGCCTCGCGGGAGATGACGGTCGCGCCGCTCGTCGAGCCGGCCCTGATGCTGGTCGTGTTCTCGACGGCGGTGGTCGCCGGCACGACGGAGCTCGGCGCCCTCGCCGGGCAGCGCGGGACGTCGTGGTTCCCGGCCTGGCGCGCGGCGGACTTCCTCGGCCTGGCCGCCATGCTCGTGCTGCTGCCGGCCGAGACGGGCCGCATCCCGGTGGACAACCCGGACACCCACCTCGAGCTCACGATGCTGCACGAGGGCATGCTGCTCGAGCACTCCGGGCCCGGGCTCGCGTGCATGGTGCTCGCGTCGCACACGCGCCAGCTCGTGATGCTCGGTCTCGTGTCGGCCCTCTTCTTCCCGGTCGGTCCGGTGGACGGGGCGGGCGTCCCCGGCCTCCTCGTCGGCGCCGGCGCCTTCGCGGCGAAGATCCTCCTGCTGGCGACCTTCCTCGCGCTCGTCGAGTCGTCCTACGCCAAGCTCCGGTTCTTCCGGGTGCCGCAGTACCTCGGCGTCGGCTTCGTGTGCGCCCTCCTGGCGCTCGGGCTCAGGATCCTGTGAGCCCCGAGACGGTCCACACGATCATCGACGACCTCGGCGCGCTGCTGCTGCTTACGATGATCGTCATCGTGGCGGCCACCCAGATCTACCGGGCCATCTACGCGGTGGCCGCCCAGTCGCTGCTCATCGCCGTGGCGGGCGCGGTCCTCGCGGCCTCCACCGGCAACGTCGACCTCTGGGTGATCGCCGGTGTCACGCTCGCCGTCAAGGCTCTCGTGCTGCCGTGGGTGCTGCACCGGGTCGTCCAGCGCATGAACGTCCGGCGCGAGGTGGAGCCCGTGATCCCGGTCGCCGCGACGCTGGCCCTCACGGTGGCGGTCGTCGTGATGTCGTTCCAGCTCAGCGCCTCGCTCGGCTCGGTCGGCCGGGCGATCACCGGCAACGCGCTGCCGGTCGGCATCGCCCTCACCCTGCTCGGCGTGCTGGTCATGGCGACCCAGAAGACGGCGCTGACCCAGATGGTGGGTCTCTTCGCGTCGGAGAACGGGATCTTCTTCACGGCGATGGCGGTCACGCAGGGCATGCCGCTCATCATCGAGATCGGTGTGATCCTCGACGTCATCCTCGCCGCGCTCGTCATGGCGATCATGGTGCTGCGGGTGCGCTCGACGGTCGACGCCGACATCGCGGACCTGGACGAGCTGCGGGGATGATCCGTGGCTGAGACGCTCCTGTGGGTCCTGCCCCTCGTTCCCACCGTCACCGCGCTGCTCATGCTCACGACCCGCAATCGCCGCCTCCTCTCGGCCCTCGACGTCGGGGGCTCGGCGGTCCTCGTCGCGCTCACCCTCGTCCTCGCCCGCGAGGTGGCCGCCGGCGGCCCGCGGGCGCTCGGCCTCCTCCGCGTGGACGACCTCGGGCTCGTCTTCCTCCTCCTCCTGGTGGTCCTCACGCTGGCCGTGTCCATCTACACGGTCGGGTGGCTCGGGGAGGCGGTGGCGGTCGGCAACATGAAGGCCGAGTCCCTGCGGTCCTACTTCGCGCTCGTCCACGCCTTCGTCGCCACGATGGTCGTGACGGTCCTCGCCGACAACCTCGGCGTCCTCTGGATCGCCATGGAGGGGACGACGATCACGTCGGCCATCCTCATCGGCTACCACGGCCATCACCACGGCCTGGAGGCCGCCTGGAAGTACATCATCGTGACGACCATCGGCATCTCCTTCGGCCTCTTCGGCACGGTGCTCGTCTACGCCGCCTACGCCGCCGCCGTCCCCCTCGCCGCCGGCGCCGGCGGGCTGAGCTGGTCGGCGATCATGCAGGTCGCGCCCTCGCTCGACCCCGGGATCGTCCGGATCGGCTTCATCTTCGTGATGATCGGCTACGGCACCAAGGCGGGTCTCGCGCCCATGCACCTCTGGCTGCCGGACGCCCACAGCCAGGCGCCCACGCCGGTGTCGGCGCTGCTCTCGGGCGTCCTCATCAAGTGCGCGCTCCTCGGCATCATCCGGTTCCAGACGATCGCCGCCGCCGCCTGTGGTCCGGCGTTCCCCACGCAGGTGCTGCTCGTCTTCGGCCTCACCTCGGTCATCGTGGCGACGCCGTTCATCCTGGCCCAGCACGACATCAAGCGCCTCCTCGGCTACCACAGCGTCGAGCACGTCGGGATCGTGGCCCTCGGCCTCGGCTTCGGCGGCCCCGTCGGGACCTACGGCGCGCTGCTGCACGTGGTGAACCACGGCGTCACCAAGGCGCTGGCGTTCTTCGCCGCCGGTACCGCCATCGCCCGCTACGGCTCGCGCGATATGCGCGTCATCCGGGGGCTGCTCGCGGTGGCTCCGATCGGCGCGACGCTGCTCATGCTCGCCGCGCTGTCGCTGGCCGGCCTGCCCCCGTTCTCGATCTTCGTGAGCGAGCTCATGGTGCTGCGGGCCGGGATCGGCGATGGGCACTGGCCGGCGGTCGCGATCTTTCTCGCGATGGTCGTCGTCATCCTGGCCGGCCTCCTCCACCACGCCGGGTCGATGGCCTTCGGCGAGGCGCCGGCGTCGGCGGGCCGGCAGCGCGAGGCCCGCTCCCCGCTGCTCGGGATGGCGCTGCTCGCGGCGATCATGGTCCTGGCCGGCCTCACCATCCCCACGAGCTTCGACGGGCTCCTGCGCCGCGCCACGGGGATCGTCGTTGATTGACGCGGCCCTCACCGACGCGCTGCGGGCGGGCGCGGTCGGCTCCGTCGGCGTGGACATCGGCCCGCGCCCATCGGACCTCACCGTGCGCCTCGGACGCCCGGGCGATCTCCCGGCCGCCGCCGCCGCACTCATCGGACCGCACGCGATGGCCCTGGCCACGGTCGTGGCGACCGACGAGACGGCGACGCCGGACGGCGACCTGAAGGTGCGCTACGTCTTCGAGCCCACCTCCGGCGCCGCGCCGGATCGGTTCGTCACGCTGCTCGTCTCCGTGGATGCGGCGCATCCCGAGGTCCCCTCCCTGACGGCGGCGATCCCCGCCGCGAACTGGCACGAGCGCGAGATGCGGGATCTGTTCGGGATCATCCCCGTCGGGCATCCCGATCCCCGCCCGCTCGTGGTGCACGACGGGTGGCCGCCGGGCGTGTTTCCGCTCCGCAAGTCGTTCGACGGGTCGCGGCACGTCCCCGTCGAGCCCGCCGAGGAGTTCCCGCACGTCGTGGCCGAAGGCGAGGGCGTCTTCGAGATCCCGGTTGGCCCGATCCACGCCGGCATCATCGAGCCGGGTCACTTCCGCTTCACGTCGGTCGGCGAGAGCGTGCTCCACCTCGACGCGCGCTTGTTCTACACGCATCGCGGGCTCGAGAAGCGCATGGAGGGCCTCGCGCCCCTCGACGCGTTCTACGTCGCCGAGCGCATCTGCGGGGTGTGCTCGTTCGCGCACGGCCTGGGCTACTGCGAGGCGCTCGAGCAGATTGCCGGTGTCGACGTCCCACCGCGGGCCCGGCTGATCCGGAGCATCGCGCTCGAGCTGGAGCGGCTCTACAACCACGTCGGCGACGTCGGCAACGTCTGCGCCGGCGCCGCGTTCCACTACGGCACCGCCGCCGGGATGCGCCTGAAGGAGCGCCTGCAGCAGCTGAACGAGCGGCTCGCCGGCCATCGCTTCCTGCGGGGCCTCGTGGTCCCGGGCGGCGTGCGCCTCGATCTCTCCGGTGATCTCCTCGGCGTCCTCGCGGCCACGCTCCGCGACACGCTCGGCGGGCTCGACAGCCTGATGGGACGCATCGAAGCCAACCCGTCGGTCGTCGATCGCCTCGACGACACCGGCGTCCTTCCCCGCCAGGCTGTGCTGGACCTCGCCGTCGCCGGCGTCGCGGCCCGCGCCAGTGGCGTCGATCGCGACGCCCGGCGGGACCATCCGCATGGCGCGTTCGCGGGCCCCGAGCCGCCCGACCTGCGCGTCGCGACGGTGCCGGAGGGCGACGCGAATGCTCGCGTGATGGTTCGCGCGCTGGAGGCCCGGGAGTCGATCCGGCTCGTCGGCGAGCTCGTCCGGCGGCTCGATCCGGGGCCGCTACAGGTTGCTCTCCCCGAGCCGCTGCCGGGCGGACGGATCGGGCTCTCGGCCATCGAGTCGCCGCGGGGAGAGGCGGTCCACTGGCTTCGTACCGATCCCGGCGGACGCGTGGAGCGCTACCACCTCCGGTCGCCGAGCTACCACAACTGGCCCGCCGTGGCCCTGGCCGCAGAGACGGCGATCGTCCCGGACTTCCCGCTCGTCAACAAGAGCTTCGAGCTCTGTTACTCGTGCACGGATCGCTGACGTGCTGCGAATCCTCCTGAACGCGCTGCGCACCGGGGTGGTCACGACCCGCTACCCAGTGGCGCCGAGCGTGCCGCCAGACCGCTTCCGGGGAGCCCCCGTGCTTCGCCCCGGCAGCGGCTTGCCACCAGCCGCCGTGTGCCCCACGGGTGCGCTCTCCGAGCGCTTCGACGCGGCCGGTCGGCACGTCGCCCTCGACCTGGCACGGTGCGTCTTCTGTGGCCGCTGCGCCGAAGACCCGTGGGCCGGTGCAGTCGCCATGGGGCGGGGTTTCGAGCTGGCGGCGCGCTCACGCGCCGACCTGCGGATCGAGGTCCTGGCCGACGACCCTGCGCTCGCAGCGGCGGGACCCGCACCCGAGCCGGACGCCGAAGCGGCTGGTGCCTCGGCCGAGGTCCGCCGGGTGCTCGGCCGATCGCTGCACCTCCGCCACCTCGATGCGGGCTCCTGCAACGCCTGCGACTGGGAGCTCGCCGCCCTCTTGAACCCGGTGTACGACGTTCGTCGCCTCGGCATCGACTTCGTCGCCTCTCCGCGCCACGCGGACGGGGTCGTCGTCACCGGCCCGGTCACGCGCAACCTACACTCCGCGGTCCTCCGCACGTTTGAGGCCGTTCCCGACCCGCGCGTCGTGATCGCCGTGGGAGCCTGCGCCGCCTCCGGAGGGATCGTCGGAGAAGGGTATGCCAGCGCCGGCGGCGTCGACCGGGTCCTTCCTGTCGACGTCTATATTCCCGGCTGTCCGCCGCGCCCGGAGGCCATCATCTTCGGCATCCTGGTCGCGATCGGGCGCCTCGACGTCCGCCGCCGGCCCCCGGACGAGTGACCGGGCAGCGCTCGGACGAAACGCTGCTCGTTGCGCGCGACTTCCTGAA
>JBGQLG010000143.1:0-13736 GCA_041499965.1 Methylomirabilia bacterium
CGTCCGTCTGGAGGACCTCGCCGAGCCGGCCCACGTCCACGAGCCTCTTCTGTGGATCGCGCCAGCGGCGCAGCAGGTCGTCCGGGGGCCGGAACTCGATCTCCCACAGCGCGCGGGTGGCGGCGGCCGCCGTCGGCGGCCCACCCGGCTGCGGCTCCGGAGCCTCGAGCGTCACCGTGATCGCCGCCAGCGCCTTGGCCTCGGCGGCGCGCTCCTCGTCGGAGCCGTCGGCGCGCTCGGCCTGGGCGGCGGCGACCAGCCCCCGTAGCACGTCGGAGGACGCCAGCAGCGCGTCGACGGCGCGCGGCGTGACCGTCCGGCGGCCCTGGCGGAGCTGATCGAGCAGGTCCTCGAGCGCATGGGTGAAGCGCGCCATGCGCTCGAAGCCGAGCATCGCGCTGTTGCCCTTGAGCGTGTGGGCGCTGCGGAAGATCCGGTTCAGCAGCTCGGCGTCGTGGGGACCTTCTTCCAGCCTGAGCACGCCCGCCTCGAAATCGCCGAGCAGCTCGGACGCCTCGTCGAAGAACGCCTGCACCAGCGGGTCGGCGGTCATGGAGCCTCCATGTATGGAGGCCATCGGAACGCGGGCGCGACGGCTTGAGTCGCGGGCGGCCCGGGCCGATCCTGGATAGCGCAAGGACGGCGCCAGGGCGGCGCGCGTGACAACGCTGCGATTTCGCTCACCGGCGCGACGGGGCGTTCGGGCGTCTCGCTACGGGGCGTTCCGCTCGGCCGGAAGCGTTTGCCGGGCGGACGGCATCGATGCCGCGCCCGGCGCGGTAACCCTCAAGTCGGGGGAACAGGCAGCCGATGAGTGGAGCAAGAACGGAGCCGACCAGGCGCTTGGCAGCACGAGTCGCTCACGATCGAGCGGTGAACCCTTACCAGGCCGTCAGGGAGAATTGTCATGCCACTGGTCGTCAACACAAACATCAACGCGCTGAACTCTCAGCGCAACCTTGACCGCAGCGGCAGCCTGCTCGCCAAGGCGCTCGAGCGGCTGTCGTCCGGCCTCCGGGTCAACAGCGCCGCCGACGACGCCGCCGGTCTGGCCATCTCCGATCGCATGGCCGCCCAGGTCCGGGGCACCAACCAGGGCATCCGGAACGCCAACGACGGTATCTCGCTGGCCCAGACGGCGGAGGGCGCGCTCCAGGAGTACACGAACATCCTGCAGCGCATGCGCGAGCTGTCGGTGCAGTCGATCAACGCCACCAACACGGCGACCGATCGCGGCGCGCTCGACGGCGAGTACCAGCAGCTCAGCAGCGAGCTGGATCGCATCGCGACCCAGACGACCTTCAACGGCAACACCGTCCTCAACGGCACGCTGGCCACGGTGACCTTCCAGGTCGGCGCCTACGTCGGCAACACCATCTCGCTCTCGCTCTCGGCCGGCGTGCGGACCAACCAGGTCGGCCAGATCGCCCAGGCCACCGGCGCCAACGTGGTGGACGGCAACGCGATCGCCACCGGTGAGGTGACGATCAACGGCACGGCCATCGTCGCCTCGGTGGCGTCGGGCGGCGCCGGCCAGACGGCCGACAGCGCCTTCGCCAAGGCCGCGGCGTTCAACGCCAGCGGCGTGGCCGGCGTGACGGCGGCCGCGGTGACCACCACGGTGACGACCACCACCTTCGCCAACGGCACCAACGTCGTCTACAACGCCAACGCGGGCGCGCAGACTTACTCGCTGCAGATCAACGGGGTCGCCATCTACGCGGCCTTCTCCCTGGCCACCGCCACCGGCCTATCGGCCAGCCAGATCTCGGGCCAGGTCAACCTGTTCAGCAACCAGACCGGCGTCACGGCCTCGGTGGACGTCTCGTCCAACCTGGTGCTGTCGGCCGGCGACGGGCGGAACATCGCCGTCGTGCAGGACAGCAGCGACGCGGCGGTGACCTCCTCCATCCTGACGGCGGGCGGCGCGGCCGTGGCGGGCACCGCGGCCGCCGGCGACTTCACCAACCGGGGCAAGCTGCAGCTCACCTCCAACAGCAACATCACGCTGGGCGGCACCGCGGTCGCGGCGCGCACCGGCTTCGCGGTAACGGCGATCGCGCTCGACACCACGACCCTGGGCAGCACCAACATCACCTCGGTCGTGAACTCCAACACGTCCCTCAACCGCATCGACGCCTCGCTCGTCAGCGTGAGCTCGCTGCGCGCGCAGTTCGGTGCCATCCAGAACCGCATGCAGTCCACCATCGCGAACCTACAGATCGTGGCCCAGAACGTCGACGCGGCCCGCAGCCGCATCGTCGACGCCGACTTCGCGGCCGAGACCGCGCAGCTCACCAAGGGTCAGATCCTGCAGCAGGCCGGCGTGGCGATTCTGGTGCAGGCCAACCAGGTCCCGCAGGCCGCCCTCGCGCTGCTCCGCGGCTAGTCATCGCGAGGCGAACCGCCGGGCTCCCGGGGACGCCCCCCGAGCCCGGCTTCTAGCCGCCTACGGGAAAATCCGCAGGCGGCTCAAAAAGGGCCAGATGCGAGGCGGCGCCCGACAGCCGCACGCGAGGCGTACTCCCTGTACGTCGAGCGTGCGGCCAAGGGCGCCAACGAAGCAGATGGCCCTTTTTCAGCCGCCTGCCAGGAGGATCGTCGATGGGCATCAGCTCCAGCACGGGTCTGGCGACCGGGATCGACACCGATGCCCTCGTCAGCAAGCTCATGGCCGTCGAGCAGCGGCCAGTCACGCTGCTGCAGAACCGCCAGGCGGCGCTGCAGGCGAGCCAGAGCGCCTTCGCCAGCCTGGCCGGCAAGGTGGCCGACTTCAAGCGGCTCGCCGACGCGCTGGCCAACCCGGAGACGCTGTTCCCGCGCTCGGTCACCTCGTCCGACGAGACCGTCGCCACCGGTGTGGCGACCCCGGGCGCGGCCCAGGGCACCTACACCCTGACCGTCACCGGACTGGCCCGCGGCTCGATCGCCGCCGCCACCGCCACCACGGCGGCGCTGACCGACACGATCGCCGCCGCCCCCGGCACCTTCACCTTTCGCCTCGGCAGCGGGGGCGCCAACGTCACGATCCCGGTGACCACCACGACCACGCTCGAGCAGCTCGTCAAGGCCGTGAACGACGCCGGCGCCGGGGTGCGGGCCGCCGCCGTCAACGTGGGCACCGCCGCCGCGCCGGCCTACAAGCTCACGCTCACGAGCACCGCCACCGGCAGCGCCAGCGACATCGTCGTCGCGACCGACGGGACGACCCTCGGCATCGCCAACACCCAGCACGCCGACGACGCGCACTTCTCGATCGCCGGCATCGGCACCTTCGCGCGGGCCAGCAACTCGTTCGGCGACGTCATCTCCGGCGTGACGATCAGCCTCAAGGCCGCCAGCGGCACCAGCGAGATCGCGATCGCCTACAATGCGGCCGCGCTGCAGTCGAGCCTGCAGGGGCTGGTCACCGCCTACAACGACATCGTGACCTCGGTGGGGTCGCAGTCGGTCGGCACCACCGGCATCGCCGGCACCGTGACGCCGGGGGTCCTCAGCGCCGAGCCGGTGCCGCGCTCGCTGGTGGCCGCGCTCCGCCAGGCCGTCGGCACGCGCGTGGCCGGCGCCATCGGCTCGTTCTCGGACCTCGGCATCGCGGTCGCCCGCAACGGCACGCTCACGCTGGATCCGGTGAAATTCAAGGCCGCGATCGACGCCGACCCGCAGGCGGTCGCCAACGTCGTGGCCGGCACCAGCTCCGCCAAGGGCGTGGCCGATCTGCTGAGCGCCGCCGCCGACAACGCCACCCGGGCGGTGACCGGCTCGCTCAGCGTCCGCCAGAAAGGGTTCGACGCCTCGATCAAGGACCTCCAGAAGCAGATCGACGGCGGGCTCGCGCGGCTCACCGTTCGCGAGCGTGTGCTCCGCCAGCAGTTCCTCACGCTGGAGGAGACCATCGGCAAGCTGCAGCAGTCGCAGTCCTCGCTGACGGGCCAGCTCAACTCCCTGGCCAACCTCTCGCTCTCGCTGAACCGATAGGCGAGCCCCGTCATGCAGGCCACCGTCGGCGCGTACCAGGCGGCCCAGACCCTGACCGCCGATGCTCCCCGACTGATGCTCCTGCTCTTCGACGGCGCCACCCGCTTTCTCCGGCGGGCGCTCAAGGCTCTCGGGCGGGGGGAGCACGCCCAGTTCGTGCAGTCGCTGTCGCGCGCGCACGCCATCATCGAGGAGCTGGCCGACTCGCTCGATCACGAGGCCGGTGGCGAGCTCGCCCGCAACCTCACGCGCCTGTACGCCTTCATGCTGCTGCACCTCACGCAGGGGCTCATCGACAAGAGCCCCGCCCACCTCGAGCGTGTGCTCGCCCTGCTGGCCACCCTGCGCGAGGGGTTCGAGCACGCGGTGGCTTCGGTGTCCGGTGGACCGGCCGCCTGACGCGGCGTCGCTCTACGCCGAGCTGCTGCGCCTGACCGAGGAGATGCACGGCGCGGCGCGGGACGGCGACGCGACGGCGCTGGGCGACCTGTTCGAGCGGCGGGACGTGGTGGTCTCGGCCATCGGGGGAGCGCCGGTCGCGGCCGAGAGCGCGGCGGCGCTGGCCGACATCGTGCAGCGCGTGCTGACCCTGGATCGCGAGCTGCTCACCGCGCTGAGCGCCCGGCGGGACTCGACACGCGAGGCGCTCGAAGCGGTCATCGCCCGGCGCCGCTCGCTGCAGTCCTACCGCGGCGCCCCCCCGTCCGGTCCCCTGTTCGTCGAACGCCTCGGCTAGTCTCCCGAGTCAGAGCCTCGCCGACCCGGACGGGCGCGTCGCCGGGCTCGTGACGGGGGCGGCGGGGCGAGCCCGCGGAGAGGGCTGCCGTCGCGACCGAGGGCGAGCCTGGCTCCCACCGTCGCGACTCGGCGGGGTGAGCGCGCCGCCAACGCTCGACTTGTTCGACAACCCAGCCCCCTTGGGGGGATGGGGGGCCCGCGCGAACCCCGCTCGCGTCATTCAGGCGAGCCCTCGGCGTGACGGCAGCCCTCTCCGCGGGCTCACCCTGCCACCCCCGTCACGAGCCCGGCGACGCGCCCGTCCGGGTCGGCGAATCTCTGACGCAGGATACTCGCGCCGGCCGCGCGCGGTCAGGCCCAGGCGTAGCCGAGGTAGCCGGCGGCGTGCAGCTCGCCGGCCAGGCGTGCCCACGCGGTTTCGAGATCGTCGGTTGAGGTCGCGATGCCGGCGCCGCGCAGCACGTCGGCGGCGTGGCCGAGGACGGAGGCGAGGCTCCGCTCGCCGTCCACGCCGGCCAGCAGCGCGCAGTCGGCCGCGCTCAGGTCCAGCGTGATCGTGAACCCCTCGGTGGACTCGAGCCGGAACGGCTGGGCCACCGGCTGAAGCCGCCGGAACCACGCCGCGACGCCCGGCTCGTACAGCCGCGGTCGCACGCGCGACGGCGGCTCCTGCGGCCCCGGCGCCCGGCGGCCGTCCCCGGCCGGTGCCGCGTAGAGCTCGTGCTTGATCATGCGGCCGTTCAGCAGCTCGGCCACGGCCTGGCGCTCGGCCTCGGGTAACACGGCCGCACGCTCGCGCAGCGCGTCGGTCAGCGGATAGCTCTCGGGGCGATAGAGCACGGGCCGGTGGAAGTCGAGCAGCTCGAGGGAGGCCGCCCCCAGGAAGGCGTGGACCTCCTCGACGGTGTAGGCACGGTCGCAGGCGTGCAGCAGCAGGTCCACGAGGCCGGCGTCGCCGTACACACTCAGGTCGAGCACCTGCTGCTCCAGGCGCGCCACCTTGAACAGGTGCCGCTCGGGCAGCACGGCGAGGACCTCGGCGGCCAGCGTCACCCGCTCGGCCAGGGGCGCGGCGCCGCTCAGGCGACGCAGCAGCTCCTGCACCTGGTAGACGGGCACGCGGCCGTGACGCGCGTAGAGCATCAGCCCGAGCCCGCCGTAGGGATGCAGCACGTCGACGAGGACGCGCAGCCCGGCCGGGGGATCCGGCAGGTGGTGCAGCACGCCCGAGCACACCACGTAGTCGAAGGGGCCGAGGCCGAGCCCGGGCAGGTCGAGCAGCGAGGCGTTGACGATCTCGACGTTGGCGAGGCCGCGCGCCTGCGCGCGCTGGCGCGTCACCGCCAGCGAGGCGGCCGAGGCGTCGAGGGCGACGACCTGGGCCCGCGGCGCCTGGGCGGCCATGTAGATCGTGGAGTCGCCGGTCCCGCAGCCGGCGTCGAGGACGCGCAGTGTGTCGAGCCGACGGCGCCCGCCCCATAACAGATCTGACGCCCGCTCGAGGTCGCCGAGCGTGGTGGTGATCAGCCGTCGCTCTTCCTCAGCCGGATCGCGCGGCGGGAACGGATAGCTGACGTACTGCGCGGCGACGGCGGCCTCGAGATCGAGCCGCGGCTCCCCCATCGCCGCGCTCCCTAGGCGCTCGCCGCCCGGCGGGCCAGCGTGTCGGCGTGGGGCTCGATCAGCGTGCCCCGCAGGTCGTGCAGGACGAAGACGACGCGTTCGAAGGCGCCCAGGCGGGCCTGGGCCAGGCAGTACACGTAGAGATCGTGGAACGCCTCCGCGATGTCGACGTAGGTGAAGTCGAGCGAGGCAATCAGCTCGATCAGCGCCGCCCGCACCGGCTCGACGTCGCGAGCCTGGCAGCCCTCGATGGCCAGCTCGTAGAGCCCGAGCAGACGGTCCTGGGTGGGCAGCACGCGAAGCTCGGCGATGATCAGGTCGGGCGTGATCGGGGCTGTCATCGGGTCTCTCCCTGGCGCCGCGGTGCCGCCGGCGTCGCGGCAGCGTAGTGCAATGACCGCACCACGAGGGGCGCCAGGAGCGACGCGTGCGATCGCACGGGGTTGCCCCTCGCAGACCGGCCACGCGGAAAGCTCCGTACGGAACCTTGTGCCGGGCGCCGGGAACGCGCGGTTCAGTCGGCGAGGCGTCAGCGCAGGAAGTCGAGGAGCGACTGCTGGAGCAGCCGGGCGCCGGCGGCCAGGCCGGCGCTGTACGAGGTCTGGATCTGGTTCAGGTCCGAGACGGCCTTGGCGTAGTCGAGGTCCTCGACCCGCGACAGCGACTTGGACAGGACGAGGCCCTCGTCCTGGGCGCGCGTGTCGAGCGTGTCCATCCAGCTCAGCCGGGTGCCGACCACGGTCGAGGCCAGCGTGGATCGGTCGAGCGCCGTGTCTAGCCCGGCCAGCGTGGCGCGGGTGGCGACGCCGTCGTTGGCCCGCAGGGCGTCGCGCAGCGTGATGAGCATCGCGAACGCGTTCGTGGGATCCGCGGGGGCGCCGAACACGGTCGTGCCCGAGACCGTCGTGGAGATCGTCAGGCCCTCCGACACCTCGGCCGGCGTGGGCCCGTCGATGCCGCGCGGATTGGGCGTGACCGCCGTGATGAGGTTGGTCACCAGGTCGCGCGTCACCGCGTAGGGCGCCACCGTCGACTCCTGGCCACCGAAGAGCTGGGCACCGCGCGGCCCCTTGCTGTTGCCGAGCGCGACGAGCGCCTCCAGCAGCTGGTCGACCTCGTCGGCGATGGCCTGACGGGCGCTGGCGTCGTTGCTGTCGTTGCCCCCCTGGATCGCCAGCTCCTTGCCGTGGGTGACCGCCTCCACGATCGACTGCAGCACGGAATCGGCCGCGGTCAGGCTGGAGCGCGCCTCGGCGATGTTCTTCTGGAACTGGTCGTTGGCCGCCTGGCGCGAGCGGATCGCCAGCGCCTCGGCCGCGCCGCCCGGATCGTCGGACGGCTCCGTGATGCGCCGGCCCGCCGAGATGAGGCTCTGCTGGCGGCCAAGGGCGGCGAGGCTGCGCTGCAGGTCGGCGTTGACCTTGATGTTGATGCTGCCCGGGGTGACGCGCATGGCGGGTTCCCTAGCTGGCCGCCGCGGTGCCCATGAGGAGCAGCGTGCCGATGAGGTCGTTGATCGTCGTCACGAAGCGCGCGGCGGCGGCGTAGGCCGTCTGGGCCTGGCTCAGCGCGATCAGCTCCTCGTCCGTCGACACCCCCGAGACCTGCTGCTGAAAGCCGGTGACGACCTGCACGGCCGCCGTCTGGCGGTCGAGCGTGTCCTGGGCGTCGCGGGTGGCGGAGCCGACGCGACCGACGCTGGTCCCGAAGAAGTCGGTGAAGGTGGCCGTACCACTGTTGAGGACCGGCTGCGTGCGCAGACGGGCGAGGGCCAGCGCGTTGGCGCCATCGCCGGGATGGACGAGGTCGGCGGCGTCGGCGCGAGCGGCGGCGATGAACGACACGTTGGTGGCGACGACCGGATTGACGGCCAGCGTGGAGGCGTCGGTGCCGACGAAGAACGTGTTGAGCCCGAGCGCCAGCAGCGAGTCCGAGGAGTCGGCCGCGAACGTGAAGGTCGTGCCCGCCGCCGCGTCGATCGTGAGGCGGCCGCTGGTGATCGTCGCGGTCAGGTTGGCGTCGGCGTCGAGGGCCGCGCGCACGTCGTCGAGGGTCGTGACGCCGGCGGTCACCGTGACCGGCACCGTCGACACCACCGCCCCGGTGGCGTCGTGCACGATGACCCGGAACGCGCCGCTCACCGGCGTGTCGGCCAGCCCGGCGGCGGTCAGCGGGGCGACGGCCGAGGTCCCCGCGTTGGCCGCGGTCAGCGACGTGAACTCGAGCAGGCCGCTGCCGCTGGCATGCACGCGATTGACCTGGGTGGCGATCGTGTGGGCCAGCGTGTCGAGATCGCTCATCGCCTGGTGGAGGATGCCGGTGGGCGAGTTCCGCGCGTCCAGCACCGCGGCCAGGGCGCCGGTCTTGGGCGTGAGGACCGAGGCCACCACGCCCGCCCGCAGCTCGACGAGGCCGGTGGCGCCGTTGACGGTGGCGCTCAGCGGCGCGGTCGAGGTGCCGTCCACGAGCAGCACGCCCGAGCCCGTCAGGGCCAGCTGCACGGTGCCGTCGGGCCGGTCCAGCGGCGTGACGCCGATGATCTGCGTGAGCTGGGCCACCAGCTGATCGCGGCGATCGAGCAGATCGTTGGGCGCCGGCTGGTTGCGGGCGGCGATGATCTGGCGGTGCAGGTCGGCGATGTCGCCGAGCAGCCCGTTGGCCGCGGAGACCCGCTGCTGGATGTCCACGGTCAGGTCGCTCTCGATCTGGCGCAGCTTCTGATCGAGCGTGTTGAACGTCGAGGCCAGGCGCTGCCCCTGGTCCTTGACCGTCACCCGGGCCACCTGATCGGTCGGACTGACGGACAGGTCTTGGAGATTCTGAAAGAAGGTGTCCAGCATCGCGCTCAGCCCGGTGCCCGAGGGATCGTTGAACACGTCCTGCACGCGCTGGGTCACGGTGGCCTGGGCGTCCGCACGGCCGAAGGCCTGCTGCTCGTTGAGCAGCGAGAAGTCGATGAAGCGATCGCGGATGCGCTGGATCTCGGAGACGTCGACGCCGCCCCGCGGCGCCACCGACACCAGCTCGGCCCGCTGGCGGGTGTAGCCGGGCGTGTTCACGTTGGACAGGTTGTGGCCGATCGTGTCGAGCGCCGTCTGGTGGGCGATGAGCGCACGGCGCGCGAGATCCAGGCTGCCCAGGATGTTCGTCGGGAAATTCATGCTCAGGCCTGCCGGTCCAGCAGGCCGAGCGAGCCCTCGCTACCCGGGGGGCGGCCCTTGTCGCCGTAGCCGCGCGCGCGCTCGGGCGCCATCGCCGAGGTGAGGTGCCCGATCAGCCGGTCGAGGAAGCCCAGCCCGCGGCTGGCCAGCACACCGTTCTTCTCGTTGAGGGCCTTGACCTCGGTGAGGAGCACGCGCAGCTCGTTGGAGACCGAGGCCAGCACGCCCGCCGCCGAGGGGACGGCCTCGTTCAGACGCGACATGGTGAGGGACGCCGGGTCGAGGCCGAGCGGTGCCGCCAGCGCGGCCAGCAGGCCCACGCGCTGCTGCTCCAGTGAGCGGATGCGCGACAGCGCGCCCTCTTGCTCGCGCAGGACGTCGAGCACCGCCATCGCCTTGGCGGTGCGCAGGGCGGCCTGCTCGCGCGCGAGCAGATCGAGGAGCTGACGGAAGTGGCGCATCTCCTCGGCCAGGACGACCGCGAGATCCTCGGTCAGGCTCGCGGGGCTCTGGGCGACAACGGGCATGGCGTCAGGCGTGGAGATGCCGGTTACGTACGCTGGTCCAGACCTAGCAACGACTTCGTGGCCGTATCGCGCAGCATCGCGGTGGCGATCTGCTCGCTGCTCACGCGGTGGGTCCCGGCCTCCACGGCGGCCTGCAGGCTCGCGACTCGGTCCTCGTGGGCGTTGGCCGGCAGGTGATCCAGGCGGTTACGCAGCCGCAGGAACGCCTGGGCCCCGGACGACAGCTCGACCCCCCCGGTTGGACCACCCGGTCCCTTGGGAGCCGGGGCCGCCGGCGGCTCGGGCTTGGGGGGCGCCCCGGCCTCGGAGGCCTGACCCGCCGCCGGGCGGTTGGGGTTGCTGGGCGTAATGTTCACGGTAGTCCTCTCTCCAGGCGGACTGGCTTCCCACCGCCGTTGGCCCTGTCTATCGGCGAATCTCCGGTCGGGCTTGAGGCCTTTTTCGGGGCGGCCGTCTGCCGTATCAGGTCCCGGACGAGGGTGTCGGTCAGGCCGAGGCCTCCTCCCCTGGCTAAAACCTTACCGAGCTCGTCGTCCATCATCTGGCGGTAGAGATCCTGGCCTCGCCCGCCCAGCGTGGGTTGGCTCGCGCCCGGCACGCGACGCATCGAGGCGAGCATCTGGCTGAGAATCATCGCCTCGAACTCCTGAGCGACCTCGCGGACGCGCGCGGCGTCCGGCGGAGGGCTCGGGCTCGATCCGGCGGCCGAGCTGGCGCCGGGGGCTGCGCTGGCACCGGGGCCGTCGGCTCCCATCACATCAGGTCGATCTCGGCCAGCAGCGCCCCGGCCTGGTGGATGGCCTGCAGGATCGAGATCAGGTCGCGCGGCGTCACGCCGAGCGCGTTCAGACCCTGCACGACGTCGCCGATGCTGGCGCCCTCGGGGACGAGGATCAGCTTCGCGGTCTCTTCCTTGATCTTCACGTCGCTCTTGGGCACGATCACGGTCCGGGCGCGCCCGGGGGCCAGCGCGCCGGGCTGCGAGACGAGCTTGTCCTCCTTCACCGTGATGGTGAGGTTGCCGTGGGCGATCGCCACCGTGGAGATCCGCAGGTGGCTGCCCATGATCACGGTGCCCGTGCGCTCGTTGATCACGACGCGGGCGACCGCGTCCACGCGCAGCGTGGCCGACTCGAGCCGCGCGACGAACTCCGGCAGCCGCGGCTGGTAGTCGGTGGGCACGCGAACCAGCACCGTCGAGGCGTCGAGCGCGCGGGCGGTGGTGCCGGGCACGGCGCCGGCCAGCGCCTCGGCCAGGCGGACCGCCGTCGTGAAGTCAGGCTGGTGGAGCACCAGCGCGACGCCGGCCGGGTCGAGCACCATCGGCAGCTCGCGCTCGACGGTGGCGCCGCCGGGGATGCGTCCCACCGTGGGATGGTTCTTCTGCACGCTGTCGCCGCCGGCGCCGGAGGCGGCGATGCCGCCGACGGAGAGCGAGCCCTGGGCCAGCGCGTACACGCGGGCGTCCGGCCCCTGCAGCGGCGTGAGCAGCAGCGTGCCGCCCTGCAGCGTCGAGGCGTCGCCCAGCGACGACACGGTGATGTCAAACGTCGAGCCGGCCCGGGCGAAGGGCGGCAGCTTGGCGGTCACCATCACCGCCGCCACATTCTTGCCGTCCAGGCGCTCCACCGGGATGGCGATGCCGAGCCGGTTGAGCATCGAGGCCACCGCCTGCGGGGTGAAGGGGCTGGACGTCGCCTTGTCGCCGGTGCCGTTGAGGCCGACGACGAGCCCGTAGCCGTAGAGGTTGTTGTCGCGCACGCCCTGCACGTGGGCCACGTCCTTCACGCGGACCTGGGCTGCCGCCGGGACGGCGGCGAGAAGAAGCACCAGGGCCAGCACGGTGGCCCGCATCAGAAGAGCTTCAGCCAGTCGAGGATCCGGTAGAAGAGCCCCGGATTCTGCGCCTCGGCGGTGACGCCGCGGCCGACCATCTCGATCTCGGCGTCGGCGATCTGGCTCGACAGGATCGTGTTGGCGGCGGTCACGTCCTGGGGCCGGATCATGCCGCTGATCGTGATGACCTGGGTGTCGTCGTTCACGAGCACCGCACGCCGCCCCTCGACCAGCAGGTTGCCGTTGTCGAGCACGCGCACCACCCGGGCCGCGATCTGACCGGTGACCTTGTCGCTGCTGTCGATGTTGCCCTTGCCCTCGTGCGAGGCGGCGCTGCTCATGTCGAGGTTGAAGCGCTGGCGGGCCGCCTCGCTCGGCGACTGCGAGCCGAGCAGCCCACCCGTGAGCGGCTGCACGAAGCGCCGGGCGATCGGATCGAACACCGTGGGGAACTGGTTCACGGCCGACGTGCGGCTGGTGTCCTGCGACGTCTTGGTCGTCGCCGAGCGCGAGGCCGCCGACTGCTCGGCGATGAGGATCGTGACGATGTCGTTCACGCCGCGGGCGCGGTGATCGACGAACAGCGAGGCGCCCGCCGCACCCTCGCGCCAGAGCGACTGGGCGGCGGCGGCGGCCGGCAGCCCGGCCAGCGCCAGGGCGAGCGCGGCCGCGATCAGCGAAGATCTCATCGCTCGCTCCCCGTCTCGTGAAAGGGCACGCGTACGAGGCCGGCACCGTCGACGATCCCCAGCACCTCGCGGCGCGAGCCGGTGTTGAGCACGCGCACGTTGTCGCCCCGGCGGGCGTCCTCGGCGGCCTTGCCCTGGGCGGTGATCGAAAAGCCGCGGCCCTCCACCAGCAGCGTGACGGCCTCGCCCCGGCGCACCAGCAGGCGCGGCCGCACCGCCCGGGTGGTGACGACCTCGCCGGCGGCGACCGGATAGATCACCTCGAGGTCGCCGGCGTCGGCGACGTCGGTCAGTGCGTCGGCCGGGACGTCGGTCGAGGGGCGCGACTCCACCCGCACGGAGGCGGCGGCCAGCACAGCGCGGGGGGCCAGCGACGTGGCGGCGACCACGACCGGCCGCAGCCGACCGGCCCGGAAGGTGAGCGGCACCGTGTGCACGTCGCGGCCGTCGACGGCGACGGTCACCGCGGCGGCGACGAAGCTCGAGCCGGGCGGCGCGTCGAGCAGGCGCACGCGCAGCGTGAGGACGCCGGTCGGCACCTGCAGGTCGTCGGGCGGGCTCACCGCGAACAGCGTCGTCGCGGCCTCCGCCGTCACGCCGGCCCGGGCCTGCCGCTCGCGCGACTGCTGCCGCACCGACTCCACGAGCGCCGCGCCGCTGACGACCTGGGCGGCGCGACTGATGACCGTGCGCTCGGCGCCCTCGAAGCGGATCTGGGCCGGGTCGATGCGACCGTAGCGCAGCCGCCGTCGGACACCGTCGACGTCCAGCCGCAGCGGCACACCGACGATCGGCGCGCCCCCCAGCCGGAGCGCGCGCACGCGCGAGGCCTGCGGCTCATCCCCCTCGACCGCCGCCACGTCCCCGAGCACGACGTCGCTCTCCACGGTCGCCGCCGCCGCCAACCGCACGATCACCTCCGCCGCGGCCGGCCGAGCGCCGGCGACGATCAGCAGCGTGAGCACGAGCGTGGGCAGGAGCGCGCGCATGCGCTGATGACCCTCGTGGACTCCGGTGACACCGGGGAACGGGCGGGGGCGCCGCGGGCGCGCCATCATGGCGAGCCGTCGTCGCCGTTCGAGCGCAGGGCCCGGCTCGCGAGCCGCCCACGATCCAATTTGTCCGCGCGCCAGCCCCCTCTGGGGGATGGGGGGCCCGAGCGAGCCGAGCCCGGAGCGAGTTAC
>JBGQLG010000144.1:0-13721 GCA_041499965.1 Methylomirabilia bacterium
CCGCGCGCGACGTTCGGCGAAGAGCCGTGGGCGTCGAAGCTCAAGGCGGCGCCCGACGAGCTCATCCCGATGTTCCGCCGCGAAGACATCCACGTCGTGGTCGTCGGCGGCGAGACCAACGGCTACTGGCGCATCATGGGCTGCAACTACCAGAAGACGGTCTCGATCGACGACTGGCGTTGAATCCGGTGCCGCCGGGGGGTGGGGGCGGGGGCCGCGGGCGCGGCGAGTGAGGGCTGCGGTCGCGCCGAGGGCGAGCCTGGATAGCGCGAGCGGGGTTCGCGCGGGCCCCCCATCCCCCGGAGGGGGTTGGGTTGTCGGACAAGTCGGGGCGTTTGCGGCGCGCTCACCCCGCCGAGCGGAGAATGGTGGGAGGCAGGCTCGCCCTCGGTCGCGACCGCAGCCCTCACTCGCCGCACCCGCGGCCCCCGCGCCCACCCCCCGACGGCACCAAGTTTCAGGAGAATCTAGCGCCAGTCGTCGATCGAGACGGTTTTCTGGTAGTTGCAGCCCATGATGCGCCAGTAGCCGTTCGTCTCGCCGCCCACCACCACGACGTGGATGTCTTCGCGGCGGAACATCGGGATGAGCTCGTCGGGCGCCGCCTTGAGCTTCGACGCCCACGGCTCTTCGCCGAACGTCGCGCGCGGGTAGATGTAGTTCTGGACGAGCTGGTAGTCCCAGTACTCGCCGGCGGGCATCAGGGCGTTGTCGTGCAGCCAGTCGATGAGCGCGTCTTTCTTCGTGAAGCCGCCGCGGTCCACGAACTGGCGGGCGGCGATGGGGTCGAGCAGCAGCGTGGGCGGGCCGTTGGGGTCGATGCCGCGCAGGAGATTGCGCACGTGCTCGCGCCAGTAGCGCTCGCGCAGGCCGAGCGTGAACGACGTGGCGCGGACGCCGGAGAAGACGCTCACGGCGCTCTCGTCGGGCTTGAGGCCGTGCTGGACGTGGAACGGCTCCCAGGGGCTGCGCTCCTCGTTCTCGGCGAAGGTGAGGCTGTTGTAGGCGTAGTTGTTGCCCTGGTTGCCCATGTAGCTGAGCCCGGGGACCGAGCCGCCCTGACCGTTTTGCGAGAGCAGGCCGTAGGCGCGGCCGATGGTCGCGTTGGCGTGGCTGTACGGCCCCATCGCGCCGGTGCCGGCGTTCATGCCGATCTCGTTCCGCACGGGTCCGTTGACCACGGCCATCGCCGCCATCGCGCTCGAGCTGCTGCTGCGCGCGGTCACGCCGCTGGCGCCGAGGGCGAGGATGACCGGGAAGTACTCGGGCCGGGCGCCCGCCATGACCGCGTTCACCGCGATCTTCTCGACGGTGTAGGCCCAGTGCTCGCGGAAGTGCGTGGAGCGCATGCGGCCCACGATCTCGTCGGGCCTGCGACGGGTGCGGGCGAGCATGGCCGCCACGCGCTCTTCCGTCGGCAGCACGATCGGCAGCATGTCCGTCCAGTGGTTGTCCAGGAAGAGGCGGTGCAGGTTGTCCTCGGTGTCGGGCTCGACCAGGCGCGGCGTGGAGCGGTCGAACTCGATCGGCCCCAGCTCGTCCTCCGCGAACGGGCGCGTGAGACCGTCCAGGACCTCCTGCATGACCGGGCGGCCGGTGATCGGATCGCGGCCGTCGACGTAGGCGCGCAGCTGGACCGGTGTCTTGCCCATGATGGGCTGGGGCACGAACACCTGCCGGAGCCCGGGCATGCCGTTGGCCTGGGCGACCGAGCGGACCACCCGGTCGAACTTGTCGGTGTGCATGGCCACGGTGGGGACGCCGTAGCCCGTCTCGAGCGTCATCGCGTGCGCGGCGACCGCCGGCGCGCAGGTGCTTCAGTGGCCGACGCCGAGGATGGCCGCGTGGCCCCTCGACTTGATCTCCTCCCACGTGGTGGGGTCGTCGTGCAGGTAGACACTGGAGATGCGCTTGACGACGGTCCGCACGCCCGGCAGGTGCTCGGCGAACCACGCCTGCATCTGGCCCAGGAAGATGTCGGAGTCGTCGAACCGGCAGTCGACGAGGTACACGGTCTTGCCGTCGAGCGTGTCCAGGCGCGGGGCCGGCGGCTTGCGCTGGACCTTGGGAGGGAACCCGACCGGATTCAGTACGCTGAGCTGGCTCATGGCGCGATCTTACTCCGAAGCGCCTCGCACGATTGTTTGCAGGCTCGCTCGCCTCCGGCGGCGGCTGGCACGGCTTGTTCGCAGGCTTACCTCGCCTCCGGCTGCGGCTCGCACTACCATACCTGCCGGGGGTGACAGGCATGCCGTGCGATCCGGCGGTCTTCGAGGACATTCCGGTCTTTTCGTTGCTGGATGCCGACGAGCGGGCGGTGCTGGCCGAGCAGGTCGAGCTGCGTCGCTTCGCGGCCCGGCACCGGATCTATCGGCCGGGTGACCCGGGCGGCAAGGCCTACATCAAGCTGAGCGGGCGGGTGCACGTCGTCGTGATCGACGAGGACAACCAGGAGGTCGTCATCGACGACCCCGACACCGGGGAGATGTTCGGGCTGGCCTCGATGCTGTCGGACTCGCCCCACCGGACCACCGCCGTGGCGCTGGAGCCCACCACCGCCATCGAGATCGAGCGGAACGACCTGGCGGCCCTGGTGCAACGCAAGCCGATGGCCGGCCTCGACATCCTCACGATGGTCGGCCGCCAGTTCCACGCCGCCCAGGAGCTGGTCCGCATGCGGGCCGCCCGCAACCCGAACGAGGTGATCGCCGAGCAGCTGACGTTCGGCGACCGCCTCGCCGACAGCGTCGCGCGCTTCGGCGGCTCGTGGAAGTTCATCATCACGTTCGGGGTCGTGCTGGTGGCCTGGGTGGTCGTCAACGTCGTGCTGGCGCTGCGGGCCTGGGACCCGTACCCGTTCATCCTGCTGAACCTGTTCCTGTCGATGCTGGCCGCGATCCAGGCGCCCGTCATCATGATGAGCCAGAACCGCCAGGACGCGAAGGACCGGGTCCGCAGCGAGCTGGACTTCGCCGTCAACCGCAAGGCCGAGGCCGAGATCATCCAGCTCGCGGCCAAGCTGCACCGGATCGAGGACCGTCTCGGCGACATCGAGGAAGCGGTGACCGGCCTCGACCGCTGAGCGTGGGCGGCTACGAGCCCCGCTGTGCCGGGCGCGCCGGCTTCGTGCGTTCACCGGGGCGGGTGGCCGGAGCCTCGGCGGGTTGCTGGGCGCGACACTCGACGCCGACGGTGACGAGGCTCTGCCCCGCGTCGGGCGTCGAGGCCGTGACCGTGGGATCGCAGGCGGCGGGCAGGCTGAGCCGGGCCCGGAGATCCTCCGGCGAGAGCTTCTGGAACTCGATGAACTCGGCGATGGTCATCGAGAGGGCCGCGGCCAGCACGAGACCGATCACTCGGCAACGCATGGGCGCAGCCTACCGCGCGGAGGCTGAAGATCGCCTGAAGGGCATCTGAATTTTTCTTCAGATTGGCCGCGCGGCTCGTGCGGACGCTACGATGAGGCCGTGATGCGGGTGCTCTTGATCGAGGACGACCGCAAGGCGGCCCGGCTCCTGTCCAAGGGCCTGCAGGAGGAGGGCTTCGTCGTCGACGTTGCCTCGTCCGGCGAGGGCGGCGAGGAGCAGGCCGCGCTCAACGAGTACGACATCGTCATCCTCGACTGGCTCTTGCCCGGGCGGGACGGACTCGCGGTCTGCCGCGCCCTTCGCGGCTCGGGCAACTCCACACCCGTTCTCATGCTGACGGCACGGGACAGCGTGGCCGACCGGGTCAGCGGTCTGGCGACGGGCGCCGACGACTACCTGACGAAGCCGTTCGCCTTCGACGAGCTCCTCGCCCGGATCCGGGCGCTGCTGCGGCGCTCTCGAAGCGTCCAGCCGGCGGTGCTGCGGGTGGCCGATCTCACCCTGGATCCCGTCACGCGCCGGGTGGCCCGTGGCGCCCTCGTGGTCACGCTGACGCCCAAGGAGTACGCGATCCTGGAGGTGCTCATGCGCCACCTCGGCCAGGTCGTCAGCCGCACGCGGCTGGCCGAGCGCGTGTGGGACGAGGCCTCCGAGGTGCTGGACAATCTCGTCGACGCCCACGTGAGCCATCTGCGCAAGAAGATCGATCGCGAGGCCGGCGTGCCGCTCATCCAGACGATCCGCGGGGTGGGCTATCGGTTGGGACCCGACGAGCCGTGAGACCGCCGGGCTTCAAGACCCGCCTCTGGCTCGGCCATGTCGCCGTGCTCGCCGCGATGCTCGCCGTCGCCGCGTTCGGCGCCGACTGGGTGCTCCGGCGCGTGGTCCTCGGGCAGATCATCGACGACGCGATCCTGGCGCTGGCCGAGTCCGAGGCGGCTGCGCTGCAGAGCGATCCCGCGGCGACCATCCACGTGCACGAGGCGGCGCCGGGCGGCCCGCCGTCGTTCGTGCGCCTGGACAAGTTCGTCCAGGTCATCGATCTCGACGGCAAGGTCGTGGCCCGCAGCGCCACCCTCGGTACCGTCCGGCTGCCGGTGGCGCCGACCCTGCTGGGCCGCCTCCGGGATGGCGAGACGGTGTTCGCGACCGTGACGGACGTGGGCGAGGAGCCGGTCCGCATGGTTACCCTGCCGGTCTCCGTCGGGCCGCGTCGCTACGGCGTGCAGGTGGGAATGCCCCTGGACGACGCCTACGCCGTGCTGCGGGCGGGGCGCTGGCTGGTGCTGAGCATCTCGGTCGTGATGCTGGCCGGCATCGGTCTCACGGGCGCGCTGCTCGCCCGCAAGGCGCTGGGGCCGATCGACGCGATCGTGACGCGAGCCCGGCGGATCGGCGAGAGCAGCCTCGCCGAGCGATTGCCGCACCCGGGCACGCGCGACGAGATCGCCCGCCTGGTCGAGACCCTCAACGACATGCTGGGACGACTCGACCGGAGCTTCGATGCGCAGCGGCGCTTCACCGCCGACGCCTCCCACGAGCTGCGCTCGCCCCTGTCCCGCCTGCGCGCCGAGCTGGAGGTGACGCTGCGCCGCTCGCGCACGGCCCGGGAATACGAGGAGACGCTGCGCTCCTGCCTCGACGAGGTCGAGCGGCTGCAGGCACTGACCGAAGAGCTCCTGGCCCTGGCCCGGCTCGACGCCAGCGAGGAGCCCGAGCGCGCCGAGACGCTGCCGATCGGTGACCTCGTCGACGCCGCCATCGCGGCCGTCGCCCCCGAGGCGAAGAGTCGCGGCGTGCTGGTCGAGGTCGTCCCGTCGCCCGAGATCGTGGTCCAGGCCGCCCCGGTCGCCGCCAAGGTGGCGCTCGCCAACGTCCTGCACAACGCCGTGAAGTTCTCGCCGGCGGGCGGCCTCGTGAAGACCGTGGTGACCGTGGATCGGGACGAGGCCGTCGTCACCGTCTCCGACAGCGGCCCCGGCGTGGCGGTGGAGGAGGTCCCGCGGATCTTCGAGCGCTTCTATCGAGGCGAGGCGTCGCGCACGAGCGAGACCGCGGGCATCGGCCTGGGCCTGGCCATCGCCCGTGCCCTCATCGAGCGCCAGGGCGGCCGGATCTCCGTCGCGGTGTCAGACGAACAGGGCGCGACCTTCCGGATTCACCTGCCGCGCGCCTGACGTCACCCCGCCCGGGTGCGCGCCCGGGCTAGTGACGCTCGTGGAATCGGGTGTGGCCGGGGATCGCGCTCATGGGGGGCCGCGGGCGCGCCAGCATGGCTCGCCTGTCGCCGTAACTCGCTCCGGGCCCGGCTCGCTCGGGCCCCCCATCCCCCCGAGGGGGCTGGCGCGCGGACAAATTGGATCGTGGGCGGCTCGCGAGCCGGGCCCTGCGCTCGAACGGCGACGACGGCTCACCATGATGGCGCGCCCGCGGCCCCCCATGAGCGCGATCCCCGGCCACACCCGATTCCACGAGCGTCACTACGCGGGGTTCTCCAGGCTGAACATCTGGCGGTGGTCGTCGTAGGCGAACGCCTCGGCGTACCGGCCCCAGCCGACGACGGCGCCCAGGGTCTGCTCCGCGGCCTGGGACGTCATGTGATCCTCGAGCTCGTCGAGGAACCGGCTCTTCGGGGCCACGTGGCTCTCCCGCTCGTCCAGGACGCGCCGGATGTGGGCGGCCAGCGCGACGTAGGTCAAGAGGTGGCGCTGGAAGAGTGTCTTGCGCTCGTCGAGCGAGGTGGCCGCGAAGCGCTTGCCGGCCTCGGTGAGCCGGATGTCGCCGCCCTCGATCTCCACGAAGCGGAGCATCTGCAGCGTTTCCGCCACGTGGAAGAGATCGTCGACCTCCATGTGCAGCGCGGACGCGATCGCCGGCAGGTCGGCGGCGCCGTCGTAGGGGGGCCCGGCCAGCGTCTCGCTCAGGCCCGCGAGGAGATTGGTCGAGACGGGCGCCAGCATCGTGCCGATGCCGCTGCCGGGGAAGTGCTCGCTCCGCGCGGCGCGCGCCGCGGCCGGCGCCCGCGCGGTCAGCGTCACGTAGATGCGCTCGACCAGCTCCCGGAACGCCGGATCCAGACGGTCGCGCGGGTGCGGCAGGTCGACGGCGATCTCGCCGACGATACGACCGGGATTGGTGGAGAACACGAGGATGCGGTCGCACATGAGCACCGCCTCCTCGATGTTGTGAGTCACGAGGATGACCGCCTTGATGGGCAGCTGGCCCTCACCCCACAGGTCGAGGAAGTCGTTCCGCAGCGTCTCCGCGGTGAGCACGTCGAGCGCCGAGAACGGCTCGTCCATGAGCAGGATGTTCGGATGCACGACCAGGGCCCGGGCGAAGCCGACGCGCTGGCGCATGCCGCCCGAGAGCTCGCGGGGATAGGCCGACTCGAAGCCGTCGAGGCCGATCAGGTCGATGGCGGCCAGCGCGCGGCGACGAACCTCGGGCTCAGGCAGACCGAGTGCCTCGAGCCCGATCTGGACGTTCGCGAGGACAGTCAGCCAGGGAAACAGCGCGAAGCCCTGGAAGACCATGGCGATGCCGGCCGCCGGGCCGTTCACGGGCCGGCCGAGATAGCTGATTTGCCCGGAGGTCGGGCGGGCCAGCCCGGCGATCAGCCGCAGGAGCGTGGACTTCCCGGAGCCCGACCGGCCCAGCAGGCCGACGATCTGGCCCTCGCGCAGGCTGAGCTCCACGCCGTCCAGCACCAGCAGCTCGCTGCCGTCCGGCTTGGCGAACGCCCGTCGCACACCGTGAACCTCGAGCAGGGGAACGGCATTCATGCTCGCCTCGCCTTCATCCCAGCCGGAACTTCCGTTCCGCGCGCCAGTAGAGCGGACGCCACAGCGCCCGGTTGATGATCACGACGAACAGGCTCATGACCGCGATCCCGAGGACGATCCGGTGAAAGTCCGCGGCCTCGGTGGCCCGAGCGATGTAGGCGCCGAGCCCGTGCGCCTCGAGCCGGTGATCGCCCCAGGTGGCGACCTCGGCGACGATGCTGGCGTTCCACGAGCCCCCCGAGGCGGTGATCGCCCCGGTGACGTAGTACGGGAACACGCCCGGCAGCGCCACCTTCCGCCACCAGAGCCAGCCGCCCACCCCGAGATTCGTGCCGACGTCCCGCAACTCGGAGGGTAACGCGGACGCCCCCGCGATGACGTTGAAGAGGATGTACCACTGCGTGCCGAGGATCATGAGCGGGCTCAGCCAGATGTCGGGGTTGAGCCGGAACGCGACGATGGCCGAGACCGCCACCGGGAACAGGAGGTTGGCGGGAAAGGCCGCCAGGAACTGGGCCGCCGGCTGGACGATGCGCGCGAGCCGAGGGCTCAGGCCCACCCGGACGCCGATCGGAACCCAGACCAGGCTGGCCAGCGCGATCAGCACGAGCACTCGAACCATCGTCACCGTGGCGGAGCCGAAGGCGGAGGCCACCTCGGACAGGGACACGCCGGCCAGGATGAACGCGGCGATTCGCCAGAGCGCGAGCGCCGCGAGGACCAGCACGGTGGCGGCCCAGAGCCGATCGAGCCAGGGCCGCGCCACCGGGTGGTCACCGGAATCCGTGGGCGCGACACGCGGGGCCCGCCGGCGGAAGGACAGGCGCCACACGGCGGCGGCTGGCGCCGAGAGCCTCGCAACCAGCACGGAGCGGCGCAGGGCCGTGAGGACCCACGAGCGCGGAGGCGTGACGCCCAGCTCCTGCTCGAACCGGAACCGATCGGCCCACGCCACCAAGGGCCGGAAGAGCAGCTGATCGTAGACGAGGATGACGATGAGCATGGTGCCGATTGCCCAGCCGACCGCGGCCAGATCACGCCGGGCGATGGCCAGCGCGATGTAGGAGCCGATGCCGGGCAGCGTGACCGTCGTGTGGCCGACGCTGATCGCCTCGGCGGCCACGACGAAGAACCATCCGCCGGACATCGACATCATCATGTTCCAGACCAGCGCCGGCATGGCGAACGGCACCTCGATCCGCCAGAACCGCATCCAGGCCGAGAAGCGGAAGCACTGTGACGCCTCGATCAGCTCGGCCGGCACCGTCCGCAGCGATTGATAGAAGCTGAAGGCCATGTTCCAGGCCTGGCTGGTGAAGATGGCGAACACCGCGGCGAATTCGGCGCCCAGCACGCGGCCGGGCGCCAGCGCCATGAAGAACACCACGGTGACCGAGATGAAGCCGAGCACGGGGACGGACTGCAAGATGTCGAGCAGCGGCACCAGGACCAGCTCGGCCCGGCGGCTGCGGGCTGCCCACGTCGCGTAGGTGAACGTGAACAGCAGCGACAGCACCATGGCCGCCAGCATGCGCAGCGTCGTCCGCGCGGCGTACCAGGGCAGTCGCGCCGGGTCGAGCGAGGCCGGCGACGCGTCGAGGCTGGCCAGTGGCTGCGTGAGGTCGCGACTGGCCTCGGCCAGGAACACCAGCCCACCGAGCACGAGCAGCGCGGCCAGCAGATCCCAGCGGTTCAGGACACGGACGGCCGGCCGCACGGAGATCGAGCGCATGCGGTCGGACATATCTTGTAGACCTCGTCATCCTGCGGCGTGGAGGTTGGGGGCCCGTGAGGGCCCCCAACGACTTACAGGCCGGCGAGCTTGAGGACGGCGCCGATGTTCTCCGGCGCCGGCTTGCGGGCTCCGCTCTCGACCTCGTGCATGACCTCGACCACCGCGGCCGACACTGGTGTAGACACGTTCTTGGCGCGACCCTGGGCGACGACGTGGCCGTTCATGTAGTCGATCTCTGTCGGACGCCCCTTGGTCACGTCCTGGGCCATCGAAGCTTTCCAGTTACGGGTCGACGTCGTCTTCGGCGTGAGCATCTCGTCCAGCGCCTGGTACGTCTCGCGTCGAGTGCTATCGGCCCAGCGCTCGACGGTCTCGCCGTTGAACTTGGGGATCGTGTAGCCGAGGGCCAGCCCCACCCGCGCGGACTCGCCAGCCAGGTGAATGGAGATCGCGCGGCCCACCTCGCTGCTGGCGATCTCGCCGGAGCCGAGCCCCGACATGCCCTGCACGGGATTGCCCATGGAGTTGGCGCAGAGCTTCGACCAGCGCTCGCCCCACAGGTTGTCGGTCGTCAGCGAGCCGTCGACGACCGAGAGGATCTCGGCCAGCTCCTTGGCGCGCGGGGTGATGCGGCCGTCGTGCTCGCCCACGCGGAAGACGTCGTGGCCCTTGTTGCCGCCACGCTCCATGCCGCGCTCCACGGTGCCCGGCTTCCAGCACGCCACGCCGATCTTCGACATGATGAGCCCGAGCGAGCGCCCGGCCCCGGCCACCGCGGCCACCCGCGGGTCGGGCCAGCAGTTCTGCGAGGAGACGACCACGCCGTCGGCCGACAGGTGGCGCAGCGCGAGCTGGGTCGCCCACTCCGTGTCGTAGACCTTCATGGCCACGAAGGCCAGGTCGAAGTCGCGCGGCAGCCGCTGGGCCTCGTGCAGGTGCACGGCGTTGGGGCGGGCGGTGAAGGGGTCGTGGGGTCCGGTGACCGAGATGCCCTGGCGGCGGATGGTCTCGACCTGCTCGGCCCAGGCGTCGATGAGGGTGACGTCGTGGCCGGCTCGGGTGAGGAACGAGCCCAGGTAGCTGCCGATGGCGCCGGCGCCGACGAACAGGATCTTCTTGCTCACGGGGGCCTCCTGCGATCTCAGAGTGCGCGCATTATCGCTCCGTTCGGGGCCGGGGCGCGAGCCCGAGCGGGGCCCACCAGTTCCACCGTCCCAGCAGGTGCATCGTGGCCGGCACCAGCAGGGCGCGCACGATGGTGGCATCCACGATGACCGCGATGCCCATGCCGATGCCCATGGCCTTGATCATCGTCACCGAGTTGGCCACGCCGAAGCCGAAGAAGACGCCGGCCATGATGGCGGCGGCGCCGGTGATGAGCCGGCCGGTGTGGGCCAGGCTCTCGACCACCGCGGTGGCGTTGTCGCCGGTGCGCAGCCACTCCTCGTGGGTGCGGGCCAGCAGCAGCACCTCGTAGTCCATCGACAGGCCGTAGATGATGCAGAACATGATCAGCGGGATCGGCGTCTCGATCGGCGCCGGGGTGAAGCCGAGCCAGTCCGCGAAGTGGCCCTCCTGAAAGATCCACACCAGCGCCCCGTACGACGCGGTGATCGATAGTAGATTCATGACGATGGCCTTGAGCGGCAGCAGCATCGAGCGCAGCAGCAGGAACAGCGCCACGTAGGTGGCGATCACCACGAAGCCGATGGCGGCCGGCGTGGCCGCGTGGACGACGTCGATGAAGTCCAGATCGAACGCCGTGGGGCCCGTCATCATCAGGTCGGCGTCGATCGGCGGGTGGTCGCTCCGGATGCGCCGCACCAGCGCGCGCGCCTCGTCGCTGGCCGCCGGCAGGTGCGTGTGCACCGCCACGATGACGACGTGCTCGCCCGCCATCTGCTTGAACGCGACATCCAGGCCGGGCGGGCGGAAGGCGGGCGGGATCGCGGCCACCTGCGTGTACTGCTCGCGGGAGATGCCCGGGGCCAGATCCACGATGCTGTCCACGCGCTTGACGTCGGGCAGCGTATGGATCCAGCGGCTGAGGTCGTAGAGCTGGCTGACCCGGGCGGCGGCGAGTGGGCTGCCCTCGCGGTAGCGCAGGACGAGGACGATCGGATTGGTGTTGGCGCCCGGGAACTCGTGGCGAAGCAGGTCCTCACCGCGGCGCGATTCCCGGCTGGCGGGCAGCGTGTTGGCGTCGCCGGCGCCGAGCCGGATGCGCTGCAGCGGCAGCCCGAGCGCCAGCAGCAGCAGGACGACCGGGATCACCACCGGCCACGGCCGCGCCATCACGAAGCCGGCCACGCGATACCAGAAGCGCGAGTCGCGCCGTCCGCCCGGCCGGCCCACGAAGGGTACGCGGAGCGCGTCGACGCGCGGGCCCAGGATGGCGAGCAGCGCGGCCAGGAACGTGAGGCTGTAGACGACGGCGGCGGCGACCACGATCATGCCGGCCAGGCCCAGCGAGCTGATCGTGTTCATCCGCAGCATCATGAGGCTGGCCAGGCCGATGGCGACGGTGAGCCCGGAGAACACCACGGCGCGGCCGGCCGTGGCCAGCGTGCGGGCCAGCGCGTCGGGCACCGAGTGCTCGCGCATCTCCTCGCGGAAGCGCGTGACGACGAAGAGCGAGTAGTCGATGGCCACGCCGAGCCCGATCATGCTGACGATGTTGCTGGCGTAGCCCGAGACCGGGGTGATCCGGCCCAGCAGCAGCGTGCCGGCCAGGCCGACCGCGACCGCCAGGACGCCGACGACCACCGGCAGCATGGCCGCCACGCCCGAGCCGAACACCAGCAGCAGCAGGACCAGCACGAGCGGCAGCACCACCAGCTCGGAGCGGCGCAGGTCCTCGCGCGTGACCTGGTAGAAGTCGTAGTTCATCGCCGCCGCCCCGGTGGCCGTGACCTCGAGCGTGTCGGAGCGCACCCGGTCGCGGATGCCGGCGTAGAGCGAGGGCGGCAGGCCGCCGAAGGTCATCGACGCGAAGGCGGGCGCGCGGCCCGTCAGCTCGACCGTCACCCAGGTGCGATGCCCGTCGTGCGACAGCCGGATCGGATCGGGGGGCTGGCTCTCCCACGCCGTGCGGATTCGCGCGACGCGCTGGTCCGACTTCAGCGGCGCCAGCGCGGCCTCGACGGCCTCGCGGAAGGCCGGATCGGTGGCGCTCAGCGAGGGGTGGCTGAACACGAAGCCGATCGTGGGCGGGCGGCCGGGCAGCTCGCGGTCCATCAGCTCGACGGCCCGGACCGCCTCGGTCACCGGTGGCCGCACCTCCAGGTCGAGGTCGGTGCCGGTCAGCAGGAGCACGGCGGCGGGCACGAGCGGCAGGAAGGACAGCACGAGGAGCAGCCACCGGAAGCGATACGCCACACGACCCCACGCGTCCAGCAGCAGGTGAACCTCCTCGGAGGTGCAGCGTCGCGGTTGCTTCCTTATATACGCTATGATCCCGGCCGGCGCAGAGCTTCCAGATCGGAGGACCACGATGAGCAGCGGCAACGGTGCGAGTGCCTCGGGCGTGCGGCAGGTCGCCTGGTTCGACTGTCCGGGCGGCGGGCAGGTGGTGGTGGACGGGCGGGTGGCGTGCATCGCCCACATGAAAGCGCCCCACGGCACCACGCTGGTCGACGTCAGCGACCCCAAGGCGCCGCGCCAGCTCTCGACGCTCGAGGTGCCCGCAGGCACCCATTCCCACAAGGTGCGCGCGGTCAACGGCCTCATGCTCGTGAACCGCGAGGGCCACGGCGGGCAGCCGGGCACCGGAGCGGGCGGGCTCGGGATCTGGGACATCTCCACGCCGGGCAAGCCGCGCGAGATCACCTTCTGGCGCAGCGGCGGGCTCGGCGTGCACCGCTTCACCTTCGACGGCCGCTACGCCTACATCTCGCCTGAGATGGACGGCTTCGTCGGCAACATCGTGATGATCCTCGACCTGGCCGATCCGGCCCGGCCCCAGGAGGTGGGGCGCTGGTGGATGCCCGGGCAGTGGACCGCCGGCGGCGAGACGCCCTCGTGGAAGGGCCGCCACCACCGCTGCCACCATCCCATCCGCCAGGGCAACCGGCTCTACGTCAGTTACTGGCACGGCGGCTTCGTCATCCTCGACATCGAGGACATGGCCAAGCCCAAGCACGTCGCCGGCCTGGACTGGAGCCCGCCGTTCATCACGCCGACCCATACCGCGCTGCCGGTGCCGTTTCCGCTGCAGGGCCGCCGCGTGATGCTGGTGGCCGACGAGGACGTGGCCAAGCTGGAGCCGGGGCCGCCGTCGTTCCTGTGGATGGTCGACATCACCGACGAGACGCATCCGATGCCATTCGCGAGCTTCCAGGTCGAGGGCGTGGACGGGTCGCCGCAGCCGGAGTTCACCGGGTGCCATCAGCCGGTGGAGACGATCACGTCGACCGAGGTACCCACCGCTTGGTTCGCGTACGGGTTGCGCGTCGTCGATATCTCGCGGCCGCATGCGCCGCGCGAGGCTGCGCACTTCTTGCCGGCGCCGCCTCCTGGCCACGACCGTGTGTGTAGCAACGACGTGTTCGTCGATGATCGCGGGTTGATCTATCTCATCGACCGCGGGCGGGGGATGCACATCCTCGAGCGCGTGTAGCGCATCGCGCGCGTGACCGGCCGGCGCGCAGGGCGGTGGGCCCGGGGCGTGAGCCCTCGCCGCGGCACGATGGCTCGCCGGTCGCCGCATGCGAGCTCCGGGCATGGCGAAGCGCGGGCCCCCCATCCCCCGGAGGGGGTTGGGTTCCGGCCTGTTGATCCGTTGGCGGCGCGCCTTCGCCATGCCCGGAGCTCGCGCGGCGACTGCGGCTCGCC
>JBGQLG010000145.1:0-13652 GCA_041499965.1 Methylomirabilia bacterium
AGCGGTACCTGCAGCATGCGCCGGGCGGCGGCGATGTCCTGCTGCGGCTGGCGGCCGGCCAGGAGGCTGTCGACGAAGTCGGCGGCGGCGCCGTCGAAGCCCAGGCGCCAGTCGGTCGGCACCTGGTAGCTGACCGTCTCGGTGCCGCGCAGCACCATCACCGCGGGCATGTCGAGCATCTCGCCGGTGCAGCGCGTGACCCAGATGATGCCGCGGCTGCCGTGGATCTCGAAGAACTCGTCGGCCCGGTAGTAGCGCGAGCGCATGGTCATCTCGGGGGCGTAGGTGTAGTCGACGATGCCCAGGCAGTCGCGTCCCTTGAAGCGCCAGGTGGCCACGCTCGGCGTCTCCTGCAGGAAGTCCTTCCCCCGGCTCACGATCGCGGAGATCTCGCCGATCTCGCCGATCCAGAGCGCGGCCGTCGCGTACTTGTGCACGCCGTCGTCGTAGAGCGCGCCGCCCGGGTTGCGGCCGGGGTCGCGCCGCCACACCAGCGCGTCGGGCTCCAGCTCGATGGCCTGCCCGGTGATGTGCTGGGCGCGCGTGGTGTGGATGCGCACCAGCGAGGGCTCGCCGATGACACCGGCGTCCAGCAGCTCCTTGGCCTTGAGGATCGGCGGATAGTAGAGGAAGTTCTCGGTGACGCGGAAGATCGTGTTCGCGCGGGCCACCGCGGCGGCGATGCGGTCGGCCTCGGCCATCGAGATGGCCAGCGGCTTCTGCGCGGAGACGTGCTTGCCCGCGGCCAGCGCCGCCACGATCTGGTCGGCGTGCATCCAGGTCGGCGTCAGGAGCTCCACGGCGTCGATCGCGCCGTCGTCCAGCACCTGGGCGAAGTCCGAATAGAGGCGGGGCGTGATGCCCCATTCGCGGGCCCGCCGCTTGGCCCGCTCGGGGTCGGCGTCGCATAGCGCCACCACGTCGCACCGCGGGTGCTGCAGGTAGCCGGGCGCGTTGAGCTGGGAGATGTTGCCGCAGCCGACGATGGCCAGGCGCACGCGGTTCATGCGGGAGTCCTTTCTCGGGTCGGGCGGTCAGGGGCTCGCCGCCAGGCGGCCCAGCACGTCGAAGTATTCCGGGAACGTCTTGGCCACGCAACCCGGGTTGGCGATACGGATGCCGGGCGCGCGCAGGCCGGTGACCGCGAAGCTCATCGCGATGCGATGGTCGTCGTAGGTCTGGATCTCGGCCGGCTGCGGCGTGCCGGGATGGATCGTCACCGAGTCCCAGTCGCTGTCCACGCGCAGCCCCAGGCGCCGCAACTCGGTGGCGGCGGCCACCGGGCGGTCGCTCTCCTCGTAGTGGGTCTGGGCGATCCCGCGCACAGTGACGGGCCCGTCGGCGAACGGCGCGATGGCCATCAGCGTGGTGGCCACGTCGCCCATGCGCGTGAAGTCGGCGTCGACCGCGCGCAGCCGGGCCGGGCCGCGCACGGTGACCGCGTCGGCGCCGACGCTGACCTCGCAGCCCATCCGCGCGAGGACGTCGAGCAGCCCGAGGTCACCCTGGGCCGAGCCGGTGCCCAGCCGCGGGACCACGACGCGGCCGCCGGTGACCGCCGCCGCCGCGAAGAAGTACGAGGCGCCGGAGGCATCCGGCTCGACCGCGTAGCGACGCCCCGCGTAGCGCTGGCCGGCGGGGACGCGAAACCAGCGATCGCCGTCGCGCTCGGCCAGCACGCCGAATGCCTCCATCGTGGAGAGCGTCATGGTGACGTAGGGTGCCGAGACCAGCGCGCCCTCGACCTCGATCTCCACGTCGCGCTGCGCGTAGGGCGCCGCCAGCAGGAGCGCGCTGAAGTACTGGCTGGAGATGTCGCCGCGCATCCGCGCGCGGCCGCCGGCGATGCCCCGGGCCCGCACGACCACCGGCGGGCAGCCGTTGCCCTCGCGGCTGTCGGCGTCCACACCGAGCGCGCGCAGCCCGTCGAGCAGCGGCTGGATCGGCCGCTTGCGCATCGCCGGTGAGCCGTCGATCACGAAGGTCCCCTGCCCGAGCGCGACCGCGGCGGTCAGGAAGCGCGCCGCCGTGCCGGCGTTGCCGATCTGCAGCGTCGCCTCGGCGGCCGGAAAGCGGCCGTCGGCGCCGTCGACGACGAAGGTGTGCGCCGTCTCGTCGGCCTGCACCTGCACGCCGAGCGCCGCCAGCGCCCGGTGCATGTAGCGCGTGTCGTCCGAGTAGAGCGCCTCGGTGATCTCCGAGCGCCCGCGAGCCAGGGCGGCGACCAGCAGCGCTCGGTTCGAGTAGCTCTTCGAGCCCGGCAGCGTGACCACCGCGTCGAACGGCCGGGTGAGCGGCTCGATCGCGCGGGACAGGGCGCCGGCGGAGGTCATGGCTGTCGATCATACTCCGGCGGACCGCGCGCCCGCGTCTCCCGGGGGGCTATACTCCCCAGCCGTGGATGCCGCGAGCCCGCTCGGTGCGTTGAGGCGTGGACTGGCCGAGGGCCGGGCGACGCTCGGCTATCTCGTCACGATGGCCAGCGTGCAGATGGTCCAGGCGCTGGCCCGCACCGGTGTGGACTGGCTCATGATCGACACCGAGCACGCGCCGATCGGCATCGAGTCGGTCGCCGCCATGATCGCCGCCACCAGCGGCACGCCGGTGACGCCGCTGGTGCGCGTGCCCGGCGCGCGGCCGGAGCTGGTCAAGCCGGTGCTCGACTGCGGCGCGCTCGGCGTGGTCTTCCCGCAGATCGCCACGCGCGCGGAGGCCGAGGCCACGGTGCAGGCCGTCCGCTACGCGCCGGCGGGGCAGCGCGGCTACGGCCCCACCTACGCGGCGCTCCGCTGGGGGCTGCCGAACCTCGAGTACCTGAAAGCCGCCAACGACGCGGTCCTCAACGTCGTCCTGATCGAGTCACTGGCCGGCGTGGACGCGCTCGACGACATCCTGTCGGTACGGGGCCTCGACGTCGTGGCGGTGGCGCGCGGCGATCTTTCAGAGAATCTCGGCGTGGCCGGCCAGTTCGACCATCCCCGCCTGCGCGAGGTGGTGGCCCGGGCCGAGGCGAAGATCCTCGCGCACCGCGAGGTCGCGCTCGGCGGCATCGCCTTCTCTCCCGACGAGGCGCGCGCGATGGTCGCGCGCGGCCATCGGTTCGTCGTGCTGGGCAGCGACGCCGGGCTGATCAGCGGCGCCGCCCAGCGCATGGTGCAGGCGATCCGAAGCTGAACCGACACCCCAACTCCAGGAGACCGCATGACCGGACTGACCCGTGGGCTCTCCGTCGCCGTTCTCTCCACGCTGTTGGCCCTCACGCTGACGGCGCCCGCGGGCTCCGCGGCGGACATCGACCGGGCCGCGGTGGATTTCCAGACGCCGGCCGACATCAAGTGGGTGCGGAACGCGGCAGGCACCAACGAGCAGGCTGTGCTCTTTGGCGACCCGAGCAAGCCGGGGCCGTACGTCGCGCGCATCCGCTGGTTCCCCGGCAACATGAGCCGTCCGCACTTCCACCCCAACGACCGCTTCTTCGTGGTCGTCTCCGGCACCTGGTGGATGGGCACCCGCGAGACGTTCGACCCGGACAGCACGGTGCCCGCGCCGGCCGGCAGCTACGTCATCCACTACGGGGGCAAGGTGCACTACGACGGCGCGAAGGGCGAGGAGACGGTCATCCAGGTGTGGGGGATGGGCCCGGCGACGGCGACGCCGGCCGAGAAGAAGCGCTGATCAGCTAACGCGCCAGCTCTTGTCCACGTAGCGGCGGCCGTCCACCTCCGAGACCTGGACGACCGCGCGATAGGCGCCGGTCTCCACGGTGTGCGTGTGCGTGACGACCGCCACCTGCTCGGCGTCGGGGCCGTCGACGAGCGCCTCGCGGAGCACGCGGCCGTCGAGCCCGTCGGTCGGCAGGCCGAGCAGCGCCAGGATCGTCGGCGTCACGTCCACGTTGCCGGCGGGCGTCCGCACCGTGGCGCCCCGCTTGAAGTCCACGCCCCAGGCCAGCAGCGTGTTGCGCACGTTCCACGGGCTCATGCTGCCGTGGTCGCTCGCGTAGAGCTTCGCGCCGCCGCTGACGCTGGCCAGGTCGGTCCCGCGCACGCCGAACGCGTTGGGCTCCGAGGTCCACGGAAACGTGAAGAGCAGATCAGGCGCGCGCGCGCCGGCCACGTGGATCAACTCGAGCGCGAACGTCCCCTCGACGGCGCCGCGCGGGTCGCCGGGCGCGCGGGCCGCTGTGAACATCACCCCGCCCCAGTCCTGCGCGTGGACGAAGCGCACGAGGCGCGTGATGCGCTCGGCGTCGCGGTCCTCGACGTGGACCGCGACGGCCTGGCCGCTGCTGGCCAGGACCACGTCGGTCGAGTCGGGCGCGGCCTTGAGCCCCGCCTCGATCAGCGCGCCCGCCACGTCCACGCCGGCGGTGTTCGTCGTGAACCCGTGATCGGACGCGACGAAGACGTCGGTCGTCGCCGTCAGGCCGAGGCTGTCCAGCGTCGCCAGCGTCTGGGCGATCTCGCGGTCGTCGTGGCGCAGCGCCTCGCGCGCCGCCGGCGAGCCCACACCGACCGCGTGCTGGCTGTGGTCCGGCTCGGTCAGCCAGTTGAGCACCACGGTGGGCCGCAGCTCCGGCAGCACGTGCTCGCGCAGCACACGCTGCGTCCACGTTACCGCCGAGTCATAGCGGCCGCTTCCACTCTTGGCCGGTGCCGACCCGAGCTTCGCGAGGATCGCCTCGCTCACCGCGGGCGGATAGGCCACGGTCTTGCCGGGATCGAAGTAGCCGTTGACCAGCGCTCCAATGCCCGCCGGCGCGCTCGGATTCAGCAGGAGCGCGCTGCCGGTCGAGCCGGAGCTGGCGCCGGCCAGCCCCAGCCCGCGCGCGCGCAGGCGTTCGGCGAGCGTCGTCGTCAGCACCAGCCGGCCGCCGGAGACGTCGCCCAGCCGGCGGAGGTTGCGGTAGTCGCCGGTGTCGAACGCCCGGCGCGCCTCGACGGCCGGGACGTAGAGCTGGTTGCCGACGATGCCGTGGGTGCCCGGCTGGGCTCCGGTGGCCAGCGTGGCGGCGTTGACCCGCGTCACCGTCGGAAAGACGGCATGGCTGTTCGCGAAGTCCACGCCCTCGGCGCGGAGCCGGAACAGCGTCGGCGTGTCCTCGACGGTAATGGCGTCGGGCCGCAACCCGTCGACCACGAAGACGATGACGAACCGCGCGCCGGGGGGTTGCATCTCTCAGCGGTTGGAGCGCTTGGCCTGCTTCGCCAGGGCCGGGCCAGGACCGTCGTGCTCGAGCGCTATCAGCAAGAGCGGAAGATCGTCGGCACGCGCCTCTCTGACGTGGCGTCGGGCATCGGCCATCGTCGGACCACGGTCGGTCAGGAAGGCTCCAAGGCGGTCGCTCGGGACAACGAGCACGGCGATGTCGATCTTGCCATCGGTGATGGCCTTTCGGAGATGGATCACGTCCATGACGATGAGGTCGCTCCGCGCGGAGAACTGAACTTCGACGCCGACACAGATACGGGTCCCGTTCACGCTCCGGCACTTGGTCCAATCCACGTCGCCGGTCTGCTTCTTCGTCCAGCCCTGTGCCTGCTCGAACCGCCCGTCGATCAGCTTGCGCACGGCGGCGCCGCCGTTGGCATCCCGGCGCTCCTCGACCTCCAAGGTGAAGCCGGTGAGGATTTCTCTGAGCTCGCTCAGCAGCACCTCGAGGCCCAGGCGGGTGACGCGTTCCAGAACTCCGTTGTAGGGCTGCTCTTCGGTGATTCGAGGCACTTAGGGGAGCACGATCCGGAACGTCGGGTCAGGCTCTCGAAACGCGCTGACAAGCGAACGAGGCGTCGCGGGCTTCAGGTCCGGGAGATGCCGTCGAAAGCGGTCGCGGATCGCGGCCGCCGTCGTGATCTCGGTGCCCAGCCACCGGCGACCGAGCCGCTGGGCGGCTTCGTACGTCGAACCGCCGCCGCCGAAGGGGTCGAGCACGACGTCCCCGGCGTTGGTGGCGACCGCGATGCAGCGGCTCGGGATCAGGGGCTTCAGCTCGTTGATGTGCCAGCGCGCCTTGAACTTCTGGTGCCGGGCGGGTGCCGTGTCTTCCCAGAAGTCGGTCAGGTTCAGACCCGCCGGATTGAGGAACTTGCGATGGCCCCCGTAGTCCTTGATGTCCTTCCCGCAATGCCGGCACGCCGGAATCGGCAGGCGGACACGATTGAACGTCTTCGGCTGGCCCTTGGTGAAGTAGAGGATCGCGTAGTGTGCCGGGTAGAGCTTTCGTCCTCGGGGGAACGTGCCCTTCATGGAGAGCGCGATCCAGTGGCGGAACTGCATGCCCCGCTCCTCGATGTGAGCGGCCAGGTGGTAGCCCCACTGGGGCAGGATGTAGACGAAGAGCGCGCCCCCCGGCGTGATCACCCGGACGGATTCGTCGATCCACTGGAACGACCACTTCAGATAGTCGAGCCGCGCCAGGTCGTCCTTCACGGCACCCCGGCCGTAGTCCTTCCTGAGATTGAAGGGCGGATCCGCGAAGACGCAGTCGACGGACTCGTCCCGGAGCGAAGCGAAGAGGTTGAAGCAGTCGGTCGCGTAGAGGAGACCGAGGTCGGTGGCCAGGAACGGCTGGAGGCGCTTCATGTCCGACGGCTCTGCGGGCGGAGCCAGCCGCCGGGGATCGCCGTCATCTCCCTCAGGCACATTTGGAGCACGATCGGGCGTGAGCGTAGCACGGCCCGACGACGGTCGACAACCAAGAGGCAGTCGAAGCTGACCGGAACCCACGCGCGCACTCTATCGTCTCTGTCCTCGGCCAGAAATGAGCCGGATCGGATGCATTGCTACGTCAGTAACGGCCGTTCGAGCATCGGGTGCAGCTCGGCGAGTTGCAGGTAGTCCCGGCCAAGGAGGCGGCATGATGGCTGAACCCCGCTTGCTCACCGCCAGGATCGCCTGGCCGTCGCTCGGCAGCGCGCTTGCGTTCCTCGCGGCTCCTGCTGGTCGCGGGTCCATCGTCGCCCCGGGCGGCCGCTGCGCCCGTCCTGCACCAGGGCGTGCACGAGGGCGCCGACTACCTGATCGGCATGCCGGCCCAGTGAAACGGCGGCCTGGTCATGTACGCGCACGGCTACGAGGGCGAGGGAGCGGGGCGCGGCGGCGTGCGGGGCGACCCGGCCGGCGGCTACCTCACCAGGAACAGCCACGCCTGGGCTGCCTCCGGCTACCGCAGCATGGGCTACCGGCCCGACTGGTTCCTTGCCGACACACTCGCTGCGGAGCGCTTCATCGAGGAGTTCGGCCGGCCGCGCTGGACGATCATCCACGGGCAATCGATGGGCGGCCACGTCGCCATCGCCTCGCTCGAGCTTCATCCCGAGGTCTACCAGGGCGGTCTGATCGAGTGCGGCATCGTGGACGGTGCGGGCTCATCGACTGGCTCTACGCCTACACCGCGGCCGCCGACTACCTGTCCGGCGTCCGGCTGCTCGACACGCCGCGCCCCGACTTCGACGCGCTGGTCAACGGCACCAGCGCTAGCGTCGCCGGCTCGCCCCTCCCGCAATCTGCGGCAGCAGAAACACCTCGCTGCTCGCACCGATCGGCTGGAACAGCGCGTCCTGGTAGATCTGCCCGTCGATGGCCACCGCCACCCCCTCGGCGAGGTGCGGCTCGAGCGCGGGATGTAGCTCGCTCAGCTGCTGGAAGAGCTGCTTGACGGACGTCGCCGAGAGCTGAAACTCGGCGACGCCCCCCGTCAGTTGCGCGAGGTTCCCGACCAGCACCACGCGCGGCACGTCAGACCTTGTTGAGCCCGCGCTCCCTCAACGCCTTCAGGACTTTCGGCGGCGACATCGGCAGCTCGGTGAAGCGGATGCCGGTGGCCTGCTCCATGGCGTTGGCGATGGCGCCCAGCGGCGGCACGATCGGTGTCTCGCCGACCCCGCGCACGCCGAGCGGATGCTTGGGATTGGGGACCTCGACGACGATCGCGTCGATCATCGGCACGTCGGAGGCCACCGGCATGCGGTAGTCGAGGAACCCCGCGTTCTGTAGCTTGCCGTCGGCGCCGTAGATGTACTCCTCGTTCAGCGCCCAGCCGATGCCCTGCACCGCCCCGCCCTGGAACTGGCCCTCGACGTAGGCCGGATGGATGGCGTGACCGGCGTCCTGCGCGACCGTATAGCGAAGAATCGTCACGCGCCCTGTTTCGGGATCGACCTCCAGGTCGACCAGGTGCGTGCCCAGACTCGGGCCTGCGCCCTGGGCGTTGATCCGGCCGTAGCCGCCGATGGGACCGCCGGTCTTGCCGGCCACCTTCGCGAAGTCGGCCAGCGACATCGGCTTGGCCTTGTCGGCGGCGTCGCCGATGGGCCGCACGCGGCCGCGCTCGAACGCGACCTGCTCGGGCTTGAGGTCCCACAGCTTGCAGGCCCGCGCGCACAGCTCGGCCTTGATCTGCTTGGCCGCTTCGACAATGGCCATGGATCCCGAGAAGGCCGAGCGGCTGCCGCCGGTGAGGAAGTTGAAGCCGAGCGAGCCGGTGTCGCCGATGATCGGCCGCACCTTGTCGTACTCGATGCCCAGCTCGTCGGCCGCCACCATGGCCAGCGAGGCGCGCAGGCCGCCGATGTCCGGCGTGCCGGCCATCAGCGACACCGTGCCGTCCTCGTTCACCGTCAGCGAGGCGGAGGTCTCGCCGCCGATGTTGAACCAGAAGCCGGAGGCCACGCCGCGGCCCTGCCACTTGCGCAGCGGCGTGTTCCAGTGCTCGGTCTTCTTGACGGCGTTGAGCGTCTCCTCCAGGCCGATGGGCCCCAACTTCGGCCCGTAGGCGGCCTTCGTGCCCTCGTGCGCCGCGTTCATCAGGCGGAGCTCGATCGGGTCGAGACCCAGCTTCTTGGCGATCTCGTCGACCACGCTCTCGACGGCGAATTCCGAGATGGGCGCGCCGGGCGCCCGGTACGCCGCCACCTTCGGGCGGTTGGAGACGACGTCGTAGCCGATGACCTTGACGTTCTCCATGTCGTAGGGCGCGTACGCGCACATGACGCCCGGCTGCACCGGCGAGCCCTGGAAGGCGCCGGCCTGGTACTTCAGCTCGGCGAAGCCGGCGACGAAGCGGCCGTCCTTGGTGGCGCCCATCTTCACGTGGATGGTGGCGCCGGAGGTCGGGCCGGAGGCCTTGAAGACCTCCTCCCGCGACATGACCATCTTCACCGGCCGCTTGGCCTTGCGCGACAGCGCGATGGCCAGCGGCTCCAGGTAGACGACCGTCTTGCCGCCGAAGCCGCCGCCGATCTCGGTGGCGGTGACGCGGACCTTGGAGATGTCGAGGCCGAGTAGGCGCGCGCAGTGGGCCCGCACGATGTAGTGGCCCTGAGTCGTGCACCACAGCTCGGTCGCGCCGTCCTCCGACACGGTGGCCAGTGCGGCGTGCGGCTCGATGTAGCCCTGGTGGACGGGCGCGGTCTTGAAGTCGCGCTCGACGATCACGTCGGCCTTGGCGAAGCCGGCCTCGATGTCGCCCAGGACGATCTCCACGCGCTTGGCGATGTTGGACGGCCTGTCGGGCTTGGGCTCGACGCCGACGGTGAAGAGATCGTCGTGCAGCACCGGCGCGCCGGGCCGCATGGCCTCCTCCACGTCGATGACGTGGGGGAGGATCTCGTACGTCACGTCGATCAGCTTGAGCGCCTTCCGGGCGATGGCCGTGCTGGTGGCGGCGACGGCGGCGACCGCGTGGCCCTCGTAGAGCACCTTCTCGCGGGCCATCACGTTCCGGACGACGTCCTTGTAGTTCATCATCATCTCGCCGGCCGGGATGAACTCCGAGGACTGGTCGGCGAAGTCGTCGCGGGTGATCACGGCCTTGACGCCGGGGAGCGCCTCGGCCTTCGAGGTGTCGATCGACACGATGCGCGCATGCGGATGCGGGCTGCGCAGCACGCGGCCGATGAGCTGGCCGGCCAGGTTGAAGTCGGCGCCGAAGCGGGCGCGGCCCGTCACCTTGTCGACGCCGTCCGGGCGGATCGTGCGCGTGCCGACGTAACCCTGCCCGTTCGTGCCGTTCGTCTGGGTCTCAGCCATGGGGCTATCCCTTTCTCATCGCGGCGGCGGCGTCCATCACCGCGGTGACGATCTTGTCGTATCCGGTGCACCGGCAGAGATTGCCGGCCAGCCAGTAACGGATCTCGGTCTCGGTCGGATCGGGCTTGCGCTCGAGCAGCGCCTTGCTGGCCACCAGGAAGCCCGGCGTGCAGATGCCGCACTGCAGGGCGGCGCCTTCCAGGAAGTGCTGCTGCAGCGGATGCAGCGCCTCGCCCTTGGCCATGCCCTCGATCGTCTCGATCTTCCGGCCGGCGACCTCGCAGCCCAGGACCAGGCACGAGCAGACCAGCCGGCCGTCCAGCGTGACGCTGCAGGCGCCGCAGTCGCCGGAGGAGCAGCCTTCCTTGCTGCCGGTCATGTTCAGCGTGTCGCGCAGCACGTCGAGCAGCGTGTCCTCCGTCTCGCAGAGGAACTCGACCGCGTCGCCGTTCACCGTGGCTTCGATGTGGTGCTTGGCCATCAGCTCGTCCTCGCTCGGTCCAGCGCGATCAGGGCCGCCCGGCGGGCCAGCACACCTGCGACCTGGACACGGAATTCGATCGTTCCTCGCTTGTCGTCGATGGGCTGGCAGGCCGCCCGCGCCGCCGCCTCCAGCCGATCCTGGGCCGGCCGGTCGAGCCGGCTGCCTACGATGGCCTGCGCGGCCTCGGCCACGAGCAGCACCCGCGGGGCGACCGCGCCGAGCGACACCCGCGCCGTCGTGATCGTGCCGGCCGCGTCCACCGTCAGGCTCACGCCCGCCCCCACCACCGCGATGTCCATCTCGGTGCGGGGGATGAAGCGCAGGTAGGCGTCGCTCGAGCGAGCCGGCCGCGGCGGTAGCAGGAACGAGACGACGATCTCGCCCTTGCGCAGGGCCAGCTTGCGGGGCCCCAGCATGACGTCCTCGACCGGCAGGTCACGCTTGCCCTGCGGGCCGGCCAGCGTGGCGACGGCGCCGGCCGCGATGAGCGCGGGCACGCTGTCGGCCGCCGGCGAGCCGTTGCAGAGGTTGCCGCCCAGGGTGGCCCGCCCCTGCACCTGGGTCGAGCCGATGAGGTTGGCGGCCTCGACCACGCCCGGCCACACCTGCTTGAGCCGGGGGTGCTCCTTCAGCTCCGCCCCCGTCACCGCGGCGCCGATGCGCCAGCCGCCCCGCTCCTCGGTGACCGTCCGGGTCTCGGCAATCTTCTTGATGTCGACGATCAGGGCGGGATCGACGATGTCGGCGCGCATCTGGACCAGCAGGTCGGTCCCGCCGGCCAGCACGCGCGTCTCACCGGTCGCGCCCGCGAGCAGGGCGACCGCTCCCTCCAGCGTCTCGGGTGCCTCGTATCGCATCAGTGGGGGTCTCGCCTTTCGTGAGTGGTCGATATGCCGGCGTCAGCATACCAGGAAGAATACGTTCGCACCGGGGCGTGTCAACGCCCCCGGTATCGGGCTCACCCTCGGCGTGACGGCGGCGCTCCCCTGGGCTGTTGACAGCGACCCGCGCCGCCCTTGCCGATCGCGCCGCCGTCACGCTGCCCCCGACCCTCCTCGCCTGATCGATGTCCCGGCCGCGCCGGTGATATTGCGGCGCGGTGCCGCACAACGCGGCGGCCGAGCCGGGCGCGGTACGGCAACCGCGTGGAGACGTCGCGATCGTCGAGCGGCGCCGGCTCGAGGTAAGCGTGATATACAGGTCAGCGAAATCGCATCGACGTTGGAGGATGACGGTCCATGGCTGAAAGCGCAACGATCCTGATTCCGGATATCAGCGGCTACACGGAGTTCCTGACCAAGACCGAGCTCGTCCACAGCTCCCACATCATCAACGAGCTGCTGGAGGCGATCCTCGCGGCCAACAGCGGCGAATTCGTGCTCTCCGAGGTCGAAGGCGATGCGCTCCTGCTCTATCACAAGGGCAAGCCCATCGATGCCAACGCCCTCGTCCGGCAGTGCCTGAGCATGTTCGAGAGCTTCCACACGCAGCTCAAGATCATCGAGCGGGACTCGATATGCCATTGCGGCGCTTGCAAGACGGCGTCGAACCTGACCCTGAAGTTCGTCGCCCATCACGGCGTGGTCCAGGAAATCAAGGTGATGCAGTTCACGAAGTGCTCGGGACTCGACATGGTGGTCGCCCACCGCTTGATGAAGAACCAGATTGCGTCAGACGAGTACATTCTCGCGACGCCCACCTGTTTCGATTTCTCGAGCCTCCCGCAATCCCCGGGTGCTCTCGCGTGGCAGCGATCGAACGACGAGTACCCGGCAATCGGGAAAATCGAGTATCAATATGCGCCGCTCGCCGGGATCAGAAAAACCATCGCCGATCCAGCCCCGCGGATCAGCCCCGTGACCGAGTTCGGGGACGATTCCGTGGCCGTGGAGATCGACGCTCCGATGCTGGAGGTGTATCAGCTGGTGATCGATCTCGACCAGCGAACCCGATGGCTGTCGGCCGTAGAACGCCTCGACCGGCCTGCGACAACGGAGCGGATCGGCATGCGGCACGTCTGCATATTCCACGGCCTTACCGTCGAGTGGGTCGCGGTCAAGAGCGATATCGGAGACGATGAAATCACGTACGTCGAGGAAGGAAGGATCGTGGAAAAGGACCTGCCGGCCCGGGCTTCGTTCATCCTGAAGCGTCTCGGAGAGCGACGAACGTCCCTGCAGTTCCACGCGAAGTGGCTGTCCAGCCCAGGGCCGCCACGGGAAATGACGAACGCGGTTCTCGCGGATTACACGCGCGGCCTCGAGAATATCAAGATGCTCTGCGAGAAACCGTAGGAGTCGCGACTCCAAGGAGTGGCGAATCTCTGACGCGTGATCCTAGGTCGCGCTGGGCGGCGGAGCGACCACGTCCTCGTACCGGTGCCGCCTGGTGATGAGCCCGGCGTGCTGGAAGACGTCGAGCGCCACCTCGAAGGCCGGGCGGGTGATCTCCACGTGCGGCGCCCAGCAGCCGAGCTTCTGATAGTAGGCGATGGTCGCGGTCAGCACGGGTCGGGCGATCTCGGGAAAGAACGACGCCTCGGCCTCGGCCACCTCGGCGGCCGGCGTGGCCAGCAGCCACGCGCGCGCCTGGCGGTAGGCGCGCATGAAGCGCCGGGCGGCGTCGGTCTTCAGCCACTCCCGCGTGGCCGCGAGGCTCGAGAACGCGCAGGGGCCGATGGCCTGGCCGACCGAGGCCACCACGTGGCCGACGCCGTCGTGCTCGAGCTGCTGCGGCGCCGGGCCCTGCTGGTGGATGTAGTCGGCCTCGCCCGCGCGGAAGGCCGCGTCCATCCGGTCGCTCGGCACGTTGACAGCCTTGATCGCCGCGAAGTCCAGCCCCCGGCGATGGCAGGCGTACTTGAACATCGCCAGCGGCTGGCCGCCGTGATCGACCAGCACGGCCCGGCCGCGCAGCTTGTCCCACGTGAACGCCGGATCGGCCGCGCGCGCCGTCAGAAAGAAGCCGTCCATCTCGTTGATCTGGGCGAAGTGCACGGCCGGGGGGGCCTGGCCCTTTTCCAGCGGGCCGAAGCCCTGCGACGGCGCCGACTGGCAGACGTCGACCGTCCCCTGCACCACGCCGTCGATCGCCGACTTGCCGGCCGGGGCGATGGAGTGCTGCGGCTCGAAGCCCTCCG
>JBGQLG010000146.1:0-13547 GCA_041499965.1 Methylomirabilia bacterium
TCACGGCCGTCGACCTCACCGCCGCGGCCATGCAGGTCGTGCGAGGCAGCGTGGCGACGGACGCCACCGGCAGTCGACAGGCCACGCTCCTCGTCCGTCCGGGAACGGCCGCGACGATGGTGATGGCGGACGGCTCGACCCAGCCGCTCACGAACCTGCACGTTCGCGCGACGGAGTACACGGTCGGCGCCAACGGGCCGAACGCGATGCCGGGAGAGCTGCCGCCGACGAGCGGCTACACGTACGCGGTCGAGCTGAGCGCCGACGAGGCCCTGGCCGCGGGCGCCACGCGCGTCAGCTTCTCCCAGCCGCTCATCCAGTACGTCGAGAACTTCATCGGGTTCCCGGTCGGCATCGCGGTGCCGGTCGGGTTCTACGACCGAGGCATGGCCGCGTGGGTCGCGTCGGACAACGGGCGGGTGATCAGGATCACCGGCGTGACGGGCGGACTCGCGGTCGTCGACAGCGTGGGCGCCGGCACGCTGCCGCCGCTGGTCCTCGCCGATGCGGAGCGCCAGCAACTCGCCGCGCTCTATGCGATCGGCCAGAGCCTCTGGCGCGTGCCGATTCCGCACTTCTCGCCCTGTGACCTCAACTGGCCATACGGGCCGCCGCCGCCCACGCCCCCCGGGCCGCCGCCGGGGCCGCCTCCCGGACCAGGCCCTGGTCCGGGCCCCGGCCCGGGGCCCGGTCCCGACGGCCCCGACGGTGGACCGGACGACGGCGATTGCCAGCAGCCGGGCGGCTCCTCGATCGCGTGCCACCGGCAGGTGCTGAGAGAAGCGGTCCCGGTCGCCGGCACCGGCTTCGCGCTGCACTATGCGAGTGACCGCGTGCCGGGCCGAACGGACAGCGCGACGCTGCGCATCCCGCTCAGCGGTCCCGCGCTGACGTCGCCATCGCCCAAGCGCATCGATCTACACGTGCAGATCGCCGGCCGCGTGTTCCAGCAGAGCTTCGCACCGGCGCCCAATCTCACCCAGACGTTCCAGTGGGACGGCCTCGACGCGTATGGCCGGGCTTCGATCGGAGCTCAGACGGCCACGGTCCGCGTGGCCAACGTCTACGACGCGGTCTATCGCTCGCCGGCGGACGCGGCCCAGTCGTTCGGAGTCCCCGGCAGCGCGATCCTGGCCGCCGACCGGAGCCGCGGCGAATACACGATCGCCACGGAGTGGCAAGCCAAGCTCCGCCGCTCCGACGCCCGCACGTTCAACCTGGGCGGCTGGAGCCTCAGCGTCCAGCACGCCCTCGATCCCCTCGCGCCCGTGCTGTTCCTCGGCACCGGCCAGCAGCGCACGGCCGGCGGCCTGCAGAAGCTCGAGAACTTTGCCGGGACCGGCGGGTTCTGCCAGGTGGCCGGCTGCGGTGACGGTGGCCTGGCCACGAAGGCGACCCTCGTCGATCCGTTCGGTCTGGCGGTGGGACCGACCGGCGACGTCTTCATCGCCGACCGCCAGGGCAACCGGATCCGGCGCGTTGGCAAGGACGGCAACATCACCAGCGTCGCCGGGACCGGGGCCGCCTGTTCCCCGTCCACCGCGGCGTGCGGCGACGGCGGGCCCGCCACCGCCGCGCAGCTCAACGGTCCGTGGGGCATCTCGGTCGGCCCCGACGGCAGCATCTACATTGCCGACATACTGACGAACCGGATCCGCCGCGTGGGTCCGGACGGCATCATCACCACGATCGCCGGCAACGGCGTGCCGTGCGACTTCGTGAGTGCGTGCGGCGACGGCGGGCCCGCGGTGGCGGCGCAGCTCGCCCAGCCGCACTCGGTCGCGGTCGGCATCGCCGGCGACGTCTACATCGCGGACTCGGTCTCGCACCGCGTTCGCCGGGTCGGTCCCGACGGCATCATCACTACCATTGGGGGCCCCGGTCCCGGCAACCCGTGCCCGCAGGCCGACCCGTGCGGCGACGGCGGGCCGGCCACCGCCGCGCGCATGGTGCCGGAGAGCGTGGTCGTGGGCAGGGACGGCAGCGTGTACGTCGCGGACAACGGCATCTCGCGCGTCCGCCGCATCGGCCCGGACGGCATCGTCAGGACGGTGGCGGGCAACGGCAACTTCTGCATTGCGGATGGGACGTCGACCTGCGGCGATGGCGGGCCGGCCATCGCTGCGTCGCTGGCGACGGCCGAAGGCATCGCCCTGGGCCCCGATGGATCGCTGTACATCGCGGATATCTCGGCCCATCGCGTGCGCCGCGTCGGCCCCGACGGCATCATCCACACGATCACCGGCAACGGCCCGGACTGCGCGACGCAGACCGATCCATGCGGCGATGGCGGGCCCGCGCTGGCCGCCTCCGTCGGAAGCCTGTGGGGCGTCGCCGTCGGACCGGACAACAGTCTCTACTTTGCCGACTTCAGCGGCCATCGCGTACGCCGGATCAGCTCCGTCCTGCCCGGGCTGTCGCTCGGCGAGATCGTCGTTCCGGCCGAAGACGCCAGCGAGCTCTACGTGTTCGACGGCACCGGCCGCCACCTGCGTACCCTCGACGCTCGTACCGCGGCGGTCCGCTTCCAGCTCGCCTACGACGTGGCCGGCCGGCTCGCCAGCGTCCGCGATGGTGATGGCAACGTCACGACGATCGAGCGCGACGGCGCCGGGAATCCCATCGGCATCGTCAGCCCCTACGGCCAGCGCACGACGTTGACCGTCGACGCCAAGGGCTACCTGTCCCGGATCACCGACCCAGCCGGCCGGGCCGTCGCGCTCGCCTCGGGCGCCGACGGCCTGCTCCAGACGCTGACCGATCCGCGCGGCGCCGCACACCACTTGCAGTACGACGCCTCCGGCCTCCTCACGCGCGACGAGGACGCCGTGGGCCACGTCATCGCCTTGGCCCGGACCGACACCGCGACCGGCTACGTCGTGTCCTTGACCGCCACCGGGCAGACGACGACGCTCGCCTTCGATCGACAGCCGGCCGGCGGCAGCCGTCTGCTGACGACGTTCCCGGACGGCACGAAGACGACGCTGCTGGAGAACGGCGACGGCACCAGCAGCGCCACCTACCCCGACGGCACTCGCGTGGCGTCGACGTTCGGCCCCGACCCGCGCTTCGGCATGCAGGCGGCCGTGCTCGCCAATCGAACGCTGACCACGCCGGGCGGGCGAAGCCAGGTGGTCACGCGCAGTCGCCAGGCCACGCTGTCCGATCCGACCAACGGGCTGAGCCTGCAAACGCTCACCGAGACCGTCACGGTGGACGGCCACACCACCACTACGAGCTACGACGGCAGCTCACGCACGCTCACGATCCAGAGCCCGGCCGGGCGTACGAGCACGATCGTGCTGGACGCCGAGGGCCGGGTGATGCGGGCACAGATGAGCGGCCTGGCGCCGGTCTCCTTCGCCTACACCCCAGACGGTCGCGTCAGCACGATCACCGAGGGGACTGGCGGCACGGCGCGAACGACCAGCCTGACCTACGGCAGCACGGGCACGGCCGCCGCCTATCTCGCGCGCATCGACGACGCGCTCGGGCGGCCGACGCGCTTCGCGTACGATGCGGCCGGCCAGACCGCCGCGCAGACGGACCCCGGGAATCTGACGACCGCCTACGCTTACGACGCGGCGGGCAACATCACGACGCTCACGCCGCCCGGCGGTGCGGTCCACACGTTCGCCTACAACGCCGATCAGCAGCTCGCGAGCTACACGCCCCCCGCCGTCGCGGGCGGTGGTGCAGCAACGCTCTACGCCTACGACACGCTCGGCCGGGTCTCGCGACTGACCCAGCCCGACGGCCAGACGATCGACGTCGTGTACGACGCGGCCGGTCGGCCCTCCCAGCTGGTACAGGCCTCCGGGGCCGTCACGGCGTCGTACGATTCCGCCAGCGGCAATCTGCTGCGCCTCACCGGTCCCGGCGGTGTCCAGCTCGACTACACCTACGACGGCGTGCTACGGACCGCGGAGACGTCGAGCGGTCCGATCACCGGCACCGTGGGCCGCACCTTCGACAACGCCCTGCGCACCGTCACCCGCACCCTGAACGGCGCCGCGCTGGCGCTGACCTACGACGCGGACAGCCTCCTGACCGCCGTGGGCGACCTCACGCTGACGCGGCACGCCGGCCACGGCCTCGTGACGGGCACGACGCTGGGGACGGTGACCGACACGCGCAGCTACACCGTCTTCGGAGCGCTCGATCACTACACCGCGGGCGCGGGCGGCACCGCCGTCTACGACGTGCAGTACACGCGCGACGCGCTGGGCCGGATCACGGGCAGCACCGAGACCCTGGGCGGCATCAGCGTGGCCGCCACCTACGACTACGACGCCGCCGGGCGGCTCGCCGGCGTCACGCGCAACGGGACAACCATCACGTACTCGTACGATGCGTCCGGAAACCGGCTGACCGCCGATGGCGCGGCCGCCACCTACGACGCCCAGGATCGCCTGCTCGCCGCCGGCGGCGCGACCTACGCCTATACGGCAAACGGCCAGCTGCTGAGCACGACGGCCGGCGGTCAGACGACGACGTACCAGTACGACACGCTCGGCCACCTGATCGCGGTCTCGCTCCCGGGCGGTACCTCGCTGCAGTACGTCGTGGACAGCCTGGGCCGGCGCATCGGCAAGAAGGTCACCGGCGCGCTCGTCCAGGGCTTCCTCTACGACGAGCGCGGGCGGATCGTGGCCGAGCTGAACGGCGGCGGGGCGCTGGTGAGTCGCTTCGTCTACGCCAGCCGCGTGAGCGCGCCCGACTACATGGTGCGCGGCGGCAACCGCTATCGCCTCGTCTCGGACCAGCTCGGCGGCATCCGTCTCGTGGTCAACACCGCCGACGGCAGCATCGCCCAGCGCCTGGACTACGACGCGTTCGGCGTGGTCACCGGCGACAGCGCGCCGGGCTTCCAGCCGTTCGGCTTCGCGGGCGGGCTGTACGATCGGGACACGGGCCTCGTGCGCTTCGGCGCGCGCGACTACGACCCCGCCACCGGGCGCTGGACGACGCGTGATCCCATCCTGTTCGCGAGCGGCGACGCCAACCTCTACGCGTACGCCCTGAACGATCCGGTCAACCGCCAAGACGCCAGCGGGCTGCAGGACGCGCCGGGCAATGGCCTGGTCTGCATCGGTCCGCCACCCGACCTGAACCTGAGCAAGCCGCTGATGCTGGATCCCAAGCCACAACCGCCGGCGCCGCCGCTCTGCCCGACGTGCGCCGCCCCCGGCGATCCGGCCGATCCGCTCCGCCGGACTCCCGTCGGGCCCCAGCGCAACCCGGCGCCGACGCCCGCCAGCGCCGGCGGCGGCAGCAGCGACCCCAGCCCGCTACTCAGCATCGGGCCCTTCGTCTTCACCGGGGGCCCGAACAAGCCGGGCCTCAGCGATCTGCGCGACAAGAATCCCCGGGACTGGTTCACGAAGTTCGATCTCAAGGTCGACTTCGCGCTGTTCCCAGACTTCACGCTGCCCCGGACGCCGAAGAACTCCGGCGGTCCCGACCCGAACGGACCCAACCCGAAGCCGCAGGGACCGCAGTGCCAGCCGAAGCTCAGCGACCCGGATCCGCTCGGTTGCGAGAACTGAGGGGCCCGGGCTCAGTGCGCCGCGGGGGTCAGGCTGGCGAGGTAGTGGGCGAGGTTCTCGACGTCGTCGGCCGTCAGCGGCTGGGCGGCCATCGTCATCGTCCCGTCCAGGTCCGAGGCCGTGCGGGCCTTGAAGCCGCGCAGTAGGGTGAGCAGGTACGTCAGGTCCTGGCCGGCGAGCAGCGGGATCTGCTGCTGCCCGGTCAGCGCCGGCGTGTGACACGACGAGCAGTGATACGCGTCGGCGAGCGGGCGACCGGCCGCGACGCGGGTGGCGTCGACGGCCGAGCCGCGCCCCTTCGGGGTCTGGATGGCGTAGAACGCGGCGAGATCGCCCATGTCCTCGTCGGTCAGATTCTGCGCGAACGGCGACATCTGCGCGTCCCGGCGCCGACCGTCGCGGTACTTGATGAGCTGCCAGTGGGTGAAGTACGCGGGCTGGCCGGCCAGCGAGGGCGTCCCTGGGATGGTGGCGTACCCCTCGGGGCCGTGGCAGGCGGCGCAGGGCTCGGCCTTGCGCCGCCCGGCGGCGGCATCCGCGGCCGAGGCGGTGACGCTGCTCGCCGCCAGAAGGACGACGACGAGCAGCGTCGACAGCGGGGCCAAGCGTCCTACTTCTGGTAGCTCACGCGATAGATCGCGCCGGCGTAGTCGTCGCTGATCAGCAGCGAGCCGTCCTTCATCTGTCGGGTGTACACGGGGCGGCCCCAGATCTGTTCGCCCTGGGCCCAGCCCTCGGCGAACGGCTCGTACTTCGGCACGTCGCCCCCACGCAGCGTGACCATCATGATCCGGAAGCCGACCTTCTTCGAGCGGTTCCAGGAGCCACGCTGGGCAAGGAAGATCCGGTCCTTGTACTCGGCCGGGAACATCGAGCCCGTGTAGAACTCCACACCGTTGCCGGCCACGTGCGCGCCGGTCTTGATCAGCGGCGCGGCGAACTCGCCGCACGCGTGGCCCTTGCCGAATTCCGGATCGAGGATGTCGCCCTGGTGGCAGAACGGAAAGCCGAAGTGCAGGCCCTTGCGGGGCGCCACGTCGAGCCGGTCGCTCGGCACGTCGTCGCCCAGCCAGTCGCGGCCGTGGGTGGCGAAGTAGAGCTCCTTGGTCACCGGGTGCCAGTCGAACCCCACGCTGTTGCGTATGCCGCGCGCGAAGTACTCGAAGGCGCCGCCGTCCGGATCGATCCGCGAGATGTTGGCGTGGGTGTCGGGCGGCAGGCAGATGTTGCAGGGCGAGCCGATGTTGAAGTAGAGCTTGCCGTCGGGGCCGAAGGCCAGGTATTTCCAGCCGTGGGGCGCGTCCTTGGGCAGCGTCTCGTACACCACCTCCATGGCCGGCGGGGCGTCGAGCTTATCCTCGATCCCCACCATCTTGGTGATGCGATGGATCTCGGCGACGTACAGGGTGCCGGCCTTGAACGCCACACCGTTGGGCAGGTTCAGGCCCTTGGCGATCGTCTTCACCTCGCGGCTGCCGCCCTTGTCCACGACGGCGTAGACGTTACCGGCCACGCGGCTGGAGACGAACAGCGTGCCCTTGTCGCCCCAGGCCATGGCCCGGGCGTTGTTGATGCCGGAGGCCCACAGCTCCACCTTGAAGCCGGCCGGGACCTTGATCTTGTCGATGGGGATCTCGCCCGGCGCCTTGGGCGCGGGCGGCTGGGCGATGGGCGCCAGCATCGACTCGGCCATGCTGGACGGCTGCCCCTGCTTCCAGGAGGGTGGGGGTGCCGGCTGCTGGGCCTGGGCGGGGATCAGCCACGACGTCACGGCCCCGAGCAACACGACGGTCAACGCGATCACGAGGGTGCGGCGCATGTGAGTCCTCCCGGGCTAAAGGTGGGTGGTTTCGGGCTTGCGCGGTCCTTGGTAATACACCGGGTTGGCCGTTGTCAATGGCCGTCAATGGCCGCTTGACGACTACCAGGCGCTCCACTACCATGGGCAGCAATTCTCGCTGGGCAGTCGATTACGAGTGGAGGTGACGGCGATGACGTGGGAAGCCCCGGATTTCGTGGAAGTGAAGATGGACGCCGAGATCAACTCGTACCAGGACGATTTCGGTCAGGAGCCGGACGACCGCTTCTAACAGACTCGCCGAGAGTCGGACAGCCCTTCCGTCGTTGCGGAAGGGCTGTCGTGTTTGTGGGGGAGATCAATGCTGATCCGCGTGCTCGGCTCGGCGGCGGGTGGCGGCTTCCCCCAGTGGAATTGCGGCTGCCCGAACTGCCGCGGCCTGCGCGAGGGCAGCATCCGGGCGAAGGCCCGCACGCAGGAATGTGTCGCGGTGAGCGCCGACGGCCACGACTGGCTCCTGCTGAATTGCTCGCCGGAGATCCGCCAGCAGATCGAGAGCTTCCCCGGCCTGCATCCGCGCGGGCCGCGCGACTCGCCCATCGCGGGCATCGTGCTCACCAATGGTGACCTCGACCACTGCCTCGGGCTGCTGTCGCTCCGCGAGTCGCACCCGCTCGTCGTCTACGCGACCGAGTCGGTGCGGCGCGGCTTCATGGATGACAACGTGCTCTATCGCACCCTCGAGCGCTTTCCCGGCCAGGTGACCTGGCGCACGCTCAAGCTCGGCGGCGAAGAAGAGATCGCCGGCCTGACCGTGGCGGCGCTGGCCGCACCCGGCAAGCCGCCGATCCACCTCGAGCACCGCGCGCCTCCCGGCCCCGAGGACAACATCGGCCTGGGCATTCGCGAGGGGCGTAGCGGGCGCGGGCTCGCCTACTGCTCGGCGGTGGCCTCGGTTACCGACGACATGCGCCGCGCCTTCGATGGCGCCGACGCGGTCTTCTTCGACGGCACGTTCTGGTCGAGCGACGAGCTGCCCGCGCTGGGGCTCGGCACCAAGCGGGCCGAGGAGATGGCCCACCTGCCCGTCGGCGGCCCCGACGGCAGCCTGGCGCGGCTGGCTGGCCTGCGGGCCCGCCGGCGCGTCTACATCCACATCAACAACACGAACCCGATGCTCCGTGAGGACTCCGCGGAGCGGGCCCAGGTCGACGCCGCCGGCTGGGAGATCGCCTTCGACGGCATGGAGGTGCGGCTATGAGTAGCGCGTCGGTCCGGCCGCCGCTGTCGCGCGAGGAGCTGATCGAGTGGGTGCGCCGCGAGGGCGAGGCGCGCTACCACGACCACCACCGCTATCACCACCTCATGCACGACGGCAAGCTCACGAAGGTGCAGCTGCAGCAGTGGGTGCTGAACCGCTACTACTACCAGACGCGCGTGCCCATCAAGGACGCGCTCATCCTGGCGAAAGCGGAGGACCCGGCGTTTCGCCGCATGTGGATCAGCCGGATCCGCGATCACGACGGCGAGGCGGCCGGCCAGGGCGGCCTCGAGCTGTGGCTGCGGCTGGCCGAGGGCGTCGGGCTCGACCGCGCGGAGGTCGCCTCCTGCCGCTCGGTGCTCCCCGGTGTCCGCTTCGCCTGCGACGGCTACGTCGAGCTGGTCCGCGAGCGGACGCTGCTGGAGGCGGTCGCCTCGTCGCTGACCGAGTTCTTCTCGCCCGATCTCATGACGCGCCGGGTGCTGGCCTGGGAGAAGCACTACCCGTGGATCAGCAAGGACACGCTCGAGTACTTTCGCTCGCGGCCGCCGCTGGCCCGGCAGGACTCGATGCAGGCCATCGAGTACGTCGTGACCCACGCGACGACCTACGACCTGCAGGAGCGGTGCGTGGCCGCGCTCATCCGCAAGACGGAGATCCTCTGGCACCTGCTCGACAGCCTCTACGCCGCCTACGTCGATCCGGCCTGGGGACCGGGCGGCGCCCGGGCGTGACGACAATCTCGCTCGACACGCGCCCGCGCCTGGCCGCCAAGGCGCGGCTGCGCTGGGATCGCAAGGACGAGCGCTTCATGCTGCTCTACCCCGAGCGGGGCCTGGTGCTGAATCCCACGGCGGCGGACGTGGTGAAGCTGTGCACCGGCGAGCTGACCGTCGGCGCCATCGTCGATCAGCTCGCGAGCCGGTACGCGTCGCAACCACGCGAGGCGGTGGAGCGTGAGGTGCTCGACTTCCTCACGCGCATGGCCGAGCGCGGGCTCGTCACCGGCGCCGATGCCTGAAGCGCCCCGCATCGATGGCTGAGTCGCCCCGCCCCTACACGCTCGTCGCCGAGTTGACGTATCGGTGCCCGCTGCGCTGCGTCTACTGCTCCAATCCCGTCGACTTTGCGCGTCACGGCGACGGCCTCGACACCGAGGCCTGGCTGCGGATCTTTCGCGAGGCGGAGGAGCTGGGCGTCGTGCAGCTCAATCTCACCGGCGGCGAACCGCTGCTGCGCCGCGACCTCGAGCGCCTGGTGGAGGCCGCCCGCGGCCTTGATCTCTACACGAACCTGATCACGAGCGGAATTCCACTGACGCGCGAGCGGCTGGCCGGGCTCAAGGCCCGGGGGCTCGACAACGTGCAGGTGTCGATCCAGGACGTGACGGCGGCGGCATCCGACCGCATCGCCGGCCTGACGTCGTTCGACCGCAAGCTGGAGGTGGCCCGCTGGGTGAAGGAACTGGGGCTGCCGCTCACGCTCAACACCGTCCTGCATCGCGAGAACCTCGATCGCCTCGGCGAGGTGGTCGCGCTGGCCGAGTCGCTCGCCGCCGACCGGCTCGAGCTGGCCAACACGCAATATCTCGGCTGGGCGCTCGTCAACCGCGCGGCGCTGCTGCCCACGCGCGAGCAGCTCGACCGTGCGCGTGAGGTGGCGCGGGCCGCGCGCGCGCGCCTGCGCGGGCAGATGGAAGTCCTGTTCGTCACCCCCGACTACTACGCGGAGTTCCCGAAGTCGTGCATGGACGGCTGGGGGCGCCGCTTCATCGTCGTCGCGCCCGACGGGCTCGTCCTGCCCTGTCACGCCGCCCACACGCTGCCGGGGCTCTCCTTCGACAACGCCAACGATCGATCGCTGGCCGAGATCTGGGAATCGTCGGCCGCGTTCGGCGCCTTCCGCGGCGAGGCGTGGATGCCGGAGCCCTGCCGGAGCTGCGACCGGCGCGAGATCGACTACGGCGGCTGCCGCTGCCAGGCGTTCCAGCTCACCGGCAACGCCGCCGCCACCGATCCCGTCTGTCCGCTGTCCCCCGATCACGGGCTCGTCACCGACGCGCGACGCGCGGCCCTGGCCCCCGCGTCCGGCCCGCTCCAGTACCGCGTGGCGGACCCGACCCGGCGCTGACGCGCCGAGCTGGCCCCGCCCCATCGATTCCCCGCGCGTGACCGAGCGCGAGAGCCTCGTCAATCCCCAGCTCGGGCTGGCCTTCGCGATCATGCTGTTCGTCGCCGGCCTCGGCAACACGTTCCCGGTGTTCTTCCCGGCGCTGCTCGAGGAGTTCGGCGGCTCGCGCGCCGCTACCGCGCTGACGGTGACGCTGTTCTGGGTGGGCGGCGCGGTACTCGGCCCGGTGGCCGGCCATCTCGTGGACCGCACCAGCCCGCGGGCGCTCGTCGCGCTCGGGCTGCTGGCGACGGCGTTCGGGCTGGCGATCGCCGCGCTGGCGCCGACGCTGCGCATCTTCACCCTGGCGTTGGGGATCGGCGGCGGCATCGGCATCGGGCTCGCCGGCATGGTGACGCAGGCGGCCGTCATCGCGACGGGCTATCGCCGCCGCCGCGGGTACCGATGGTGGGCGATGGTTCTGGCACAGTTCTGACACAGTCGTCCACAGCCTAGGCTTCTCTTCGATGAGATCGACTGGCCGATCGATGGCGGGGACTACGGTGGGACGCTGCCGGCTGGACTGGACACGCTTGACCTGACCCCGCATCCGCCCCACCATCCCGGCATGGACCGTCGCCGCTTCCTGCTGACCTGGGTGGCTGGTGTCGTCGCCGCGCCGCTCGCCGCTGAGGCGCAGCAGGCGGGGAAGGTGTATCGAATTGGCCTCTTCCACGTGGGTCTAGACCACGTCCCGCCGTCGGTCGATGGCCTGCGAGCCGGATTGAACGCGCTCGGGTACAACGTCGGTACGGCGGCAGTGCCGAAGGTATCGACCGTGATCGAAGGGCCGAACATCCGCCTCGACTGGCGGAACCTGGCCGACGAGGAGGCAGCACTGGAGACGGCACGATCGTTCGTGCGCGACCGAGTCGATGTCATCGTTGCCTTCGAGAACCAGGCGGTGCGCGCCGCTCAGGCTGCGACGTCGACAATCCCCGTCGTCTTCGTCCACGTTACCGATCCGGTCGCCGAAGGCTTCGTCAAGACCCTGAGCCGTCCGGGGGCCAATCTAACCGGAATGTCGGACTACTACGGAGAACTACACTCCAAGCGCTTGCAACTCCTCACAGAGTTAGTTCCCGACCTTCGGCGACTCCTTGTTCTGACCGATCGCACCGACCCTGCGACTGCGCGGTTGCTGGCCAGTATTCGACGTGAGGCGCAGCATCTCAAGCTTCAGCTCGTGGAGCGAAACGCCACGACGGAGACCGATGTGACACGTATCTACGCTTCACTCAAGACGGGTGACGTCGACGGCGTCGCTATTGTCTCTCCGAATCTCATCACCAAGTTTCCGGCGCTGATCCTTAAACTCAGTTCTGAACGCCGGTTGCCTCTTGGCTCCCACCGCAAGGGAATGATCCAACAGGGCGCGCTTTTCTCCTACGGCCCAAACTATTCGGCGCTCGGGCGCGACGTTGCGGGGTACGTGGATCGGATTCTCAAGGGTGCCAAGCCGACGGATCTTCCCGTCCAACAGGCATCGAGCCTCGAGTTTGTCATCAGCCTCAAGACCGCGAAGGCCCTCGGCCTGACGATCCCGCCGTCCGTGCTGTTGCGCGCCGATCAGGTGATCGATCAGTGATGGACCGCCGGCACTTCCTGACCATCACGGTTGGGATGCTGGCCACCCCGCTCGCTTCAGAGCCGGACCGACGTTGACCAGCTTCTAGCGACGACCGATCCCACCGCCGGGGCTAGGCCGACGAGGAAGCCGTCGCGGAGGATGAGGCCGCCTACGAGGCGACCACCCACACCGCGATGGAGGTGCCCGTCGAGCTCGCCCCCGCAGTGCGGGAGATGATCGCCAACCAGCGTGCCGGGTGAAGCTACGCCTTTTGGAAGCGGTGGATGCCGTCGTCGCCGGTGATGCGGACGGCGCGGCCGTCGGCCTCAAGGTAATGCAGGTGCGAGAGCGCCTCGCCGAGGGCAAAGCTGAGCTGGTGGCTGTCGAGCTGCCGCCGGAACAACGCGGGAACGACATCGGCGGCGCTGCGCGGCTCGATGATCGCGTCGAGGGCCTGGGCCAGGCGGGCGTCGTGGTGGGTGCGCAGCTCGGCCAGGCGCTCGGGGAGGCCGCGGAACGGCAGGCCGTGGGCGGGCAGCACCAGCGCGTCGGGGCCGATGCCGCGGTACCGCTCGAGCGAGTCGAGGTAACCGCGCAGCGGGTTGCCCCACGGCTGGTCGGGCCACACGCTCACGTTGGTCGTGATGCGCGGCAGCACCTGGTCGCCCGAGAGCAGCACGCCGGCCTCCTCGCACCAGAACGCGGCGTGCTCGGGCGAGTGGCCGTGACCGACGATCATCGTGAAGCGGCGGCCGCCCAGCGTCAGCTCCTCGCCGTCGCGGACCGCGCGGAACTCCGTGGGGATCGTCGGCACCAGTTGCGGATAGTGATTACCGCGCTCGGCCAGCGCCGCCAGCTGTTCGTCGCTGCAGCCGTTGCGCCGATAGTGACGCAGCCGAGGCGCGTTGTCGCGGGCCTCGCCGGTGCGCCAGGCCACCTGGCCGACGAGGAACTCGGCCTGCGCGCACCAGAGCGCGGTGCTCCAGCGATCGGTGAGCCAGCCGGCGTTGCCCATGTGATCGGGATGGAAGTGCGTGACGATCACCCGGGTGATCGGCCGGCCACCAAGGTGGCCGGCGAAGATGCGATCCCACAGCGCCCGCACGTCGGGCAGGCCCACGCCGGTGTCGACGACGGCCCAGCCGGCGCCGTCCTCGACGAGCCACAGGTTGATGTGATTGAGCTGGAACGGCAACGGCA
>JBGQLG010000147.1:0-13475 GCA_041499965.1 Methylomirabilia bacterium
GTTTCCGGATGGGCTCGCCAACCGGAGCGGGCTGGTGGGCAAGTACTTCATGTCACACCCGTCCATCGACGTCACGGGCCGTGCGGATGCTCACGCCTACCCGTACCGGATCGGCTTCTCGACGGCGATGGCGCGCCAGTTCGCCGTCGAAGGGCCGCGGAGCACACGCGGCGCGTTCCTGCTGGAGTTCCTCAACTCGGCCGGGCCGACGCCGCAGCGCCTCGCGCTCGCCAGTGGGCTGTGGGGCGAGGCGCTGCAGCGGCGCGTGCGCGAGGAGTTCGGCCATGTGCTCGGCATCCGCGTCTACGCCGAGCAGCTCCCGGCAGCGGTCAACGCCGTGTCCCTCAATCCCCGGGTAACCGACCACTTCGGCAGCCCCGCCCCGCACATCCACTACAGCGTCGGTCCCTACGAGCGGAGAGCCCTCGACGCCGCCAAGGACGTCGCGACGCGGATCCTGACGGCGGCGGGCGCGCGCGACATCCGTTCGAGCCCCCTGACCTTCGCCGGACACCAGATGGGCACGCACCGGATGGGCGCCGACCCGCGCACGAGCGTGGTCGATCGCGATCTGCGCGCCCACGACGTGGACAACCTCTACCTGGTCGGCGCCGGCGCCTTCGTCACCGCTGGCGCCTCGCCGCCGACGCTGACCATCGCCGCGCTGGCCATCCGGACGGCCGAGCGCATCGCGCGCCGGCTGCGTCCGGCCGGCTAGCCTCTAGGCGGTCGCCTCGAGGGCGGCGGTCGTCCGCACGAGCTCGTCGATCGTGCCCCGCGCCTGGAACTCCGCCCGCGCGCGCTCGAGCAGGGCCCGGCCTCCGGCAGGATCGCCGGTGGCCGTCGCGAGCCGGCCCTGGCAGGCCCACACCCGGGCCAGCTCGTTGCGCGCGCCGACCTCGGTGCAGATCTGCGCGGCGGCCTCGAGCAGGGGCGCCGCGGCCGCCGGCTCCGAGGCCAGGAGCGCCTCGCCGAGCGCGCGCGCGGCGACACCCTCGAGGTGCCGATAGTCGCGCCCGCGCGCCACCTGCAGCGCGCGCTCGGCGAGCTCCAGCGCGCGCGCGGGCTCGTCCTGCCGGAGCCAGGCGTCGGCCAGCCATAGGCTCAGCAGCGATGTCGTGTAGAGGAGGCCCGCCTTCTCGAACCAGGCCACCGCCTCGCCCAGCTCCTGGGTGCCGGCCTCGAGGTCGCCGCCTTTGACGAGGCCGTAGCCCCGCATGGCCTTGATCGCGTTGGCGTCGAACGGCGCCGGCGAGAACGTCAGCGCGCGGTCGCAGGCGCGGATGCACGCCTCGCCATCGCCGCGCTGGACCTCGGTGGCCCCGAACCGCATCCAGGCGACGGCCTTCAGCCGCTGGTCGTTGGTGGCGGTGGCGTGCTCGAGGGCCCGGCGGCAGTAGGCGAGGCTGCGCTGCCAGTCGCCGGTGCCGGTGGCCAGCGGCTGCAGCGCCCAGATCGTCCGGCACGCCCACCAGGGATTGCCGCGCGCCTCGAAGGTGGCCAGCGCCGCCTCGCCGGCCTCGAGCCCGCCGCGCAGGTTGCCGGCGACCAGGTACACGTGGGCCAGGCACGACTGCGCGGAGGCGCGCAGCTCGTCGAGCCCCTCGGCCTCGGCGATGTCCGCGGCGCGCCGGCAGTAGTCGACGGGAACGTCGGCGTGCGCGCCGGTGAGGCTGTGCAGGAAGCCCGTCCAGTAATACCAGGCGGCTCGCCGGGGCGGATCGGCGGAGGCGTCCACGATGGCCTTGATGCCGTCCAGCGCCGTCAGCTCCTCGGCGTGGCGTCCGAGCGCGAACTTCACCTCGGCCTGCTTGAGCACGGCGTCGATGCGCCGGCGCCGGTTGCTCTCGGTGTCCGGCATGGCGTCGAGCCGCTTGAGGGCGGACTCGAAGTGGGCCAGCGCCTCGGCGTGGGCCCAGCGGCGCTGCGACTTCTCGCCGGCCAGCAGCGCGTAGTCCACGGCCTTGTCGTGCTCGGCGCTCCGCCCGAAGTGATGGGCCAGCAGCTCGGCGACCTCGTCGAGCCGTCCCTGGTGCTGCTCCTCCAGGGCGACGCCGACGATCGCGTGGTACGTGCGCCGGCGGCGCTCGAGCAGGCCGGTGTAGACGACCTCCTGGGTGAGGGCGTGCTTGAAGGCGTAGACCGGCGTGCTGACCGGAAACACGAAGTCGAAGCCCTGCAGCTTGCGCAGGTCGTCCACCACCCGCGGCTCGTCGGTGGCCAGCACGCGGGCCACCAGCGGAACGGGGAACTGGCGGCCCACGACGGCGGCGCCCTGGATCGTCTGCTTGAGCGGCTCCTCCACACGGTCCACGCGGGCGGCGATGATGTCGTGGACGGTCTCCGGCACCGCCACGTCGGCGCGGCTCAGGCGTGCCTCGCCGTCGGTGACGATGGCGCCGCCGGTCTCCTGGAGCTGCCGCAGGATCTCCTCGACGTAGAGTGGGTTGCCCTCGCTCTTGGCCACGAGCAGCTCGATGAGCGAGGGCGCCACCACGTCGGCTCCGAGCAGCGCCCGGGCCATGCCGGCCGCCTGCTCGCGGTCCAGGCCTCCCACGGCCAGCATCTCCACGCGGCTGCGCGGCCACGTCGTCATCGAGAAGTCCGGGCGCGAGCTGAGCAGGAGCAGGACCGGATGCCCGGCCAGGGCGTCGATGAACGGCCCGAAGAACGCCTCCGACGAGGGATCCACCCAGTGGACGTTCTCGACGACGAGCACGAGCGGGCGGCGCTGGCTCGCCCGCAGGAAGACGTCCTGCAGCAGGGCGTGCGTGCGGTCCTTGAGCTGGGCGCCCAGGCGCGTCCGCAGCTCGGCCGGCGCCTCGATGCCGAGGAAGTGGGCGAGCAGCGTGACCGACTCCTCGTCGGCGATGCCGACCGCGCCCAGCCGGACGCGGGCGGCGGCGCGGATGTCGTCGTCGCCGGCGCCGTCGGGCAGGCCCAGGTAGCGGCGGACGAGCGCGACCACCGGATGGTAGGCGATCGCGCGGCCGTAGCTCAGGCAGCTCGCGTCGAGCTCCAGGTGGCCGCCGCCGTCCAGCCGGTGGAGGAACTCGAACAGCAGCCGCGACTTGCCGACGCCGGGATCGCCCACCAGCATGAGCACCGCGCCGTGGCCCTCCACCGCGCGCGCGTAGGCCAGCCCCAGCGCCTCCAGCTCCTGGCTCCGCCCGAGCAGCGGCGTGAGGCCGCGCTCCCGCGAGACCTCCAGCCGCGTGCGCCCGCGCCGCTCGCGGGTGACGACCCAGCCGCGCACCGGCTCGCTCTTGCCCTTGACCGCGAACTCGCCGAGGTCGTCGAACTCGTAGAAGCCCGCGGTGAGCCGGTGGGTGGCGGACGTGCACACGATCTGCCCGGGCTGGGCGACGTTGAGCATGCGGGAGGCGAGATTGGTCGTGTCGCCGACGGCCGTGTAGTCCATGCGCAGGTCGCGGCCGATGGCGCCCACCACCACCAGGCCGGTGTTGACGCCGATGCGCAGGCGGAACTCCCCGGCGTGCTGCCGCCGCACGTCGTCGCGCAGGGGGGCCAGCTCGCGCTGGATGGCCAGCGCCGCGCTCAGCGCGCGGTGGGGGTGGTCCTCGTGGGCGATGGGAGCGCCGAAGAGCGCCATGACGCCATCGCCCAGGAACTGGTTGATCGTGCCCTCGTAGTGGTGGACCGCGGCCAGGACGATCTCGAAGACGCGATCCATGATGGCGTGGACGTCCTCGGGATCCAGGCGCTCGGACATCGCCGTGAAGCCGGAGACGTCCGTGAACATGACGCTGACCTGCTTGCGCTCGCCCTCGACGGCCGAGCGGCTGCTGAGGATCTTGTCGGCCAGGTGCTTGGGCGTGTAGGACTGCGGGGACGCGAAGCGCTCGGCCGGCACCCGCTCCGGCGTCTCCGGCGCGGTCGCGGCCGGGACGCGGGCGCCACCGAGCACGGCGCCGCATTCGCCGCAGAACTTCTGGCCGGGCGGGTTCGTGCTCCGGCAGGAAGGGCAGATGGCTTCGAGGCGGTCGCCGCACTCGCCGCAGAACTTCTGCCCGAGCGGGTTGTCGTGGCCGCACCTGGTGCACTTCATCGGCGGGGTGATTGGAGAGTAGCACGCCGGGGTCTCGGGGGCACCCCGCTTACACCGAGCGTGCGCGGTGCGACACGCGCGCATCGTGCTGCTCGCTGTCGTCGCCGGTCTTGCAACCGGGCGCACAGGCATCGAGCTGCCCGCGCTCGGCGCCGCCGCGCTCAGCGCCCAGTTCGACCTGCGAACCGGGGCGCCCATGGGCGACGCCACCGAGGGGCTGAAGGGCTCTCCGCTGAAGGAGAAGAACGGCGAGCTGTACGTCGCGCTCGGCGGGTAGGACGCGCTAGGACGGGTCGTCGTCGCGCGCGAGGAAGTCCGTCACGCGCTGCATGACCTCCTGCTTGGGGTAGATGGCGCCGAGAAAGCGGGCGCGCGTCAACGGGTCGCTGGCGAAGAAGCGCTCGTAGAGGACCTGGCGGCTGCCGAAGGCGCTGCCGGCGATGTCCCAGGCCAGGCGGAAGAGCTTGACGCGATCGCGGGCGGTGGATCCCTCCGTCGCCAGGTACTGCGCGATGGCCGGCGCCAGTGGCGTGCCGAAGTCCGCCTCGGTCGGCGTGATCATGAAGCTGCTGGAGCCGAGCAGCTGGAGGATCTCGATCATCCGCGGATAGGCGGTCGTGAACAGGTTGCGGGTGATCTCCACCGGCAGCGCGGCCGGCCGCATCGTGCCCCACTGATCGAGCGCGGCGTCGGCCTCGGACGCCCGCAGGCAGGCCCGCATCAGCTCCGTGTACATCATCAGCTCGCCCAGCCGCTCCTCGGAGTGGGGCAGGTGGGCGTTGCCCAGCGTCTCGGTCATGTGCAGCGCCACGCCGAGGACGAACTCGCACTTGGCGAGGTTCTTGGCCGCCCCCTGGTGCGCGGAGTGCATCGACGAGCCCGTGCTCATGCCCGTCCCGTTGATCAGGTTGACGTCGCCCAGCAGGAACACGCGCTCCCAGGGCACCAGCACGTCGTCGAAGAAGGCGACGCAGTCCATCTCCTCGAAGCGCGAGCCGAGCGGGTGGTCGAAGTGCGACCGCCCCAGGTCGAAGCTCTCGCGGCACAGGAACTTCAGCCCCGCGGTGCCGCAGGGGATGGCGAAGTTGAGCGCGAAGGGACTGTGCGGCTCCCCCATCTGGGCCAGGCGCGGCGAGTAGACGGCGATCTCGTCGGAGATCGGCGCCAGCGTCGCCAGCACGCGCGCCCCGCGCACGACGACGCCGGCGTCGGTCTCGCGCACCACGTGCAGGGCGGTGCCCTCCTCCAGGTTGAGGACGCCGGACACCGTGCGACTGCGCTGCAGGTTGATGAGCGCGTGGGTCAGCGTGAGGTCGTGCTCGCGGATGTGCTCGTGGTAGCGCCGGACGTTGACACCGAACTCCGGCCGGCCCTGGGCGAAGTAGTCGGCCGCCCCCGCCCAGGCGGCGATGGAGACGTTCATGAAGTCCGGCGAGCGGCCCATCATGCCGCACGTCGCGCGCGCCCAGTTCAGCATCATCACCCGCCGGGCCACCAGGTCCTCGCGCGTGCGGGGGACGATGAACGACAGCCCCACGCGCTCGCCGCTGGTCGGCGACACGAAGGTCATGGCCTCGCGCAGCCCGGCGTCGTGCTGCAGGTCGTAGAGCGACGCGATTGCCCGGGCCCCGTTGCGTAGGCCGGGGTGGGTGGTCACGTCCTTGACGCGCTCGCCCCCGAGCCAGACTTCTCGCTCCTGGTCGCGCAAGCCCTGAAGGTACTCGGCTCCGGTGCGAGCTGGCATGACGTCTCTCCTCACCGCCGGGGGAACGGCTGTCGCGATTGACCACCGTGGCGCGCGGTGGCATAGAGTACCCCCTCGGGGGCCACGGGCGCGAGCCGCGGCTACGGGGAGGTGAGGCGATGGGAGCCGTCCTGGGAGCACTGCTCGTGTACTCGGTGATCTACGTCGAGGTCATACCCACCGCCAGCGCCGAGGGCGGCACCCTCCTCCGGCGCTACCGGGCGGCGACCCGCCCAGAGGACGGCAACCTGCGCTGCGAGGTGCTCCAGCGCATCGGCCGCCCAAACCAGTTCGCCATCCTCGAGGCGTGGAGGGACCAGCCGTCCTTCGAAGCGCACGGCCGCGGCGCCAGCTCGACGGACATGCGGAAGAAGATCGCGTCCATCCGCAACGCGCCGACCGACGAACGCGTCCACACCGCCCTGTCAGTCGGCCCGATCGCATCGAGCCCCGCCCCCAGCGCCGGCGCCGTCTACGTCCTGACCCACGTCGACGTCATCCCCCCACGCAAGGACGACGGCGTCGCCGCCGTCAAGCAGCTCGCCGCGGCTAGTCGCGCCGCCGCCGGCAACGTGCGATTCGAGGTCGTGCAGCAGACCACCCGCCCAAACCACTTCACCGTCGCAGAGATCTGGGCCAACGCGAACGCAGCCGAGGCCCACTCCATGGCGACGGCGACCCGCCAGTTCCGCGACGACCTCGCGCCGATGACCGGCGCGCTCTACGACGAGCGAATGTACACCGCGCTCGACTAACGATTCTCGTGGAAGCCGGTGACGCCGGGGGGCGGGCGCAGAGACCGCGGGCGCGCCTCCGTGGTGAGCCGTCGTCGCCGTTCGAGCGCAGGGCTCGGCGAGCGAGCCGCCAACAACTCGAAGAGCCCACTCCCCAACCCCCTCTGGGGGATGGGGGGCCCGAGCTCGCCGTGCCCGGAGCGAGTTACGGCGACAGGCGAGCCACGCAGGCGCGCCCGCGGTCTCTGCGCCCGCCCCCCGGCGTCACCGGCTTCCACGAGAATCGTTAGCGGACGCGCGCGAGACTACGCATCCAGCCACACGTTCCAGAGCACCGCCGCCGGGAACTGCAGCACGCCGCGCACGCTCTTGCGGTAGAGCGACGGCTGCACGTACTGCCCCCAGGGCACGAACGGAACCTCGTCGAAGACGGCGACCTGGATCTGCTCGGCGAGCTGCTTGCGCTTCGCCGGTTCCGTCGCGCGGATCCAGTCGAGGCGGAGCTTCTCGATCGCGGGGTGGGACGACCAGCCGAACCAGCCGCTCTCACCGCCGCCGGCCACCCCGGCGTTGACCGCCGGGGTGAGGGCGTCGGACGAGATCCAGTTCGTGCAGAAGAGGTTCCAGCCGCCCGCGCTGGGCGGGTCCTTCCTGGCCCGGCGGGCCAGCACGGTGCTCCAGTCGAGCGCCTGCAGATCCACGTTCACGCCGATCTTGGTCAGCAGCTCGCGCGTCACCAGCGAGGCGCCGTGCAGCTCCGGCCGGTCGGTGGGATCGAGCAGCACCACCGGACGGCCGTCGTAGCCGGACTCCTTCATGAGCTGGCGCGCGCGGTCGAGGTCGGGCCGGGCCGGGGCGCCCGCCTTGCTCTCGTACGGCACGTTGCCGCAGAAGAAGATGCCCGGACACGTCCGGTAGTACTGCGGCTGCCCGATCGCCGCCTGGAGATACATCTCCTGATCGACCATGTAGAGCAGGGCCTGGCGCGCCTTCTTGTTGTTGAACGGCGGGTGCAGGTGATTGGGGCGTAGCCAGCCGACGAGCCCGACCGGGTCGCCGACGAAGGTGGTGATGTTCGCGTTCTTCGTCAGGCGCACGGCGAAGTCGGCGGGCGGGAACTGCCAGTAGTCGAGCTCACCCGCCTCCAGCGCGCTGGCCGCCGTGGCCGAGTCGGGCATGTAGCGCCAGACCACGCGATCGAGGTACACGTGCTTGCCGCCGGCGGCGCCGCTGGGCGGCTCGCTGCGCGGCACGTAGTCGCCGTAGCGCGCGTAGACCACCTGGTTGCCCGGCTGCCATTCCTCCTTCACGAACCGGAACGGCCCGGAGCCGATCGACTCCTTCACCTGCTCGTCGGGCGGCGTGGCGGCCAGACGCGCGGGCATGATGAACGGCACGTTGCTGGAGGGCTTGCCGAGCGCCTCCAGCACCAGGCCGAACGGCTCCTTCAGCTCCAGCACGAAGCTCTTCTTGTCGGTCGCCTGCAGCTTGCCGGTGGCGGCCAGCATCAGCTTGCCCAGCGGGTCCTTCTTGCCCCAGCGCATCAGCGAGGCCACGCAGTCCTCGGCCGTCACTGGCGCACCGTCGTGGAAGCGCAGGCCGTCGCGCAGCGTGAACGCGTACTTCATGGCGTCGCGGCTGACCGTGTACTTGTCGACCATCTGCGGCTTGATCTGGAGGTTGGCGTCGGTGGCGAACAGCGTGTCCCAGATCATGTAGCCGTGATCGCGCGTGATGTAGGCGGTGGTCCAGATGGGATCGAGGATCTTGAGGTCGCCGATGGGGATGAAGCGCAGCGTGCCACCCCGCTTCGGCGTCTGGGCCAGCGCGGGCGAGGCCAGCGTGCCGGCGGCCAGCGCCGCCGTGCCGGCCAGCAGCTCGCGACGAGTGAGATCGGTCATGGCGTGCGCCTCCAGCCTCAGCGCCCGAGATCGGACTCGAGCGGCGGGAACGATTGGGGGGAGAGCTGCTCGGCGGTCAGCCCCTGCCAGTGCCACTCGGGGACGGTGCCCCACAGCCGCTCGGCCTCGACCTGCGCCGCCGCCAGCAGCGCCACCTCGTCGAGGCCTACGACGTGGCCGTCCTCGACGACCGTCTGGCCGTCCACGATCACCCGGTCGACGTCGTCCGCGGTGCCGCACTGCACGAGCGCCTTGATCGGATCGCGGTAGGGCCCCATCCGGAGGCTCCGCATGTCGATCAGCACGACGTCGGCTTTCGCCCCCGGCGCCAGCCGGCCGAGGTCGTCGCGGCGCAGCGCGCGGGCGCCGCCCAGCGTGACCGCGCTGAACACCTCGGCGGCGGTGGCCACGGTGAAGTCGCGCTCGACGATCTTGCACAGGTTCGAGGCCCAGCGCATCTCGCTGATGAGGTCGCGCGGGTAGGTATCGGTGCCGAGCCCCACGTTGATCCCCGCCCGCCGGTACTTGGCGAACGACTCCAGCGCGTTGCCGCGCCGGGCGAAGACGAGCGGGCAGTGGGCGACCGAGGCGCCGGTGCGGGCGAGGATCTCGAGATCGCGCCCGGCCGGCAGCGCGGCCAGGTGGTGCGCGGTGCTGATGATGCAGTGGCCCACGATGGCGTCGGGGCCGAGCAATCCAGTGTCGGCCAGGTACTCGACCGGCGTCATGGTGTGGCGGCGCAGGATCTCGTGGAACTCGAGCAGGTTCTGGCCGGCATGGATCTCGATGCCCACGCCCAACTCGTCGGCCGCCTGGCGCGTGGCGCGCAGCAGGGCCGGGCTGCAGGTGTCGACCTGGTAGGGGAAGAGCATGCCCTGCAGGCGCCCGCCGTGATCGCCGGCGCGCTTGCGGATGAAGTCCTTGGCCCGCTCCAGCCCGGCCATCCCCTCCGCCTCGTTCTCCTCGTAAGAGAGCCGGCCCTCGCCGTCGACGACGTAGTCGGCCGACTTGTAGGCCGGGCTCAGGTAGGCGCGCAGCCCCAGCTCGCCGGCGATGCGCGCGTGCGACTCGGCGGCCACGCCGATGTCGACCACCGTCGTGCACCCGTTGCGGAGCATCTCGGCCATCGCGAAGCGGCCGCCGATCTCCGGATCCTGGCGCGGTCCCAGCGACTTCGCGCCCTTCCGCGCGCCGTAGTAGTTGAGGAACCCCGTGTGGAAGTAGTCACGCCGCCCGGCGTCGGCGATCAACCGGCCGCCGGCCTCGGTATCCGCGTGGCAGTGGATGTTGACGAGGCCGGGGATGACCAGCTGGCCGGCGGCATCGATGCGCCGGTCGACCGGCCCGTCGAAGGCGCGCCCGACGAACGTCACCCGGTCGTCCTCGAACACGAGCGCGCCGTTTCGGACCAGACGGTGGCCGCCGTCGGCATAGGCGACGACGTCGCCGCCGTGCACCAGGGTCTTCATGCCTGTCTCCTCTCTATTCCTCGCCGGCGGGCGCCAGCCACGGGCAGGCGAGCCGCTCGACCAGCGACACGGCCCCGAAGAGCACGATCGCCATCAGCGAGAGCAGGATCATCGCGCTGAAGGCCAGCTCGGTCTTCCAGTACGACGTGGCCGACAGGATCACGTAGCCGAGCCCCTCGTCGGAGCCGACGAACTCGCCGACCACGGCACCGATCACCGACAGGGTGATGGCCACCTTGGCGCCGGCGAAGATGAACGGCATCGCCATCGGCAGCCGCACTTTCAGGAACGTCTTGAAGGCGCTGGCCCGGTAGGAGCGGCTCAGGTCCAGCAGCTCGGGCGGCGTGGCCGCCAGCCCGGTGGCGGTGTCGACCACGACGGGGAAGAAGGCCACCAGGAAGGCCACGATCACCTTGGGGAACTCGCCGTGGCCGAGCACCAGCAGCAGCACCGGCGCGATGGCGATCTTGGGGACCGACTGCATGAGCACGATCAGCGGGTACAGCGCGCGCCGGAGGGCCGGCGAGTAGACGATGAGCACGGCCAGCGGCACGCCGACCGCCATCGACAGCGCGAAGCCACCCAGCGTCTCGTAGAGCGTGACCCACGTGTGGCCCAGGAACCGGTAGCGCCACGCCCAGCCCTCGACGAGGATGGCCGAGGGCGCCGGCATGATGAAGTTGGGGATGCGGAAGGCCCGCGTCGCCGCCTCCCAGGCCAGCAGCACGCCCAGCACCGTGACGATGGGCACGACGGCCTCGACCAGGAGGTGGCGGAGCCTCATCGCGCCGGTATCCGCCGCGAGAAGATCAGGTCGCGCACCTCGTCGCTGGCCGCCTTGAACCGGGGATCGAACTCCATGGCCATCGTGCGCGGGCGCGGCAGGTCGACCGTGAGCACGCGGGCGATGCGGCCCGGCCGCGGTGTCATCACCACCACACGGTCGGCGAGCAGGATCGCCTCCGGGATGCTGTGGGTGACGAACAGGATGGTCTTGCGCCGCTCCTCCCAGATGCGCAGCAGCTCGAGGCTCATCTCCTCGCGCGTCATCGCGTCGAGCGCGCCGAACGGCTCGTCCATCAGGAGCAGGCTCGGATCGGGCAGCAGGGCCCGGCAGATCGCCACGCGCTGCTGCATGCCGCCCGACAGCTCGCGCGGATACTTCGTCTCGAAGCCGCCCAGGCCGGTCAGCTCCAGCAGATCGCCGGCGGGCTTGCGGTACTGGCGTGGCTCCAGCCCCAGCATCTCGACGGAGAAGAGCACGTTGTCGAGCACCGAGCGCCAGGGCAGCAGGACCGGCTGCTGGAAGACGAAGCCCACGTCGGGGAACGGCTCGCGCACCGCCTGGCCGCCGATGTGGATGCTGCCCGCCGTGGCCGGGGTGAGGCCGGCCACGAGCTTCAGCAGCGTGCTCTTGCCGCAGCCGCTGGCGCCCACCAGCGTGACGAACTCGTTGTCGCCGACCTCCAGCGTGATGTCCTCAACGGCGCGCACGAGGTCGCCCCGCCGCGTCCGGTACGTCTTGCCGACGTGGTCGAGGCGGATCACGCCGGGCCGGCGCCGCTACTTCCGGTCGGGCAGCAGGTCGTTGGTGTAGAGCTCCTCGAGCGGCACCTTGCGCTTGAGCTCGAGGTACTGCGTGTAGGTGTCACGCGTCTTCGAAAGCCGCTCCGGGTCGAACTGGCCGACGGCCGTCTTGCCGCTCGTGACCTCCTCGGCGTACACGAACCGCGCGGCCACCTGGGCGGCGCCGAGGGCGCCGTCGGGATCGACCTCGGGGTGGTGCTTGAGCACGTAGCCCACGCCCTCCTCGAAGTGCTTGTCGCGGAACGCGTAGTCGGCGCCCTTGAGCGTCGCCCGCAGGAAGGCCCGCAGCCCATCGGGGTCCTTGGCGATCGTGTCCTCGCGCGCCACCAGCGAGGTCGACGACAGATCGAGGCCGAGGTCGGCCCACGCCGTCAGCAGCCGCAGGTCGACGTTCTGCTGCTTGGCGATCTTGCGGATGCGCGCCTCGTGGACCACGAAGAACGGCACCGCGTCGGTGGCCCCGCGGATGAGCGACGGCGGCATGGAGGCGGCGTCCATCGTGACCCACGTGACCGAATTGGGCTTGAGGCCGGAGAGCTTCTCGAAGACCGGCCACAGGATCTGGTGGCTGTTGCCGGGCGAGATCGCCAGCTTCTTGCCTTCGAGATCCTTCGGCGTCTTGATCGGCGAGTCGGCCCGCACGAAGATGCCGTGGGGCGGGCGGCGATACCAGAGCGCGATGGCCTTGGCCTTGACGTCGGTGTTCGCGCGCGCCGCGATCAGCGCGGACATGTCGGCGATGCCCACCTCGCCCTGGCCGGCCGCGATGCGCTTGATGGTGTCGCCCGAGCCCTGGCCGCGCAGGATCTTCACGTCGAGCCCCTCGTCGCGGTACCAGCCCTTCTCGAGCGCCGTGTAGTGCGGCACGTACTCGCCGGTGGGCACGAAGTCGAGGATGAGCGTGTACGGCCGCAGCGGCTTGGGCTGGGCCGGGCCGCTCGCCGGCACGGCCGCGAGGGCGAGCACCAGCAGCGTGAGCACGATTCGGGCAGCTCGGGTCATGGGATCCTCCGCGAGATCGGCGCGCGCGCGGCGCGCGTGCTGCATGCTTTCTCATGCGACCCCCGGGGTGTCAAGCCCGTGGGATAATCCCGGCGCCGCCATGCCGACGACGACCGCGCTGGCCGTGCGCAACATGGACAAGTCCTTCGGTGGCCTGCGCGTCACCTCGGGCGTCAACCTCGTGGTGGAGGCGGGCGAGCGCCGGCTCATCATCGGTCCCAACGGCGCCGGCAAGACGACGCTGTTCAACCTGATCACCGGCGAGCTCTCGCCGGACCGCGGCTCGGTCTCGTTGTTCGATCGCGACGTCACGCGGGTGCCCAGCCGCCGGCGCTTCCACCTGGGCATGGCGCGCACGTATCAGATCATCACGCTGTTCCCGGGCGAGACGCTGCTGCGCAACGTCACGCTGGCCCTGCTCGGGCTCTCGCCGCTGCGCTGGAACCCGTTCATCCGGCTGGCCCGGCAGCCGGCGTTGCTGGACCGGGCCCGCCAGACGCTGGCCCGGGTGGGGCTGGAGGCGCTGGCCGACCGGCCGCTGCGCCAGACGTCGTACGGCGAGCGCCGCCGGGTGGAGATCGCCATGGCCCTGGCCCAGCATCCCCGCGTGCTCCTGCTCGACGAGCCGTTCGCCGGCCTGTCGGTCGAGGAGCGGCGCGACGTACTGGCCCTGGTGACCGGTATCCCCCGTGAGGTCACGATCGTGATGATCGAGCACGACATGGACGTGGCGCTCGACTTCGCCGAGCGCATCAGCGTGCTGCACTTCGGCGAGGTCGTCGTGGAGGGCACCCGCGGCGAAGTGGTCGCGCACCCGCGCACCCGCGAGATCTACCTTGGCGAGTGACGCCCTGGCCCTGCACGAGGTCGACGCGTTCTACGGCGACAGCCACGTGCTACACGGCGTGTCGCTGCGCCTGGCCGAGGGACGCCTGCTCGGCCTGCTCGGCCGCAACGGCGCCGGCAAGA
>JBGQLG010000148.1:0-13382 GCA_041499965.1 Methylomirabilia bacterium
GCCCATCGCCTGGGCCGTGGCCCGGGCGCGCGCGGCGAGCGCGCCGCCGTCGGCGTCCACCAGCACCAGCGGCGTGGCCGGCGCCGGGACCAGCGCGGGCAGCCGCAGCTCCAGCAGACGGCGCGGCAGCGCGGTGGTCCGGTAGATGTGGCCGCGCTCGTAGGCGCCGCGCTCGCGCACGTCCAGCACGGCGTGCGGCGTGGTCGACAGCATGAGCGCGGCCAGCGCCTCGGGCGTGATGCGATCGGCGGAGGGCATCATGGCGGGCCCAAGCCTATCACCGCCGCGTCAGTTGTAGCGGACCACCTCGGACAGCGCCGCCCGCAGATTCCGGCGCACCGCCTCGAGGTGCGGATGCACTTCCAGCGCGCGGCGGAACAGGGCGGCGGCGGGGCCGTACTGCTCGAGCGCCATGTGGCACAGGCCCTGGCCGGCCAGCGCGCCGAAGTGATGCGGCGTGCGGGCGAGCGTCTCGACGCAGTCGGCGATGGCGCCCGCGTAGTCGCCGGTCAGATAGCGGGCGGTGGCGCGCTTGTTCCACGCCTCGGCCCACTGCGGCGCGGCGTCGATCAGGGCGGTGAGGAGCTGGATGCTGCCGGCGACGTCGCGTCGCTCCATGGTCGCGATGGCCTCGGCCAGGCGCGCGTCCAGCTCGGCGCGGCCGGAGCGGCACCACATCGCCCACAGCGCGGCCTCGGCCTGGGCGGCGCGGGCCGGGTCGTCGCCCTGCAGGACCGCCAGCGCCTCCGCCTCCGTCACGCCTGCCTGCCGTGATACATCTGTGCTACCCCCGAGGGAAACGAGGTGACCGACCGATGAGTATCGTGCGCGACTTCGAGAAGGCGTTCAACCGGCAAGATGTGGACGCGCTGGTGGCGTGCTTCACTCCGGGCGCCAGCTACGTGGACACGTTCTTCGGCGCCCACACCGGCCCCGCCCTGCGGCCGATGTTCGAGCGGATGTTCCGCGAGGGCCGCGACTACTCATGGGTGATGGACACCGTGGTTGAGACGCCGGCCGCCATCGCCGCCGAGTGGACCTTCGGCTACGTCGTCAGCGACGCCATTCCGCGCAGCGCGGGGCGGCGCGTGGGCTTCCGCGGCATGAGCCTGTTCGAGCTGGAGGGTGGGCGCATCGCTCGCTACCGCGAGTACTTCGACGAGGGGGTGGCACTCCTGCAGCTCGGCTTCAAACCCGAGTCGATCGCCAAGATCCTCGCGCGTCGGACCTAGACGACTCCCTGGTCCTTCAGCGCGCGCTGCTCGGCCTCGGAGTAGCCGAGCTCGGTCAGGACGGCGGCGTTGTCCTGGCCCAGCAGCGGCGCGGCGCGATCGACGGCGCCCGGCGTGTCGGAGAGCTTGACCGGCACGCCGAGCGCCTTGATGGGCCCGGCGCCCGGATGATCGAGATCGACGACCATCTCGAGGGCCAGCGTGTGGGGATCGCCGAGCGCCTCGGCGTAGTCGTTGACCGGCCCCGCCGGCACGCCCGCGCGGTCGAGTCGCGCCAGCCAGTGCGCGCGCGTCTCCTTGGCCGTGGTCGTCTCCAGCTCGGCGACGAGCGCCAGGCGATGGCGCAGGCGATCGGCGGCGCCGGCGAACCGCGCGTCGGCCGCCAGCTCGGGCCGTCCGATCGCCCGGGCCAGAGCTTCGAATCGCGCGTCGGTGTCGGCCTCGACCGCGACCCAGCCGTCGCTGGCCCGCAGCGCCTGGCAGGGCGCGGCCCGGCGATCCGCTGAGCCCATCGGCCCGGGCGCACGCCCCGTCACCCAGTACTCGGTCGCCTCTCGCACGGTCAGCGCCAGCGCGGCCTCGAGCAGCGAGGTGTCGACGAACTGGCCCCGGCCGGTGCGCTCGCGGTATTCGAGCGCGCAGAGGATGCCGTAGGCGCCAAAGAGGCCGGCCGAGAGATCGCTCACCGGCAGGCCGGCCTTGGCGGGCAGGCCTCCCTCGTCGCCGGTCACGCTCATGATCCCGCTCATGCCCTGGGCGATGAGGTCGTAGCCGCCGCGCGGCGCGTAGGGCCCGGTCGAGCCAAAGCCGGAGACCGAGCAGTAGATCAGCCGCGGGTTGAGGGCGGCCAGCGTCTCGTAGTCGACGCCCAGCCGTCGGGCGGCGCCGGGCCGGTAGTTCTGCACGAAGACGTCGGCCGTCTTCACCAGCCGGTGCACGATCGCCACGCCCGCCGGCTGCTTGAGGTCAACCGTGATGCCGCGCTTGCTACGGTTGATCGTCAGGAACGTGCCGCTGTGGCCGTGGCGACTGGCCGAGCCGCGGCGCATGTCCTCGCCGGTGGGCGGCTCCACCTTGATCACGTCGGCGCCCATGTCGGCGAGGTTCATCGAGCAGAACGGCGCGGCCATGGCCTGGGTGAGATCGACGACGCGGAGGCCCTCGAGCGCCTTCATCCGATGATCTCGCTGCGGCCGTCGCGGTAGTGGCGCTGCCACAGCTCGAGGTACTCGATCGCGTTGCGGCGGATGTCGTCCAGGTCGGCCTCGTTCATCTGGCGCACGTGCTGGGCGGGCACGCCCATCACCAGCGTGCCGGCCGGCACGACCTTGCCGGGCGGCACCACGGCGCCGGCGCCCACCTGGGCGTTGTCCTCGATGACGGCGCCGGTCAGCACGACGGCACCGATACCGATGCGGACGTTGTTCCCGATGGTGCAGGCGTGCACGACGGCCCGGTGGCCGATGGTCACACCCTCGCCGATGAGGCACGGCAGCTCGGGCGTGACGTGCACGACCGAGTGGTCCTGCACGTTGGTGTTGCGGCCGATGCGGATGTATTGGCCCTCGTCGCCGCGCACGACCGTGAACGGCCAGATGCTCACGCCCTCGGCCAGCTCGACGTGACCGATCACGAGCGCAGAGCGATCGATCCACGCCTTCGGATGGACGCGTGGCACGTGCCCGCCCACCGAGCGCAGCGTCACGCGACCACCCGCCGCGAACGCAGGGCCGCGATCTCCGTCGCGCCGAGCCCCAGCTCGCGCAGGATCGCGTCGGTGTCCTCGCCGAGCGCCGGCCCCGCGGTGGCCATGACCGGCGGTGTCGCCGACATCTTCACCGGATTGCCGAGCGCCTTCACACGTCCCAGCGTGGGATGCGGCAGCTCCTGCACCATCCCGCGCGCCTTCGCGTGGGCGTCGTCGAGCGCCTCCGGCACGTTGTAGATCGGCCCCGCCGGCACGCCCGCCGCCTCGCAGCGGGCGAGCCAGTGCGCGCGCGGCTGCTGCACGGTGACCGCCTCGATCAGCGGCTCCAGCTCCGCACGGTGCTCGAGCCGGAGGGCCACCGAGTCGAAGTGCGGATCCTTGACCAGGTGATCGAGACCGAGGAGCGCGCAGAACCGCGGGAAGAGATTGTTGTTGGCGGCGCCCACGGTGAAGTGGCCGTCGCTGGCGCGGAAGGCCTGGTAGGGCGCGTTCAGCCGGTGGGCGGTGCCGAGCCCGCGCGGGAGCTGCCCGGTGAACCAGTACTCCGTGGCTTCCCAGGCCGACAGTGACAGGCCCGCCTCGAACAGGGAGGTGTCCACCCGCTGGCCCCGGCCGGTCAGGTGGCGGGCGCGCACGGCGCACAGGATGCCGAACACCCCGAAGAGCCCGGCTCCCAGCTCGGTGATGGGCACGCCGACCTTGGCCGGGGCCCCGCCCTCGCTCCCGGTGGCGCTCATGACCCCGCTCATCGCCTGGGCGATCAGGTCGTCGCCGTCGCGCTCGGCGTAGAGGCCGGTCCGGCCGAACCCGGAGATGGCGCAGTAGATGAGGCGTGGGTTGATTGCCGACAAGGCATCGTACTTGACGGCCCGCCGCTGGGGGGCCCCCGGCCGATAGCTCTCCACGAGGACATCGGCGGCGGCGGCGAGCCGCTCCAGGATGGCCAGGCCATCTGGCTGCTCGAGATCCAGGACCAGGCCCCGCTTGTTGCGGTTGACGGCCAGGAACGGAGCCGAGACGCCGGGGGCCGGCGCCAGGTCCGTCGCCCGGGCGGCGTCGCCGCCGGGCGGCTCGACCTTGACGACGTCGGCGCCCATGTCGGCGAGCAGCATCGTGCAGAAGGGCCCGGCCACGTCCTGCGAGAGGTCGAGAACGCGAAGGCCAGAAAGCGCGCGCGGCGGGGTCGGCATCGGCGCGACATCGTATCACCCGTCTTCCGTCGCGCAGTTGACAGTGTTCTGCCGACGGTGACGCGCGGCGTACATCGCGAGACAGTCGTCATGCGTCGTCTGCAGATTCTGCGCGGTGTACGTTGCGGCATGCTGCTTGCTGATTTTCGCCTCGCCATGGAGTCGTTCAACGGATCGGTGGTCGCGATCGGAGTCGCCTCGCTGGCCGCCGTGGGCGGCCTGATCGTGCTCGGCGTGCGCTACCTGGAGGCGCGCAGTCGCCGCGACGACGAGGAGGCCCGCCTGCAGCAATCGCTCGTCGAGCCGCTCGCGCGTGAGCCTGCCCTGGCCGGCAGCTCCGTCCTCCCGGTCGTCTCGCTTTCCCTCCACGGTGTCGCCCGCGTTGGTCTGACCGGGTGGGTGCTGTCCCGCGAGGTGCGCGACGCCGCGGTCCTGGCGGTAGAGCGGGAGGCCAGGCGGCTCGGCCTGCCGATCCGGGTCGTCGACCACATCGAGGTGGTCGAGGCCGAGCGCCGCCGCCCCGCCTGACCCCGCCCGGCTGACGCCCTTCCGACCGATTGGTGGTAACGTCTCCCGCATCCTGGCGCGGCTGTCCGGCCGCCGGGGGAAGGAGCCCGCCATGGCCGACACTGTCCGCGTCGTCGAGTACTTCTACGTGATGGCGCCCCAGAAGCCGGGCGTGGGCGTCGCCCTCCTCGCCGAGTTGCGCCAGGCGGGGATCAATCTCATCGCCTTCACCGGATTCCCGAGCGGCCGTGGCGCCCAGGTCGACTTCGTGCCGGAGGACGCCGTCGCCTTCCGCGCCGTCGCCAAGAAGGCCAGGTGGAAGCTCACCGGCCCCAAGCGCGCGCTGCTCGTCATGGGCGACGACCGGCCCGGCGTCATCGCGGAGGTCATGCAGCGCCTGGCCGACGCCAAGATCAACGTGACCGCCATCGACGCGCTCTGCGCGGGCTCCGGCCGCTACGGCGCCATCCTGTGGGTCGCGCCCCGCGACGTGACGCGCGCGGCCCGCAAGCTGGGAGCCGCCTGATGCCCCCGCGCCTGGCGCTGCACACCTGGACGCTCGACGTCACACCGCTGGCGGAGGCGCTGCGGATCGCCAAGGCGACGGGCTGGGACGGCGTCGAGCTGCGCCGGCTCGACTTCCGGCGGGCCGAGGAGTCCGGCAAGCCGGCCGACTCCGTGCTGGACCTGGTGCGCGCCAGCGGGCTGCCGGTGGCGTGCGTCGGCGTGGAGTTCGGCTGGATGTGGACCGACGGCGCCGAGCGCGCGCGCCTGCTGCGCGTCTTCGACGAGCAGTGCCGCCGCGCCGCCGCACTCGGCTGCGCCACCATGATGAGCCCGGTGGACAAGGATCGCGGCGACGTGGCCCGCGCGGCCGCCAGCGTGCGCGAGGTCGGCGACATCGCCGCCGCCCACGGCGTGCGGCTGGCGGTCGAGTTCAACTCGCAGTGCGAGCAGCTCAACACGCTGGAGCGCGTGCGCGAGGTGCTCGCCCGCGCCGCCCACGCGAGCTGCGGCTTGCTGCTCGACGCCTATCACCTGGGCCGCAGCGGCGCGACGCCGAAGGCCGTGGAGGATGTGGCGCCGGCCGAGATTGCCTACGTGCAGTTCAGCGATCCGCCGCGCACCGGTCTGGAGCCCGGCAAGGCGCTCGATCGGCTGCCGCCGGGCCACGGCTCGTTCTGGTTCCGCGAGTTCTTCGCGCTGATGGCCGCCAAGGGCTACCCGGGCTTCGCCTCCTACGAGGCGCCCAACGAGAAGACGTGGAAGCGCGATCCGACCGACATCGCCCGCGAGGCGATCGAGGCAACTCGCGCGGTATTGCCGAGATGACCTACGACTACCGCGCGCACTTCGGCGAGGTCACCCTGACGCAGGACCTCATGAGTCGCCGGGACGATCGGCGCTGGCGGCTGACGCCGGGCCCGGCCGCCGGCGAGCATCACGACATCGTGCTCTACCTCGGCTGCAACGTGCTGCGCACCTCGCACATGGTGCAGACGGTCACGGCGATCTTCGATCTCCTCGGTCTCGACTACGTCGCGGTGGGCGGGCCGAGCTACTGCTGCGGCATCGTGCACCACACCCAGGGCGACACCGCCGCCGCCCGCGGCATGAGCCAGGGAACGATCAAGCTGTTCGAGCGCTTTTCGCCGCGCGAGGTCGTCATGTGGTGTCCGTCCTGCATCTACTTCTACGACGAGGTACAGCAGCTCACGCTGCCGTTCCCGTTCCGCCAGGCCGCCGAGTTCCTGGTGGAGCACCTGCCGTCGCTGCGCTTCACGCGCGAGGTGCGCCGGCGGGTGGCGCTGCACTACCACGTGCAGAACGATTCGCGCCGCCGCGAGGGCGCCGCCGGCCGCACGCTGCTGGAGGCGGTGCCGGGCGTGACGTTCGTGCCGGTCGAGCCCGAGCCGCGCTTCGGCCGCATCTGCACCGCCGGTGTGCAGCAGCAGCTCGGCCTGCCGGTGTGGAACGGCCTGGTGCGCGACGAGATCGCGCGGGCCGGCGCCGCTGGCGCCGAGACGCTGGCCACGATCTATCACGGCTGCCAGCGCCTGCTCTGCGGATTCGAGGCGCAGGCGCCACTGGCCATCGAGCACTACCTGTCGGTCTTCGCCCGCGGCCTGGGCCTCGAGTTCGAGGACACCTACAAGCGCTGGATGCTCTCCGGCGATCCCGAAGCCATCATGGCCGACGCGGCGCCCTGCATGGAAGCCAACGGCGTCGAGCCCGCCGCCGCCCGCGCGTTCGTCGAGCGCACGTTCGTGCCGCGGCCCGCGACGGCGCCGGCGCGCGACGACGCGGTGCCCTCCTAAGCCCGCTCGATCGGGGCGGCGCGACGCGGGGCTGAGGGCGAGTGGCGCGACTCCTGAAAGCGATCCTGGTCGTGGGCGCGGTGCTGATGCTGTGTGGCATCGGCGCGCTGGCCGTGTTCCGGCTACAGACGCAGGGCCGCGAGGCGAAGACGCGCGGTGCCGCCGCCCCGGACGGCGGGCGCTTCGTGCGGGCAGGGGACGTCGAGGTCTTCGTGCAGGAGCTGGGGCCGGCACAGGCGCCGGTGGTCCTCTTCGTGCACGGCATGGGCGCGTGGAGCGAGATCTGGCGCGAGACGCTCGTCGAGACGGCGGCCGCCGGCTTCCGCGCCGTCGCGCTGGATCTGCCTCCCTTCGGGTATTCCGAGCACCCGGCCCCGGGCGCCTACGGCCGCCAGCCCCAGGCTCGACGGATCCTCGGTGTCATCGACGCGCTCGGGGTCCGCGAGGCGATCCTCGTCGGGCACTCCTTCGGCGCCGGCCCGACGATGGAGGCCGTGCTGCTGGTGCCCGATCGGGCGAAGGCGCTCGTCCTGGTCGACGCCGCGCTCGGCCTGGACGCTCCGGAGGGCGGCGCGAGAATCGCGGGCAGGGTGCTGCGCCCGCGGCGCCTGCGCAACGCGATCGTCGCGGCGACGATCACCAACCCGCTGCTCACGCGCCGCCTCCTCACGCGGTTCGTGGCCGACCCCGCCACCGCCACCGACGCGCGCGTCCGCATGCTGCAGGCGCCCCTGGTCGTGCAGGGGGCCACCGACGCGTTCGGTGACTGGCTGCTCGAGTTCCTCACGTCGCACGAGGCGGCGCTCAGCCGTCGCAGCGAGGCGTACCGCGTGGTGGCCAGCCCGACCCTCGTCATCTGGGGTGATCGGGACACGACGACGCCGCTGTCGCAGGGCCAGCGCCTCGCGCAGGTCATCCCGGGCGCCGAGCTGGCGGTCATGGCCGGGGTCGGGCACATGCCGCAGATCGAGGACGTGAGCCAGTTCAACCGCCTCCTGCTGGCGTTCCTGCGCAAGCACGCGGCGCCCGAGTGACGGATCGACGCGGTGGGTCGATCTCTCCCACGCCTGAGATCCATCGGCCGCGCGCTGTGGGGGCGCTGTCCCCACTGCGGGGAGGGCCGCGTCATGCGGTCGTGGTTCACGATCAGCGAGCGCTGCGACCGGTGCGGGCTCCGGTTCGAGCGCGGCCAGGACGAGGAGCACGACTACTGGCTCGGCGCCTACACGCTGAACTTCATCGCGACGGAGGTCGTCTTCGCGGTGGCGCTGTTGCTCGCGCTGCTCGTCACCTGGCCCAACCCTCCGTGGACGCTCGTGCTGTACGGCGGCGGCCTGCTCATGGTGCTCACGCCCATCGCACTCTACCCGGTCTCGAAGGCGCTGTGGCTGGCGCTCGACCTCGCCGCCCGCCCCGTCCAGCCGGAGGACTTCGCGCCGTGAGGGAGCGATGACGCCGGGCGAACCGGCGTTCGAGGCACCGACGGCCATCGAGCGGATCTTCAGCCGCGTGTTCGGTCTCCTCGTGGGGCTTGGGCTCGGCCTTCGCCACAACTATCTCCTCCAGGTGCGGGGCCGGACGTCGGGGCGGATGTATTCGACGCCGGTCAACGTGCTGGAGCTGCACGGCCGGCGGTGGCTGGTGGCCGGCCGCGGCCGCACACAATGGGTGCGCAACGCCGAGGCGGCCGGCGAGGTCCATCTGCGAAAGGGATGGCGCGGCGAGCGCGTGCACGTCCGTGTCGTGCCGGACGCGGAGAAGCCGGAGATCCTGAGCGCGTATGTCGCTCGCTTCACGCTGACGGTGCAGCGATACTTCCGGGTGCCGGCGGGCTCGGCACCGGCCGCGTTCGCCGAGATCGCCGGCCGCTATCCGGTGTTCGAGTTGATCTGATGCCGCTGGAGCGCGCCGCCATCCTGCTGGACAACCTCAAGGGGACGCTCGCGCTGTACCTGTCGATCGCCCGGCACGTCTGGCGCCCGTTCGGCTCGCCGCCCGGGGAGCCGGGCCCACCGAAGCGTGGGGCGCGCCCCGGCGGATCGGACGGACGCTCCAAGGAGAAGGCATGAACGACTCGACGCTGTATCACGAGGGCTCACGGCAGCTTCAGGACCAGTTCCAGACACGGCGGCTCGCCGACCGGCTGGAAGAGGTCATCGCGCACGCCGTCTTCACCGACGCCGATCGCGCGTTCATCGAGAGTCGGCCGATGTTCTTCCTGGCCACCGCCGACGCCGAGGGCCGGCCCGATTGCTCGTACAAGGGCGGTCGCCCCGGGTTCGTGCGCGTGATAGGGCCGGGGACGCTGGCGTTCCCGAGCTACGACGGCAACGGTATGTTCAAGAGCCTGGGCAACCTCCTGGTCAACCCGCACGTGGGTCTGCTCTTCGTCGACTTCGAGAATCCCAAGCGGCTGCGCGTGAACGGGCGCGCTACGGTGCGCGAGGACGATCCGCTGCTGGCGGAGTTCATCGGCGCCCAGTTGATCGTGCGGGTGGAGGTGGCGACGGCCTTTCCCAACTGCCCGCGCTACATCCACAAGATGCAGCTGGTCGAGGAGTCGACCTACGCGCCGTGCGAGGGCCACACGCCGCCGGTGCCCGAGTGGAAGACGCGCCCGGTGTTCCGCGAGGTGCTGCCGCCCACCGACCCCGCGGCCTCCGGATAGTTCGGCTACACTACGGCCCATTCCGCCGAGGAGGGGCACGATGACGCGATCGGGTGCTGCCGCATTCGCGCTGGCCGTTCTGATGGCAACAGGCTGCGCCGGGCCGATGGCCGGCGCGTCGGTCGCCGGCCGGCCGTTCAACGTGGTCGAGACCGGCATCCCCGAGCTGCAGAAGGCGCTGGCCGAGGGGCGGGTCACCTCGCGGCAGCTCACCCTCGAGTACCTGACGCGCATCGCGCTCTACGAGGATCAGCTCAAGGCGGCGATCACCGTCAATCCGCGCGCGCTCGAGGAGGCCGACGCCCTCGATCGCGAGCGGGCGCTGGGCCGCGTGCGGGGGCCGCTGCACGGTATTCCCATCGCGCTCAAGGACAACATCCACACGACGGACATGCCGACCACGGGCGGCGCCGTCGCCTTCGAGGGCTATCGCCCCTCGTACGAGGCGACGCTGACGCGCAGCCTGCGCGCGGGCGGCGCGCTCATCATCGCCAAGACGGTGATGACCGAGCTGGCCAACTGGGTGGCCGGATTGCCGACGCCGATGCCGGCCAACTACAGCGGCCTGGCGGGCTACGGCGTCAATCCCTACGATCCGCGGCGCGATCCGCGCACGGACAACGACGACGGGCGCGTCGCGCTGCCCACCGGCGGGTCGAGCTCGGGCATCGGCACCACCGCCAGCTTCTGGGCCGCCAACGTCGGCACCGAGACGTCCGGCTCGATCCTGAGCCCGGCCAACCAGACGATGCTGGTCGGCATCAAGCCGACGGTGGGACGGATCAGCCGCTACGGCATCATCCCGATTGCCGCGGATCAGGACACCGCGGGCCCGATGGCGCGGACGGTGACCGACGCGGCCATCCTGCTCGGCGTGCTGGAGGGGACCGGCCCGGATCCCAACGATCCGGCCACGGGCCTGTGCCCGCTGCCGCGCGATCACGACTACACGCCGCACCTCAAGCGCGACGGCCTGAAGGGTGCGCGCATCGGCATTCCCCGGGCGTTCTTCTACGACAAGGTGACGCCGCCCGGCGAGACGGCGGCGCGCGGCGGGCTCCCCGACGACCAGGCCAAGGTGATGGCCGAGGCGATCGCCGTCCTGCGCCGCGAGGGCGCGGTCATCGTCGACCCGGCCGATATTCCGAGCGTCGTCGATCCCGACCCGGCCAGCAACTTCCTGCTGTGGAACATCTGCGCGGGCGCGTCGGGGGCCAAGGCGACCGACGCCAACTGCTCCGTCGTGTTCAAGTACGGGATGAAGCGCGACTTCAACGCCTGGCTGCGCTCGCTCGGCCCGAGCGCGCCGGTGAAGACGCTGGCCGAGCTGCGCAACTTCAACCGGGCGCACACGCCCCGCGGCGCGATCAAGTACGGCCAGGCCCAGCTCGACAACTCCGACGAGATGGACCTGGACGCCGATCGCCCGCGCTACCAGGCCGACCGGGCCAAGGACATCGCGCTCGGCGGCACCCGGGGCATCGACGCGGTGATGAAGGCCCACCAGCTCGACGCCGTGCTCTTCCCGAGCTGGAGCGGCGCGAACATCGTCGCCCGACCCGGCTACCCGACCGTGATCGTGCCGTTCGGGATGGTCCGTAACGCGCCGACGCCGCCGTTCCCCGAGGGGTTCGAGGCCAGGCCGGCGCCCTTCGGCGTCAGCTTCGCGGGGACCGCGTGCAGCGAGCCGCGGCTGATCGAGCTCGGCTACGCGTTCGAGCAGGCCACGAAGCGGCGCATCCCGCCGTTCCAGTAGGTCTCGTGCAACGTGGTGACGCCGGCGGGTGGGCGCGGGGCCCGCGGGCGCGCCAGCGTGGCTCGCCTGTCGCCGTAACTCGCTCCGGGCTCGGCTCGCTCGGGCCCCCCATCCCCCAAGGGGGGCTGGGGCGAGGGCTCTTCGAGTTGTTGGCGGCTCGCGCGCCGAGCCCTGCGCTCGAACGGCGACGACGGCTCGCCACGATGGCGCGCCCGCGGGCCCCGCGCCCACCCGCCGGCGTCACCACATTGCACGAGAGACCAGTAAGTCGTCCGAGCTTATCGGAAGTGCGGAATCACGTCGGAGCCGAAGCGGCGCATCGACTCCATGATGCGGGGGTGGGGGAGGTAGCCGGTGCTCATTTGGCAGAGGATGTGGTGGACGCCGGCGTCGCGGAGCTCGGCGACTTGCTCGGCGACGCGACGCTCAGTGCCGTAGAGCGACATGGTCTCCAGTGCGTGGCGGGCGCCGTCCTCGTCGGAGACGTTTGGATCGTTCCAGGCATTGACACGAGAGGCGTCGACGGCGAAGCCGGGGGGGTTGTGGGTCGCGCGGGCGTGGACCATGTGGTGGCGGGTGCCGCGTAGGGCCGTCGCCAGCTCGTCCTCGGCCTGGGATTGGCTCTCGGCGACGTGGACGAAGCGCCACAGGGCCGCCTGCTCGCGTAGTCGGCGCCGGGTGGCCTCGTCGAGGCCGCTCTCGGCCAGGCCGGTCTCGTAGAGCGCCAGGCGCTCGGGGACGCGGGCCAGCGACAGGCGCGCCATCAGCATGGGCGCGCCGAGCCGGCCGCACTCGCGCACCGAGCCCGCCGAGGAGACGGCGCGCCACACGGGCGGGTGCGGCCGCTGCCGCGGGCGGGGGCGGAGCGCGGGCAGGCTGAGCTGGTAGAACTTGCCGTGATGGACCAGGGGCGCCTCGGTCCAGGCGCGGATCATCACGTCGAGCGTCTCGGCCATCCGCTCGCGGCTGTCGTCGCTGCGCAGACCGTAGCCGACGAACTCGTACTCGTTGTAGTTGGTCCCGTGGCCGACGCCGACGTCGAGGCGGCCGCCCGAGAGGTTGTCGAGCAGCGCCAGCTCGGTGGCCAGGCGGATCGGATGGCGCAGGGCGAGCTGGAGCACGGCGAAGCCGATCCGGATGCGCGAGGTGCGCGCGGCCACCACGCTGGCGAACGGGATGGGATCGCAGTACACGCTCTCGCCGGTGAAGTTGTGCTCGGTGAGCCAGATGCCGTCGAAGCCGGCCGTCTCGGCGAAGCACGCCTCGGCGACCGCGTCGTCGATGGCGGCGGCGTCCTCGTCGGGCGAGGGCGAGAGTCCCAGAGTCAGCCAGCCGAATTGCATCGCGCGAGCGCTCCTCTCGTTGGAACTGTGAGGCAGTATGGAGGTCTCGCCGACGCTGATCAAGACCGCGCCGGTAGGCTATCCTGTCGCTCCGAACGCAGGAGGAGACGATGAAGATCACCAAGGTCGAGGCGTTTCACGTGGACTGGGGCGGCGGGCGCAGTCGCAGCGCGTGGGTCCGCATCGGGACCGACGCCGGCGTGACGGGCCTCGGCGAGGCGAGCCCGATGGTACACGGCAACGCCTCGCTCTGGCTGAAGCTCGGCCCCGTCCAGGTGAAGATCCGCTTCGACGCCGACAAGACGGCGCGCGACGTCGACCTGGCCGGCGACATCGCCAAGGCCCGGGCCGTGCGCAAGCTGGTCGGCGACGACTTCCCGCTCGCCTTCGACTCCAACAACGGCTATTCCGTGCAGGGCGCCATCCGCGTGGGCCGCGCGCTGGAGGAGCTGGGCTCCGTGTGGTTCGAGGAGCCGGTGCAGCACTACCACGTGGAGAGCGTCGCCAAGGTGGCCGCCACGCTCGACATCGCCGTGTCGGCCGGCGAGCAGGAGTACACGCTGCAGGGGATCAAGCGGCTCATCGAGGCCGGCGTGGACATCGTGCAGCCCGACATCGTCAAGACCGGCGGCTTCACCGGCCTCGGCGATATGGCGGCGC
>JBGQLG010000149.1:0-13272 GCA_041499965.1 Methylomirabilia bacterium
ACGTCAATGCGCTCGTCGTTGCCGTGGAAGCGGCCGGCCATGGCCTCGGCCGTGAGCGTGCGCGAGAACAGGCCGAAGCCGTACGCGGTCGCGCCGTGCTCGCGAAAGTACGGCGCGTCGGTGAAGCCGACGATCAGCCGCGGCAGCAGCTTCGCGCCGGGGTAGTGCGCGTCGACCACCCGGCCCAGCACGTCCCAGAGCGGCGTCCCCGTCGGCGACACCGAGGCCTGCTTGGAGAAGAGCTTCTCGACCTCCACCTCCTCGGACAGGTCGCCGAGGGCCTTGTCGAGATGGCGGCGCACCTCGTCCTCGTTGTCGCCGGGGATCGTGCGGATATCCACCTCGATGTCGACGACGTCGGGGATCACGTTGGTCTTCACGCCGGCGCGGCACATGTTGGGCGAGAAGGTCGTGTGGGTAGCCGACCACGCGTACTTGGCCAGGCCCGGCGCCAGGTGGGCGATCGTCTCGTCGACGCGTGAGGGATCGACCAGGGCCTCCTTCACGGTCGGCTCGACGTCAAGGGCGCCGACGAAGGTGTTCCACAGATCACCCACGTAGGGCGACGGCCGGTAGTCGGCCAGGCGCGTCACCACCTGCGCGGCCTTGATCAGCGCGTTGTCGGCGCCGTAGGGCATCGAGCCGTGGCCGGGCGTGCCCTTGACGCGGAGCTTCCGCCACGCCACGCCCTTCTCGCCCACGTGCACGGTGACGTTCAGCTGCCCGTCGTGCGCGCTCACGGTGCCGCCGTTCTCGGTCAGCAGATAGTCCGCGCGCAGCGAGTCCCAGTGGCGCTTGCACACATGACCGGCGCCCAGCGCGCCGCCGGCCTCCTCGTCGGCGCAGGCCAGATAGACCAGCGTGCCGCGAGGGCGCCAGCCGCGCCGGGCCAGCGTCTTGAGGGCGACGGCCTGGGACGCGGTGAGGTTCAGCATGTCGAGCGCGCCCCGACCCCACACCTCGCCGTTCACCAGCTCGCCGCCGAAGGGATCGCGCGTCCAGGTGGCCGGCGTCACCGGCACCACGTCGGTGTGGCCCATCAGGCAGAGCGTCGGCGCCGCCGGATCGGTGCCCTCGATGCGGGCGACGAGGCTGGTGCGACCTGGCGCGTGGTCGGGCTCGTAGACCTCGAGGTCGAGGCCGGCGCCCTGCAGATAGGTCTTCAGCACGTCGCTGGTCCGCACCTCCTGGCCGGAGGCGACGGAGCCGTCGTTCACGCACTGGTTGCGGATGAGCTGCTGCAGCAACTCCACGGTCTGGCCGGTCAGCTCGTCGTTCATGGCGCCGGCGTGTGGCGCGTCAGGAAGTCGCTGACCCGGCGGATCGACTCGGCCAGGTGCGTGGGCCCGCGCCAGTCCTTCTGGATCTCGAGGTTCGGCGCCAGCCGGGCGATCTCCTCGCTGGTCGCGGCCGGGTGGGGTTTGTCGATGCCGGGTTGCAGCAAGAGCGGCGTGGGGCAGCGGCGCACGAAGTCGCGGCTCACCGAGAAGACGAAGTCGCCGCCGAACATGTTGTCGCCGAACTTCCGGATGACGTCCTCCCGCAATGACGGATCGCGGGCCAGCATGGTCTTGACGAAGCCGCTGACCGCGTCGTCCCAGGTGTCGCGGTTGTCGTGCAGGCCGATCGGGTTCTGCAGCACGGCGGCGCCGATGCGCTCGGGCGCCAGCTCGCACAGCGTCAGGCAGTAGGTGCCCCCGATGCAGCCGCCCATGACGTGGAAGCGCCGGAAGCCGAGGTGGTCCATCAGGGCCAGGTGATCGCCGGCGTAGGTGTGCCAGCCGTGCGTCTCGGTCACCGCCCCCCGCGACTGCCCGGCGTTGCGCTGGTCCATGCCGACCACGGTGAACCGGCTCGCCAGGTCGACCATGGGGTTCATCCACGCCGGCGGGGCCCCGGGGTTGGCGGGGCTGTGGCGCCAGTAGTCGAGCTGCGAGCGCAGCCCGCCCGGAGCGAAGAGCAGCAAGGGGAAGCCCGACCCGTGGACCTCGTAGTAGAGCTCCGCATCAGGACGCGTGAAGACCGGCATCGCTTTCCTCCCGGCGTTCGTCGTCGCAGCTTCGGCGCCCCGATAGTAGTACACGTCCGAGACGTTCGCTTCAGAGGTAGCATCAAAGCGACAAGGAGGCCTCACCATGTCCGCATCCCCCGCGTCCCAGGCCGTCATCGCCCAGCTCGTCGAGACCATGAGGGCGCTGGCCGGCCCGCACCCGGGCTTTCGCCCGGCCCACGCCAAGGGCATCGTCTGCGCCGGGACGTTCCGCCCGTCCGCGGACGCGCGCCGGATGACCCGGGCCCCGCATCTGCAGGGCGGCCCGGTGGCGACCGTCGTCCGCTTCTCCAACGCCAACGGCAACCCCGACGTGCACGACGGCGTGCCCAACGTGCGGGCACTCTCGGTGAAGTTCCAGCTGCCGGACGGCAAGGCGGCGGACATCCTGGCTAACTCGATCGAGGGCTTCGTGGCCCGGACGCCCGAGGAGTTCCTGGAGTTCCTCCGTCTACAGCTGCCGGATCCGGCCACCGGCAAGCCCGCCCCCGACGGCGTCCCCAAGTTCCTTGCCAGCCACCCCGCCGCGGCGGCCTTCGTCGGGCGCTTGATGCAGAAGGCGGTGCCGGCCAGCTACGCGCAAGTGACCTTCCACGCCGAGCACGCGTTCCTCTTCACCGCCGCCGACGGCTCGCGCCGCTTCGGCCGCTATCACTTCGTCCCCGAGGCGGGCGAGGCCTTCCTGTCCCCCGAGGACGGCGGCCGGCGCAGCGCCAACTTCCTGCGCGAGGAACTGGAGAGCCGGCTGCGTACCGGCCCCGCGACCTTTCGCCTGCTCCTGCAGGTCGCCGCGGACGGTGATCCGACCGACGACCCGACCGCGCTGTGGCCGGCCGACCGCCAGCGCGTGGAGCTGGGCGGCCTGGAGATCGCGAGCCTCTCGCCGACGGGCGCGCAGGACGAGCAGCGGCTGATCTTCGATCCCACCAACCGGACCGACGGCATCGAGCTCTCGGCCGACCCGATCCTGCTCGCACGATCGGCGGCCTACGCGATCTCCTACGAGCAACGGCGCAAGGGACAATGAGCATGCGGACTCTGCTTCGATCGTGCTCCCTCGTGACCGCCGTCGTCGTCGCCATGCTCGCCTCGGCCACGTCGGTCGGCGCTCAGGCGCCGCGTGGGGAGTCCAGGGTCGCGCTGGTGATCGGCAACGGCGCGTACCGCGAGACGCCGCTGCGCAACCCGGTGAACGACGTGCGGGCCGTGGCCAAGACGCTCCGCGAGCTCGGCTTCGACGTGCTCGCCCACGAGAACGCCAGCAAGCGCACGATGGAAACCGCGATCATCGAGTTCGGGCGACGGCTCACGGACGGGGGTGTCGGCTTCTTCTACTACGCCGGCCACGGACTGCAGGTGCGCGGGCACAACTACCTGGTCCCGGTCGATGCCGACATCGATTCCGAGGCGACCACCCGGATCGCCGCCGTCGACGTCGATCTCCTGCTCGAGCAGATGGCCGAGGCGAAGAACCGGGTCAACATCGTCATTCTCGACGCCTGCCGCAACAACCCGTTCGAGCGACGGCTGCGTGGCGCCTCGCGCGGTCTGGCCGCCGTCGACGCCGCCCGCGGAACCCTGGTCGCCTACGCCACCGCCCCCGGCTCCGTGGCCGCGGACGGTGACGGCACCAACGGCCTGTACACGGAGGAGCTGTTGCAGGCGCTGCGCGTTCCCGGTCTGAAGGTCGAGGAGGTGTTCAAGCGGGTGCGGATCGGCGTCGCGGAGCGGTCGAAGGGCGCCCAGACGCCCTGGGAGTCCTCATCGCTCACCGGAGATCTCATCGTCAACGTGACCGTCAACGTCGTGGCCGCGGCCACGCCGGCCGCGCCGCCCACGATGGCCGATCGTGAGTCGCTGTTCTGGGCGTCGATCAAGGACGGCACCGATCCCGCGGGGTTCGAATCCTATCTCAAGCAGTACCCGGATGGGGTCTTCGCTCCCCTGGCCCGACAACGGATCGCCGGCCTGTCCGGCAAGCCGCCCAGGGCACTGGACCCCGCGCGCTTCGACGGCACCTGGAACGTCAACGTGGTATGCCCGCCCTACGAGGCCGCCGCCGGCTACACGATCCGGCTCGACGCGGTGGTGAAGGACGGTGTGCTCGAGGGGCAATGGGGTGTCGCCGGAACTCCGAGCTCGCTGACGCTCAAGGGGAAGATCCAGCCCGACGGCCGCGCCATCATCGACGCCCGCGGCGTGACCGGCGACCCCAGGTTCACGGCCAACCGCGTGAACAAGGGCTCTCAGTACGCGTATCAGGTCGACCTTCGCTTCGAGGACTCTCGCGCCAGCGGCAGCCGCACCCAGACCCGCCCCTGCACCCTGACCTTCGTGAAGTAGACGCGCTCAGAAGGCGCCGGTCAGCGGCTCCTGGGCGGCGTCGCGCGCCCCGAGCGGGGCCAGGCCCCAGCGCGTCTCGATCAGCTTGAGGATGGCGGTCGTGTCGTAGCGGGTGTGGTCGACGTGCCCGCGCTTCACGAACGGCGAGACGATCACCGTCGGCACCCGCGTCCCCGGCCCCCAGCGGTCCACGCTCGGCGGCGCCACGTGATCCCACCGCCCGCCGTTCTCGTCGTACGTGATGACGATGAGCGTCGACGGCCAGATCGCGCTGGCCCGGACCGCGCGCACCAGCTCGGCCACGTGCTCCTGCCCGGTGAGCAGCTCGCTCGAGTTCGGGTGCTCGTTCAGCGTCCCCAGCGGCTTCACGAACGACACCGCCGGTAGCCGGCCGGCGGCGACCGCGCGCAGGAAGTCGGCCTCGTCCTGCAGATGGCGGGTCTTGGCGGCCGTGCCATCCGCCCACTTCGCGAAATAGGCAAACGGCTGGTGGTGATACGCGAAGCGCGCGTGCGGGCGGCCCGCCATGGCGTCGTTCCAGCCGCCCGAATACCACGCCCAGGTGACGCCGGCGGCGTCGAGGCGATCGCCGATCGTGGGCAGCGTCAGGTTCGGCACGAGGTGGTGCGGGTCGGTGATGCGCGCCGGGTGCGGCGTGTTGCGCGTGTACGCCGTGTTGACGATGTAGCCGTCCGGGCTGACCTCGCCGTCCTTGACGAGCCGGCCCGTGTCGTCGAGTCGCGCGCGCAGGTCCGCCGGCGCGTCGGGCCAGTGCGGCGTGCAGGCGCACACGAGCCACATGTGGTTGAGGAGCGAGCCGCCGAACGCCGCGTGGAAGAAGTTGTCGGCGAGCACGAACTCCTGAGCGAGCTGGCCCAGCGGCATGCGCGTGGCGTCGTAGTGGCTCATGACCAGCCCGCCGACGTTGGTCCACGCCACGAACCGGTCCATGCGGCCGCCGTTGATCTGGAGCTGCTGCTGGTAGAAGCGATGCACCGGATTGCCCGTGCGCGAGGTCGGCGGCACGTAGGGGGCCAGATCGAAGGGCGCCACCGGCAGGGCGGCGGGGATGCGCGGGTCCGGCACCGGAATCGCCGGCCGGGTGTCGATGGACGGCGGCAGGGTGGCGAACGGCCGCCCGTCCTTGTCGGTCTGCGCGATCGACGTGGGGCTGGCGCTGGCGATCCCGCTGGCGCCGGGGAACGTGCCGAAGAGCGCGTCGAAGCTCCAGTTCTCCTGGTAGATGACGATGACGTGCTCGATACCGGCGAGCGGTGACGGGCCGCGCTGCCCGCTCGCGCAGGCGGCGATGACGAGCAGCACCGCACCCAGGGCCGCGACGCGACGGGCGGTCATCGAGCCAGCTCCATGGTCGAGACGTGCGCGGCGATCACCTTCCAGCCGAGGTCGGGGAAGCGCACCCACGTCTGGCTCTGGCGGCCGATCCGATCGCGGCCGCGCAGCGTGAACTCGAGGTTCACGGTGGCCAGGTCGCGGCCGAGCGTGAGGATCTCCAGGCGCATGCGCTTGTCCTTGGTGCCCGGCCCGGGCGGGCGGGCGACGCGATGGGCGTGGATCTCGTCGAAGCCGTAGCCGTGCTCGGTCATCGCGTAGCGAATCGTGTGGGGGCTGTTCCAGAACGCGGCGTCGAGGACGGCGACGTCCTTGTCGATCAGCGCCTGCTCGTAGCGCTCGAAGATCCCGCGCACCTCGGCCACGACCTCGGGAACGTTGGGCGTCACGTCGATCATCGCTCGACCTCCATCGCTTTCGCCACCGCCACCAGCGCGGCGTCGCTGCCGGGGGCGCCGACGATCGACAGGCCCACCGGGCGGCCGTCGACCGTCGCGCCCGGCAGGCTCACCTGCGGCACGCCGGTCAGGCCGCCGGGCGACGTCAGGCAGCTCATCCGCGCGCGCAGCGGGTCGAGCGTCGTGAGGGGCAGTCCCTTGCGGGGCGCCGGGAACGGCGTCGTCGGCAGGCACAGGATCGCGCCGGGCGGGACCAGCCAGGCGAGGCGGGCGCGCGCCTCGGCGCGCATGAGCGCGGCCCACTGCCGCTCGCTCTCGGGGATCGCGCTCGCGGCCACGAGGCCGCGAGCCACGCTGAACTGCAGCCGCGGGTTCTCGCGATCGAGCCAGTCCCGGAAGGTCAGCCAGGACTCGCAGGACTGCAGCGTGCGCTGGGTCCGCGACCAGACCGACAACCCGGGCGGCGCCAGGAGATCCTCACGCACGTAGCCCACCAGCTCGGACAGCGCACGCACCATCGGCCGCAGTGCGGCGGCCGTCTCGGCATCCGCCAGGCCGAAGGCATCGTTCGCCACCACGAGCGTGGTGGGCAAGCTGGCCGGCGTGATCGGCTCGTCGAGCAGCACCCCGGAGACCCGGGCGAACGTCTCGGCGTCGCGCGCAAACCATCCCGTCGTGTCGGAGCTGGGCGCCTGGGCCATCATGCCGGTGAGATCCAGCCGGCCGTGGGTCGGGCGGATGCCGTAGAGGCCGCAGAAGCTCGCCGGCACACGCACCGAGCCGCCGGTGTCGGTGCCGAGCGCGGTGTCGCACAGCCCCTGGGCCACCGCCGAGGCCGAGCCCGACGACGAGCCGCCCGGCACGTGCTCGGGCGCGGCGGGATTGAGCGGCGTGCCCTCGAACGGGTTCTCGCCGAGGATGCCGAGCGACACCTCGTCGGTGACGGTCTTGCCGATCAGCGTGGCGCCGGCGTCGAGCAGCCGCTGCACCGCCCACGCGTGGCGCGTCGGAACGGAGCGCTGGCGCGGCCAATCCGGGTTGCCGCCACCGGTCGGGTGGCCCGCGACGTCGAAGAGATCCTTGGCGGCGAACGTCAGGCCGGCCAGCGGACCGGTCGGGGCGCCGGCGATGCGCACCGCCGGCCCGGGCACGAAGGGGCTGGTCACCCGGCGGTCTCGACCAGCTCCAATGCCTCGCGGCTCGGCCCCTCGATCATCACCGCGCGCGTGTCGCCAAGGCGATAGGGCCCCTCGAGGAACCGCACACCCTCGCTGCGCAGCTTGGCGATCCACCCGTCGAGGTCGGTGACGCTGAGCGCGATGTGGTCGTAGACGTGGCCGCGACTGCTCACGAGCGGCTGGTCGCCTTGACGCACGTACCACGGTAGCGCCACGTCGCCGAACACCACCGCCGCCGACGGCGCCCGGTACATCCCCTCCCGCCCCAGCGCCGGCCAGCTCCGGTCGGGCCCGCGCGGCACCGTGCACGAGGTCTCGGTCATCGTCGCGGGAACTGTGCGGCCCGCGAAGACCGGCGCGTTGAGGTGTGTCTGGTACCAGAGCTGGGCGCAAAACGGATCGTCGTGGAACATGTGCACGTGGTTGAACCGCTCGGCCGGATGGTTGCCGGCATACTCCACGAGCGCGTCGTCGGGCCCGCGCATGTAGCCGAAGCCGCCCTGGCGGGTCGGCTGCACGCCCTTCGTCTTGGCCTCGCCGATCTGCGCCTTCGTCAGGCCGGGCGTGGGGCCGGCGCTCGGCCACGTGTCGCTGCTGACGAAGACGGCGCCACCCTCGTCCGTGGTGTAGAGCGGCAGCAGCTCGAGGTCCGTCCGCCTCCGGTAGGTGTCGAGGCTCGCGCGCGTGTCGCTGACGTGCCAGCCGAAATGCCAGAGCGCGGTCTGGGGCGACGTGGCCGGCGGTGTCGCGACCTGCGTGAGCAGGACCAGCACGTCGTTCGGCGCCGCCAGCGCGGGCAGACCACCCCAGCGGCTCTTCGTGGAGCGCGGGAAGTGGCGCACGTAGAAGTCGATCGCCGCGTCGGGATCGACGGAGTTCAGATGCAGGTGATGGAAGCCGGGCGCCGCCAGCATGTCAGCTCTCCTCTGTGGGTGCGGCCTGCTTCACGAGCTGCTCGATCACCTCGTAGGGCTGAGCGCCGACCACGCCGTGGCGGCCGACGACGAAGGTCGGCACGCCGGTGACGCCATAGCGGCGCGAGAGCGCCCAGTCGGCGTCGACCGCGGCCTTGAACGTCCGCTGCTCCAGCACCTCGCGGGCGCCGTCGACCGGCAGGCCCACGCGCTCGGCGATCTCCAGGAGCACCGCCGGCTGCGAGATATCGCGCGCCTCCACGAAGTACGCGCGGAAGAGCGCGTCGTGGAGCGCCTCACCCCCGGGCTGCGTATCCGCCCACTTGCCCAGCTCCTGGGCCAGGCGGCTGTTGTAGGTCATGGTGCGCTCGCCGTAGGGCAGACCCTCGGCGTCCATGCGCGCCTTCATCTGCGCGTGCATGGCCTTGCGGTCCACGTGGCGCCCGGCGAACAGGTCGGCCAGCGAGCGGCCCTCCGCCGGGGTCTCCGGATGCAAGGGAAAGTGCACCCACTCGACCTTCACGTTGTGCTCGGTCCGGAGCCTCTCAATACGCACGGTACTGAGGTAGCACCAGGGTCAGACGTAGTCGGAGAAGATCTGCAGCGTCACCGGTGGCATCACGAGACCTCCTTGAGCGTGTCCTTGAATCGACGCAGCACGTCCAGATGTCCATCCGGGAAGCGCAAGCCCGCGTTCCGTGGCTCGGCAATGACGGACGTCGCGCCGAGGGCCTTCCACGCCTCCACCTGCTTGGCCCACCCGTCGGGGTTCTGGCCGGCCAGGCGAATGCGACCCTCCAGCGGGAGCCCGGCGGGATCGCGGCCGGCCTCGCGCGCGTACTGATGCACGCGCGCGACGAGCGTCTGGCCCTGGGCGTCCGGCGGGAAGTTCGGGCTCCAGCCATCGGCGAGCCGCCCGATCCGGCGCAAGGCGGCGTCGGGCGGTGCCGGCTGCTCGCGGCTGCCCACGCCGAACCAGATGGGAATCGGCCGCTGGATCGGCATGGGGTTGAGGCCGGCGTGGCTGATGCGGTGGAACTCGCCGTGGAAATCGACGACCGGCTGGGTCCACAGCTCGCGCAGGACGGCGATCTGCTCGGCGCTGCGCCGGCCACGGTTCTCGAAGGTCTCGTTGAGGGCCTCGAACTCGACGGCGTTCCAGCCCACGCCGATGCCCAGGCGCAGCCGGCCACCGCTCAGCACGTCGATCTGGGCAGCCTGCTTGGCCACCAGCGCCGTCTGCCGCTGTGGCAGGATCAGGATGCCGGTGGCCAGCGTCAGCCGCTGCGTGATCGCGGCCAGGTAGGCCAGCAACGTGAACGTCTCGTGGACCACGGCCCGGTGCGAGTACGTCGCCAGCGACGGGTGGGAGTGGAACTGCGGGTCGGCGCCGAGGACGTGATCGGCCACGAAGAGATGATCGAAGCCCATGGCCTCGACGGCCCGGACGAACACGCCGATCGCGGCGACGTCGGTCCCGCACTCCGTCTGGGGAAAGATCACGCCGGCCTTCATGGACTGACGCTCCGCTACGCGCCGCCGGTGACGACGAGCGTCTGGCCGCTGACGAAGTCGCTGTCGGGGCTGCAGAACAGATAGATCGCCCCGGCCGCTTCCTCCGGGAAGCCGCCGCGGCCGAGCGGGATCATCTGGTTCATGCCGGCGATGCGGGCGCCCTGCACGCCGACCCTCACCTGGCGCCCCGCCACCTCGATGGTGCCGGCCTCGCCCTCGGCCAGCGGCTTGGTCAATCGCGTCTGGATGTAGCCGAACGCCACGCAGTTGACCGTGACGGCGTACCGCCCCCATTCCTTGGCCAGCGTGCGGGTCATGCCGGTCACCGCCGCCTTGGCCGAGGAGTAGTTCACCTGGCCGGCGTTGCCCCGCACGCCGGAGGTGGACGAGATCTGCACCACCTTGCGCACGACGCGCTGGCCGCGCTTGGCCTCGGCCTCGAACTGCTCGCGCAGGTACGGTGCGAACGCGCGCAGGATGCGGAACGGCGCCGTCACGTGGACGTCGAGGATGGCGTACCACTGCTCGTCGGTCATCTTCTGGATGACGTTGTCCCACGTGTAGCCGGCGTTGTTCACGATGATGTGCAGCCCGCCGAGCTGCTTCACGGCGGTGCCCACGATGCGCTCGCCGAAGTCCTTGGCGGTGACGTCGCCGTTGCAGGCGACGGCCCGGCCGCCCAGCTTCTCGATGAGCGCGATCGTTTCCTTGGCCGGCGCCTCGTCAAGGTCGTTCACCACCACCGCGGCGCCGTCGCGAGCCAGGCGCAACGCCACCTGCTGCCCGATGCCGCGCCCCGAGCCGGTCACGATCGCCACCTTGCCGTCGAGCTGTCCCATCCCTCAGCGCCCTCCCGTCCGTGTCGGTCGCGCGGGCGTGATCATACCGATCTCTCTGGTCCTTCGGCCGAATTGCCTCGGGCGGACTTCGAATTGCCTCGGGCGGACTTCCGGCTCGGGCTTCGGGCACCGGCGGAGCCGCTCGCTAACCCAGCGAAATGGCGCTCGTTCTGGCCTGGCATGGCCGATGCCTCTACGTCCCCTCATCAACGCCCCAAGGAGGCGCCAGCGATGAACCGGACGATGCGCACAGTGTTCGCGACCCTCACTCTCAACGTGCTCGCCGTCACCGCGTGGCTCTCGCCGGCGCTGGCGATGGTGAACCTCCACAACCTCCTCACCTCGGGAGGTGGAACGGTCAAGCAGAGCCCGGTCATCTATCCGTCGGACTACAAGATCCAGCGCTGGCTGAACACGTCCACCGGGCTGAGCGACGTGACGGTGCGCTGGACGGACAACTCGCCGGAGGACACCTCGACGCTGGTGGAGCGGGCGAGCTCGGCCGGTGTCTGGGCGACGGTCGCCACGTTCAACCAACCGCTCGCCGGGCCCCAGACGTTCGTCGACCACGGGCTCCCCGCCGACAGCGAGTGGTGCTACCGCGTGCGCATCCGCGGCGCCGACAGCGCCGAGGTGCTCACCTCCTCACTGTGTGTCGTCACCCAGATGCTCGGCGACCCCGGCGTGTTCCGCACCCAGCTCCGCATCCGAGTCGCCAACGTGTCCAGCGGCGGCACCGACGGCCTGGTCTCGGTCTCGCTCAACGCCGGGCCGGGCAACGTGCCGACCGGGAGCTGGACGGGCATCAACACCCCGATCGACGACCTGGAAGCCGGCTCCGACGTCACCTACGACCTGATCCAGAACGGCATCGGCACGCTGCGGGACATCACGCGGGTCGGCGTCTACACGAGCAGCACCGACGGCTTCTGCGTGGCCCAGGTCCAGCTCCTCGTCAACGGCGCCGTGGCGTTCGACAAGATCTACGGCAACACCTCGACGACGTGCGAGTGGGTGGACGGCTACAACGCGATCCTCATCCGCCACGACGAGCTCCGGGCCAGCCCGCTCTTCGCCGGCTTCGTGAGCCCCGCCATGTCACCGCGGGTCCTCCCGACCGAGCTGGTGTCGCGGTTGGAGTCGATCATCGGGACGATGATCTTCGAGCGCACCGACGTGGCGTGGCGCGATCCCGGGGACGGCCCGGGCGTCGAGATCTCGCATCTGGCCGACGACACGGTCCGCGCCGACATCCACCTGGTCAGCACCGGCTTCGCGAGCCCCGACATCCACCTGCAGCTCGACACGCGGGTGAGCTTCCAGCCGAGCGGCAACGTGTGGGAGCTGGTGTTCGAGCCCGTGCAGTTCCACGCGAGCGTCGACTTCCCCTGGTGGGCCGACGTCATCGTCGCGATCACCGATCCGATCTGCACCCCGACGGCCGCCATCGCCGGCGCGGCCTTCGACGACTGCATGTCCCTGCTGGAGCAGTACATCGCCCAGCAGATCGAGGCCGGCTTCACGGCTCCCTCGCAGCGCGTGAAGGTCTCCCTGCCGGCCAACTGCATCACCCCCGCCGTCAGCGTCGCCGGTGACGGCTCGCTCTGGTTCGCCTGCGCCCAGACCCGGACGACGACGAAGGGAACCGTGACCAAGGGCGCGGTGACCACGAAGTCCCTGCTGCTGCGCTGACGCTGACGCTGACGCTGACACGGACGCACGACGGGAGATCGAGGGGCGGCGCCCTGCCGCCCCTCGACGCGTTTTCCGGCGCTCGGGGTCAGCGTACCTTGACGAGCTTCTGCAGGCTGCGCAGCCCGGGCGGGTGCGGCCCGCGCCGGCCCCAGTTGGTGAACGAGACCTCGCCCACGTAGACGTCGCCGTGCGAGTCGACGGCGAGCCCGTGTGGCGAGATGAACTGCCCAAGCTCGAGCCCGGCCGGACGGTTGCCGAGCCGGGCCAGCAGCTCGCCCCGGGGGCTGTAGATGCTGACCCGCGGCCCGATGTTCGGCATGTCCATGTTGACGGCCATGCCGGCACCGACCTCGCCCACGTAGAAGCGCCCCTGCGGGCCGCGCTCCAGGAACAGGCCCGAGGGGCGGTGCATGTTGTTCCACTGCGTCTCGTACCGGCCGTGGCCGTCGAACACCTGCACGCGATGGTTCTCACGGTCGGCGACGTACACCCGGCCGTCGGCGTCGCAACAGATGTTGTGCGCGATGTTGAACTGGCCCGGGTCGGTGCCCGGCTCGCCCCACGAGGTAATGAGCGTGCCGTTCGGCGCGAACTTGTGCACCCGCGAGTTCCCATAGCCGTCGGAGACGTAGAGATCGCCCTGCGGCGACAGCGCCGTATGCGTGCATCGGTGGAACGGCTCGCCGCTCATGTAGGGCTTCGGCGCGCCGGGAATGCCGATCGTCAGCAGCACCTTGCCGTCGAGCGTGCAGTGCCGCACGGTGTGGTCGCCGTCGTCGGTCAGCCACAGCGTGTCGTCGGGCGCCATGTGCACGCCGTGGGCGCGGCGGAAGACGCCCTCCCCCCACGAGCGCAGGAAATTGCCGTCGCGGTCGAGCACGACCATCGGGTGCGCGCCCCGGTTGAACGCGTACACCCGGTCCTGCGCGTCGACGCCCACCGCGGCGACGTCGGCGTTGAACTCCCGCCCCGGCGGCAGCTTGGCCC
>JBGQLG010000150.1:0-13227 GCA_041499965.1 Methylomirabilia bacterium
CGCGAACCTTGCGATCCTTCGGCGCGATGCCGCGGTAGTGCGGCTTGCCGGATTTAAGATTGCCGACGTGCTCGCCCTTGCTCTCCACCCGCGCGGTGGAATGCACGTAGACCAGGTCGTCGGCCAGGGAGTCTTCGAGCGCGGGCCAGTTGCTGGTGCGCATGGCCTCGAAGCGGCGGTCGTCGGCGCGCAGGACGTCGGCTTCGTTCTGATCAGGCATGGTCGGCGATCTCCCGGATCTTGCGGAAGGTCAACACCCGGCGGCGGTTACCCTCCGGCATCTTCTGGATGTCCTCGTCGGTCAGGGCCACGGTGTTGCCGTACGCCTCCTGCACGGGGATCTCCTCGTCGGCCAGCGGGCGCATGCGCTGCTTGCGGGCCATGGCCGCCTCGATGTACGGCGCCAGCTCCTCGCGCTTGCGCTTCTCGCGCTCGGCCTCGCGCGCGTGGAACTCCGGCATGACCTCGGCGGCGAACAGCTCGAGCCCCTCGCAGATGTCCTCGTGGCGGTTGCGACCGCCCTGCTGGATGAAGATCGTCTGGTCCACGCCGCAGTCCTGGAACGTCCGCAGGGTGGCCCGCAGGTCGTCGGGCGTACCGATGCAGCCCACGCCGCCGCCCAGCACCTCGGTGCCGAGCTGCTCGCGCACTTTCAGGAACGCGTTCCAGATGTTCGTCCGCCCCGGCGTGTGCTTGCCGAAGACGTAGTGATGAGCGAGCGCAAACTGGAAGAAGCGGAAGCCGTCGGCGCCACGGCGCTCCGCCTCCGCCCTGTCTTGATGGCAGGAGAAGCCGGTGACCATGGCGATGTTGGCGTTCACCGCGTGGCCGATCGGCACGCACTCGCGCTTGAACGTCTCGTAGTAGTCGTCGACCCACTGCTTGGCCTCGGAGGGATCGATGAAGGCGAAGGTCAGCGCGCCGATGCCGAGCTGGGCGGCCAGGTGGATCGTCTCGCGGTTCGAGCACGCCACCCAGATGGGCGGGTGCGGCTTCTGCACCGGCTTGGGCACCACGTTGCGGGCCGGCATCGAGAAGTACTGCCCCTGGAAGCCGGGGTACGGCTCCATCACCATCATGTTGGCGACCTGCTCGACCGTCTCCCGCCACATCGCCCGCCGCTCGGCCGGCTTGACCCCGTAGCCCTCCAGCTCGGCCCGCGAGGCCGACTCGCCGGTGCCCCAGTCGACGCGCCCGCGCGAGACGAGATCCAGCGTGGCGATGCGCTCGGCGACGCGCGCCGGCTGGTTGTAGCCCGGCGGCATCAGCACGATGCCGTGGCCCAACCGGATGCGCTGCGTGCGCTGGGAGGCCGCCGCCAGGAACACCTCGGGCGCCGAGGAGTGCGAGTACTCCTCGAGGAAGTGGTGCTCGACCTCCCACGCGTAGTCGATGCCCAGGCGATCGGCCAGCTCGACCTGCGTGAGCGCGTCCTGGAAGAGCGTGAGCTCGTCGCCCTCGCCCCACGGGCGCGGGAGCTGGTGCTCGTAGAAGATCCCGAACTTCATGCCGACTGGGCCCGGCGGGCGTCGAAGTCGGCCGCCACCTGCTCGTCCTTGGCCAGCAATCCCTCGGCGTCGACGTCGGCGTAGCTGATCACGCCCATGTCGGCGTAGGCCTTGCGGATGCGCGGTCCCCACAGCCCGATGTCCTTGATGGTCGGCACGATGCGCGTGAACAGCCGCGTGCGGAACAGCTTGGTGCGCTCGGAGGCCTGGACCAGCGCCACGCACTCCTCGACCGGCAGGCCGAGCGTCTCCCACACCTCGACCGACAGGAAGCGGTCGCGCATGAGGTAGCAGGCCTCGACGGCAAACTCCTCGCGCTCGTCCCGCTCGGCGTCGCTGAGCTGCGGGTAGTAGTCGCGCAGCGCGATGCGCCCGAACGCCACGTGGCGCGCCTCGTCCTCCATGACGTAGGCGTTGACGGCGGCGGCCAGCTGGTTCTTGGCGTGATCGCGAATGGACGCGAAGGCGGCCAGCGCGAGGCCCTCGATCAGCACCTGCATGCCGAGGTAGGTGATGTCCCAGCGCGCGTCGGACAGCACCTGGTCGAGCAGCGTCTTCAGCGTGGGCGTGATCGGATAGGCCAGCTCGAACTTCTGGTGGAGCAGCCGCGCGTAGACCTCGACGTGGCGCGCCTCGTCCATCACCTGGGTGGCCGCGTAGTACTTGGCGTCGATGCTCGGCACCTGCTGCACGATCTTGGAGGCGCACAGCAGCGCGCCCTGCTCGCCGTGCATGAACTGCGAGAGCTGCTGGGCCTGGATGTGCCGGCGGAGATTGGCGCGCTCCGGCCCGGTCAGCCGGTTCCAGATGTCGGAGCCGAAGATCGAGATCTGCTCGTCGGGCAACTCTTGCGGATTCTCGGGATCGAGGTCGAGCGACCAGTCGATCCGCGTGTTGCCGTTCCACTGGCGCTCCTTGCCCTTCTCGTACAGGTTCAGCAGCGAGGTGCGCCCGTCCTCGTACTCCCAGCGCAGCAGCGAGTCGAAGCGGCTGGGGATGATCCACTCGGTCGGATCGACCGGGATCGCGTAACGATGCTGGGTGGTCATGACACCGACCTCCTCGAAGAATGACGGTTCATTCGCTCCGTCGCGTGGGGAGAATACCACGGGCCCGTGGCCCCCAGCAGGCCCGTCCGATATGATGCGCGGCATGTCGAACCGCTGGGTGGCGCTGGCCCTCGTGTTCCTGACGCGCACGTCGATGGGCTTTCAGTTCCAGTCGGTCGCCTCGGTGGCGCCGCTCATGGTGGCGGATCTCGGCCTCAGCTACGCGCAGCTCGGCACCCTCATCGGGCTCTACATGCTGCCCGGCGCCTTCTTCGCGCTGCCGGGCGGCCTCATCGGCCGGCGCCTCGGCGACCGCCGCGTGGTGGTCGGCGGCCTCGCGCTGATGGTGGCCGGCGGCGTGCTGACCGCGAGCGCCGGCGGCTTCGCGACCGCCATCGCCGGCCGCCTGCTGAGCGGCGCGGGCGCTGTGCTGATGAACATCCTGCTGGCGAAGATGGTCGCCGACTGGTTCGCCGGCAAGGAGCTGTCGACGGCGATGGCCGTCATGCTCACCTCGTGGCCGGTCGGCCTCGGCCTCGGCGTCGCCACGCTGGGCGGGATCGCCGCCGGGACCTCGTGGCGCACGGCGATCATGGTCACCGCGCTGGCGGCGGCGCTCGGCCTGCTGCTGATGCTGCTCTATCGCAATCCCCCCGGCATCGCGAGCGGACCGGCGCGGGCGGCGCTGCGCGGCCGCGAGCTGCGCGCCAGCATCAGCGCCGGCTTCACCTGGGGCTGCTTCAACGCGAGCCTGGTCGCCGTCATCGCGTTCGGGCCGGGCCTGCTCGTCGCGCGCGGCACCTCGCTCGGCGACGCCGGCCGCGTGGTGAGCCTGGCCATCTGGCTGACGATGCTCTCGGTGCCGCTCGGCGGCCTGCTCACCGACAAGCTCGGACGCCCGACGCTGCTCATCGTGACCGGCAGCCTGGTCGCCGCCGCCGCCGTCCTGTTCATCCCGATGACCACGCACACCGTGCTGGCGTTCTGCCTCGTCGGCCTGGCCATCGGCCTGCCGCCCGGCGGCCTGATGGCGCTGCTGCCCCGCCTGCTGCCCCCCGAGCGCCTGGCCACCGGCTTCGGCGTCTTCTACACAGTCTTCTACGTGATGATGGCGCTCACCCAGCCGGCCGCCGGACTCGTACGCGACCTGGCCCACACGCCGGCCGCGCCCATTGTCTTCGCCGCCGCGGTCATGGCCGCGACGGTGGTCGGATTGGCGATCTTCCGGTCGATCGAGCGCACGTGATGGCACGACAGGAGGACCACATGCGCCCGTTCCTGCTGCCGACCTCGGTGGTGGGCAGCCACGGACTGCCCGGCTGGGTCTGGCTGGCTCGCGAGGCGATGGAGGCCGGCCGCCTGGGCGCGCTCGACATCCGCGAGCTGGCCGAGGACGCTACGCAGATCGCGCTGCTCGACCAGGAGCGCGCGGGCGTGGACGTGCTGACCACCGGCGAGATGGGCCGCGTGCGCTTCATCATCGGCTTCTACGATCGGCTCACCGGGCTGCGCCGGCTGGAGCCGCCGCGCCGGCTCGGCCAGCCGTTGTGGGACACCAACACGCCGTTCGAGGTGGTCGAGCCGATCAGCGCGCCACACGGGCTGGGCATCGTCGAGGAGTTCCGCCTGGCCCGCACGCTGACCGACAAGCCGCTGAAGGCGACGGTGCCCGGCCCCTACACGCTGCTGGTGCCGCTCAAGCTCGGCGGCGCCTACCGCGACAAGGACACGCTGCTGGCCGACCTGGTGGCGATCGTCAACGCGGAATGCCGCGCGCTCGTCGCCGCCGGCGCCGACTTCATCCAGATCGACGAGCCGCACCACGGCATGTACGCGGGCAGCGTGCACGACGTGACGCGCGGTCTGAACCGCGCGGTGGCCGGCGTCGAGGCCAAGCTGGCCGTGCACGTGTGCTTCGGCAACCTCTACGGCCGGCCGTTCAGTGCGGTGCGCGACTACCGCAACCTGTTCCCCGTCCTCGGCGATCTCAAGGCCTCGCAGGTCGTGCTGGAGTTCGCCAACCGCGGCCTCGACGACGCCGCGCGCTGGCCGGACTGGCCCGAGCATCTCGAGCTGGGCGCCGGCGTGATCGACGTCAAGGCCTTCAAGGCCGAGACCGCCGCCGAGGTTGCCGAGCGCATCCGCGCGCTGCTGCGCTGCGTGCCTGCCGAGCGCCTGTGGCTGAATCCCGACTGCGGCTTCTGGGAGACGCCGCGCTGGGTGGTCAAGCACAAGCTGGCGGCGCTCGTACAGGGCGCGCGCATCGTGCGCAAAGAGCTGGCGGGCTGAGGGCTACCGCGTGGCCGGTGCTCCGAAGTGCAGCGACGCCAGCACCGTCGTGTGACGGCGTCGCTGGGCGTGGCGCCAGTGCGGGAGGCGGTCACCGCGATAGAGCATGCCGTCGCCCAGTCCTAGGCGTATCGCCTCCGCGCCGCGACGACCTTCGATCCACAACGGCCACGCCGTGCGACGCGAGGGTGCGGGGTCGCCGCCCACCACGAGGTCGATGTTCCAGCGGCAGGCTGATCGGTCGTGGTGGCGTCCAAGGACGGCGCCGGGATCGTAGACGCGCAAGTAGGTGAAGCTCGACTGTGCTCGATCACCGGTCAGGCGCCTCACGACGGGCGCGAGCTGGTGACCGAGGAAACCCAGGAGCGGCTCGTCGTAGAGCAGCGGCGCGCCGCGACGGCGGGGATCTCCGCTGAGCAGATAGCCTTCGACCTCGAGCCGCCGATAGTAGGCGCGCACGGCGTCGAGGAATACGGGCTCGAACAGCTCGCGCAGCACGGCGAAGCCGCGGGCGCGCAGCTCCACTCGCCAGTCGCGCACCCGGCGGGCCCAGTCGTCGGGGCGGCGCGGCGCGGGCGCGAGCGCGCCGATGCTCAGGAGCGCGGCGGCCACGCCGGGCGCCAGCGACGCCGGCGCGCGGCGACGGCGTAGCAGATCGCGCACCACCGGGGCCAGGCGCGGCGCCAGTGTGTATGGCACGGCGATTCGACTCCCCGGGCGCGGCACCCACAGGATGTCCTCGTCAGCAAGAAACGGCTCGGACACCTCGCCGCAGCGCAAGAGGTCGCGCGGCAGTGCCGGCCCGCGATGCAAGCGACAGCGCGGATTGAGTCGAAGCGGAGTCACGCGCCGGGGCGGCGATACCAGGTCCAGGCGCGGGTCGAGATGAACGTCGCGCGGTACCTGTGCGGGGCGAACGAGGATGCCGGCGGTGAGGAGCTGCCGCCGCACGCCGCGATCGAGGCGGGGCCGGCCGCCGTCACGGGCCACCGTGGACAGCAGATAGCGGAGCGCGCGCCCGTCGGTGAGCTCCAGTCGCCGGCGACCCACGCCGCGCCGGGAGACGTCGACCGCGGCCGCGAGCTGCAGCGTGGGATTGAGCACGAACGCACGGCGGGTCGAGCGGGGCATCGAGGCGCTGATTCTATTCATCATCGTCGGCGCCGTCCACCTCTGCGACTTCGCCACGTGGACCGTGGTCTGCAGATGCTGGTGTTGACGCGCACCCGGTCTCGGCCCTACGGTTGCAGCATGGACCGTCGCCGTTTCCTGCTGACCTCGTTGGCCGGCGCGATCGCCCGACCGCTCGCAACTGAAGCGCAGCAGGCAGGGCGCGTGTATCGCATCGCCTATCTGGGCAATTCCTCGGCGGCGCTGGAGGCCGAGCTTGTCTCCGCCTTCCGCGACGGCCTGCGGGACCTGAACTACGTCGAGGGCCGGAATGTCGTCATCCAGTACCGCTGGGCCGAGGGCCACTACGACCGCTTCCCCGCGCTGGTCGCCGAAGCGGTTCAGCTCAAGGTCGATGTCATCGTGACGGCCGGCACGCCCGCTGTTCTCGCGGCAAAAGCAGGCACGCGAACGATTCCCATCGTCGTCGCGGCGATGGGCGATCCTATCGCCGCCGGTGTCATTCCGAGCCTCGCACGCCCGGGCGGCAACATCACGGGCTCAGCCTCCATGAGCCCGGAGATCGACGGCAAGCGGCTGGAGCTGCTGAAGGAGATGGTGCCCGGTGCCACCCGCATCGCGGTGTTGTGGAATCCCGCGAACCCGAACAACGCGGCCCGGATCACGCAGATGCCGGCGGCGGCCCGGACGCTCCGCCTCACGCTGGCACCGCTGGTGGGCGCCGGCGACGCCGAGGAGCTGGATCGGGGGTTCGCGGCCGTCGTCGCCGCCCGGGCCGACGCGCTGATCGTGGAGTCGGATCGTGCGTTGCTCGCCCATCGGGGACGTATCGTCGAGTTCACCGCCAAGCGCCGCCTCCCCGCGCTGTACCCGTACCGGGACTTCGTTCAGGTGGGCGGTCTCGTGTCGTACGAGCCAAGCTACCCGGCCATGTTCCGGCGTGCCGCGACGTACGTCGACAAGATCTTCAAGGGCGCCAAGCCCGCCGACCTCCCCGTCGAGCAGCCCACGGAGTTCGAGCTCATCATCAACCTCAAGACCGCCAAGGCGCTTGGCCTCACGATCCCCCCGTCGCTGCTGGCGCGGGCGGGTCAGGTCATCGAGTGAGGGCCGGCGGACACGTCACTCGACGCTGAAGTGCGCCTCGGTCGTGCGGCCGGTGAGGCCGTTGATCGGCAACACGTCCTGGGGGCAGGCGGAGAACGCGACGACGAGGTCCATCTCGGCCCGGAAGAGCGCGAAGCTGCCGGGTGCTGACACCGGCTCGCCCCACGACAGCCGCCCGTCGGCGGTCCAGGGGATGTTCATGAACACGTTGAGCGAGGGCGGCGTGGCGGGGATGCTCACGCCGAGCTCGGCCAGCCCGGCGTGGAGGTTGTCGCGGCAGTTGTCGTGGTGGCCCGTCACGCCGAGCAGGCCGTAGCGCTGGGCGTCGCACGGCGCCATGAGCGTGTCGTGCGCGCAGCCGGAGGTGTCGTCGACCAGCGTGAGGATCGGGCGCCGCCGGTTCGTCACGAACGAATCGCCGACCGCCGCCGCCAGCTTCATGAACCAGGCGCGGCTGGCCTCCATGGCCATCCACTCGGTGACGTCCTCCGCGCTGAACGCCCAGGCGTCCACGACCTGGGTGCCGTGGGTGTTGACGATGCGGACGTGCTGCCCGGCGCGCACGCGCGCCGCCTTGCCGCGCCGGGCGGGAATCGTGACGAGGCTCATGCGCCCGTCAGCCCGTGGCCGCCGTGATAGTCGGACGGCTTCGGCGACGTCCAGCCGGCGAGCAGCTCGGCCGCCGGCTGCCAGATCTCGATGGCCAGCGGGCGGCAGATGTCCAGGCCGTCGCTGGCGCCCGCGCCCCATACCGGCTTGGACATATCGCCGTGGGGGCACACCGAGAGCGCGGCCAGCACGTCGATCTCGGCGAAGAACTCGATGAAATCGCCGGCGCGGGCCGGGCTTGGCTTGGTGAAGTAGCGGCCCTCGGCGGTGAGACCGGTGACCTGGAACACGTTGAGGACGTCGTGCACGTCGAGCTCCGTCAGGTGATAGGGCCGCACCGCGCGCAGGAGGTTGCTGTGGCAGCAGACGTCCCACTCCTCGCCGTTGAGCAGCTTGTGCACGTAGGGATCGCAGCGGGTGCCGAGCAGGTCGTGGCAGCCGGCGCCGTCGGCGTCGCGGCCGTACTGCACGGTGTCGGCCGTGATCGTCAGCAGCGGGCGCAGGTACGGCAGGCACGACCACAGCCGGTCGAACGTCGAGACGTGCGCCTGGTGGAGCTGGCGCGAGCGCGAGGCCCAGAAGCGCTCGCGCGGATTGGCGAGATTCCAGACGTTGAGGTCGGCCACCTGGGGGCCCTCGATCGCGACGATCCGGAAGATCTGGCCGGCCCGCACCGGCCACGCTCGGCCCGAGCGTCGCGGGATGACGAATCGCTCGACGAGCGTGCGCTTGCCGGCGTCCGGCGCCAGCCGTGCGTAGAAGTCGCGGTTGACGTCGAGCGCCGAGCCGGGCTTCGCCTGGTAGATCACGTGCGGCTGGGCCATCGCCTGCTCTCCCGGTGCCCGCGTCGCGAGCACGTCGGCGACCGTTTGACAACGGACGACGCGGCATAGTCTCATACGCGCCATCTCGACCACGCGCCCGATCATAGCGCCGAGCACGGAGGATCAGCCATGAGAGTGTCGCGAATCGCCGCGGTCGCCGTCGTGCTGTTCGGAGTGAGCGTCGCCGCCGGCGACGCCGCCGCGCAGCCCTGCCCCAAGGGCAAGCTGCGCTTCTACACGTCGTGGCCCATGCAGGGCGCGATGATCCCCGAGGGCACCGGCATGAAGAACGGCGTCGACATGGCCGTCGCCGAGGTCAACGGCGTCGTGGCCGGCTACTGCATCGAGGTGGTGGGCCTGGACGACGCCTCGCCGCAGACCGGTAAGTGGGACGGCGCGGTCGAGGCCGAGAACGCCAACAAGGCGGTTGGCGATCCGCTCGCCATCGTGTACATCGGCACCTACAACTCGGGCGCCGCCAAGGTGTCGATCCCGATCACCAACCGCGCCCACATGGCCCAGGTGACGCCGGCCAACACCTACCCCGGCCTCACCAAGAAGCGGGGCGCGGCGCCCGGCGAGCCGGAGATCTACCGGCCGGGCGGCTTCGCGAACTACTTCCGTCCGATCCCGGCCGACGACATCCAGGGCGCGGTGGCCGCCAAGTGGGCCAAGCGGCTGGGCGTCAAGAAGGTCTACATCCTCAACGACCAGGAGCTGTACGGCAAGGGCATCGCCGACGTCTTCGAGGCCACCGCCAAGAAGATCGGCCTCGAGGTCGTGTCCAACGAGGGCATCGACTGGAAGCAGCCCGACCAGAAGCCGGTCCTCACGAAGGTCCGCGCCTCGGGCGCCGACCTCGTCTACCTCGGCGGCGTCATCGAGACGGGCGCCCAGGTCATCATCCGGCAGATGAAGGAGGTCGGGCTCACGGCGCCGCGGACCCGCTTCATGGGACCGGACGGCCTGCTCGAGGAAGAGCTGCTCAAGGGCGCGACCTGTGAGGCGGCCCTGGCCACCGACATGCGCGTCACCTTCGCCGGCCTGCCGTTCGAGAAGATGCGCGGCGTCGGCGCCAAGACCTACGAGACCTACAAGACCAAGTACGGCAAGGAGCCGACCTCGTACGCGCTGTACGCGGCCGAGGGCACGCGCGTCATCATCGACGCCATCAAGCGGGCGGCCCCGGCCATCGAGAAGGCCAAGGACGTCACCGACAAGCGCGAGGCCGTGCGCAAGGCCATCGCCTCCACCAAGAACTTCGAGGGCATCAACGGCAAGTGGAGCTTCGACGAAAACGGTGACGTCGACTACGACACCATGTCCGGCTTCAAGGCCGTCAAGGCCGAGGGCCCCATCGGCTGCAAGTTCGCCTTCGAGACCATCCTCGAGTAAGCCGGAGGACAGGCCCCGAGGAGTGCCAGGGGTGCCGAGACGCGTCACGGCTACGCCGGGACGCGACGAGCGCTGGGGGGGTATGGGGGGCCATCTCGGGGCCCCCCATGTTCCATGACCTGGTGGGAAGTTCTCATCCAGCAGTCGATCAACGGCCTCACCCGCGGGGCCGTCTTCGCCCTCATCGCGCTCGGCTACACGATGGTCTACGGCATCATCGAGCTCATCAACTTCGCCCACGGCGACGTCTTCATGCTGGGCCTCTTCGTCTCGCTCGCCTGGTTCGCCCTGCTCGGCGTCACCGGCGCGCTGAGCGGCTGGCAGCTCGTCACCGTGCTCCCCCTGGTGTTCCTGCTCACCATGCTCACGACCGCGGCACTCAACGTGGCCATCGACCGGGTGGCCTACCGGCCCCTGCGCCGCTCGACGCGGCTGGCGCCTCTGATCACGGCCATCGGCGTCTCCTTCATGCTCGAGAACGTGGCGCTGCTCTGGAAGGGGCCGGCGCCCATCGCCTACCCCGACGTCTTCCCGTCCGTCGAGATCCTCCGCGAGTGGTTCGGCATCGACTCCGCCATCTTCATCACCACCAAGGACATCCTCGTCGTGGCCGTCACCCTCCCGCTGATGCTGGCCCTGCACTACTTCGTCACGCGGACCCGCTGGGGCAAGGCCATGCGGGCCACGGCCCAGGATCGGGAGACGGCGCAGGCGATGGGCATCGACGTCGAGCGCGTCATCCTGGTCACGTTCTTCGTGGGCGGCGCCCTCGCCGGCGCGGCCGGGCTGATCCAGGGCATGTACTACAACATCGGCATGTGGTGGATGGGCTACCAGGCGGGCCTGCGCGCCTTCACCGCCGCCGTCCTCGGCGGCATCGGCAGCATGGGCGGCGCCGCCCTCGGCGGGCTCGTCATCGGCTTCCTGTCGGCGTGGAGCGACCAGTACATCTCGGCCCGCTGGACCAACGCCATCGTCTTCTCGATCCTCATCCTCGTCCTCGTCTTCCGGCCCCACGGCCTCCTGGGCGAGCCGGCGTCGGACAAGGCGTGACGAGGTGAGACGCGCGGCCCTGGTGGCGGCCCTGCTGGGCTATCCCTTCGTCGATCGGGTCCTCGGGCTGCAGACCGTGCACGCCGTCTCCGACGGGATGATCTACGTGCTGCTCGCCCTCGGCCTCAACATCGTCGTCGGCTACGCCGGTCTCCTCGACCTCGGCTACGCGGCGTTCTTCGCGATCGGCGCCTACGCCATGGGGCTCCTGAACTCGCCCGTCCTCGGCTCGCCGCTCTACGGGCATCCGTGGAGCTTCTGGCTGTGCATCTGGCTGGCGGCCGGGGTGTCGGCGCTGCTCGGCGTCGCCATCGGCGCGCCGACGCTGCGCGTGCGCGGCGACTACCTGGCCATCATCACGCTCGGCTTCGGCGAGATCATCCCGGTGGCGATCCGCAACCTCGGCGACTTCACGATCCAGATCGGCGGGTGGCGGCCGATCGAGCGGCTCAACCTCACCGGCGGCGAGAACGGGGTGAACCCGGTCGGCCGCCCCTACCTGCCCGGCGTGCCCTTCGAGACGGACCCCGTGCCCTGGTATTTCCTGATCCTCGTCATCGGCGCCTTCTCGGTGTGGGCGATGAGCCGCCTGCGCGACTCGCGCCTGGGCCGGGCCTGGATGGCGATCCGCGAGGACGAGACGGCCGCCGACTGCACCGGCGTCAATCCGGTCGCGACCAAGCTGCTGGCCTTCGCGCTGGGCGCCTCGTTCGCGGGGTTCGCCGGCTCGGTCTACGCGGCCAAGCTGTCGGCCATCACGCCCGGCGCCTTCGAGTTCCAGGTCTCGATCATGCTGCTCTGCATGGTCGTCCTGGGCGGCGCCGGCAGCCTGCGGGGTGTGATCCTGGGCGCGATGCTCATCACGATCTTCGACCGCGTCATCCTGTCGCAGACCACGTTCTTCGTCCGCTGGGTGGGGCGCAGCCTCGGCGTGCCGGTGCTGGCGTCGAGCGACCTGACGCTGTGGCGATGGTTCTTCTTCGGCCTCGGCCTCGTCCTCGTCATGCTGCTGCGGCCGCAGGGGCTGGCCGGACGGCGTGAGCGCCCGCTCGCCGCCGAGGACGACGAGGTCGACGGGGCCGTCGTCGCCGCGCCGGCGCCGCGCGTCGACGCCATCCCTGGCTGGCTGCGTGAGCGGGCGGCGCGGGGGCCCGCCGCGACGGCGGCGCCGATCCTCGAGGTCCGGGGCCTCACCAAGCGCTTCGGCGGTGTCGTGGCCCTCAACGCGATCGATCTCGTCGTGCCGCGCGGAGCCATCATCGGGCTGATCGGCCCCAACGGCGCCGGCAAGACCACCTTCTTCAACGCTGTGACCGGCCTCGTGAGACCCGACGGCGGCGCCATCACCTTCGAGGGCGCCGGCGTCGTCGGGCTCCGGCCCAACGCGATCGTGGCGCGCGGCATCGCGCGCACCTTCCAGTCGATCCGCCTGTTTCCCTACATGACCGTGGTCGACAACGTGCTGGTCGGCGAGCACTGCCGGCTGGTCGCCACCGTGGCCGGCGCGGTGCTCCGGCCGCCCTCGGTGCGGACGGAAGAGCGTCGCGCGCGCGACCGCGCCCACGCCCTGCTGGCCTTCGTGGGACTCGACGGCAAGGCGGACGAGCTGGCCCGCAACCTGCCCTACGGCGACCAGCGGCGGCTGGAGATCGCCCGGGCCCTGGCCACCGAGCCCCGCCTCCTGCTGCTCGACGAGCCGACGGCGGGGATGAACCCGCGCGAGACCGAGACGCTCACCGGCCTGATCGACCTGCTCCGGCGCGAGCTGGCGCTATCGGTGTTGCTGATCGAGCACGACATGGAGGTCGTGATGAAGATCTCCGACCGCATCACCGTGCTCGACTACGGCACCCGCATCGCCGAGGGCACGCCGGCCGAGATCCAGCGCCACCCCGGCGTGATCGAGGCCTACCTGGGCACCGGCTACGAGGCCGAGCGGGCCGCCGGCGGCGAGCCGCGGTAGCCGGCGTGCTCGAGCTCGCCGACGTCCACACCTACTACGGCAACATCCGGGCGCTGCGCGGGCTGTCGCTGTCCGTTCAGGCCGGCGAGATCGTCACGCTCATCGGCGCCAACGGCGCCGGCAAGACCACGACCCTCCGGACGATCCTCGGCACCGTCCGGCCGCGGCGGGGCCAGGTGAGCTTCAACGGCCAGCGCCTCGACACCCTGGCCACCGATCGTATCGTCCGCCTCGGCATCGCGCAGTCGCCGGAGGGCCGCCGCATCTTCCCGCGCATGAGCGTGCTCGAGAACCTCGAG
>JBGQLG010000151.1:0-12934 GCA_041499965.1 Methylomirabilia bacterium
AGCGCCCGAGCGCCAGGTGCGGCAGTCCCGAGCGCTCGAAGGTGTCGACGGCGTCGGCCGGCGAGCCGACCAGCGGCTCGCCGTGCAGGTTGAACGAGGTGTTGAGGACGGCACCGGTGCCGGTGCGCCGCTCGAACTCGCGAATCACCCGGTGATAGCCGGGGTTCCACGCCTCGTCGACGAGATGCGCGCGCGCCGTCCCATCCTGAGGATGCACCGCCGCCACGATCTCTTCCCGTCGCTTGGGATTGGTGGGGAAGGCCAGCATCATGTACGGCGAGGCCAGCCCCTTGGGGTTGACGATGTAGTCGCCCTCGCGCTCGCGCAGCACGCTGGGTGCGAACGGCATCCAGAAGTCGCGGTTCTTGATCATCCGGTTGATCAGCGTGACCACGCGGTGATCGCCGGGGTTGGCCAGGATCGAGCGGTTGCCCAGGGCGCGGGCGCCGAACTCCATCCGCCCGGCGCAGCGGGCGACGACGCCGTCGGAGACCAGCAGCTCGGCGATGCGCTCCTCCATGCGCGCGGGCTCGCTCACCCGGTGGCGGGCCCCGAGGTCGCGCGCCCGTACGAGCGCCTCCACCTCGGCGTCGTCGATGGAGGGACCGAGGTAGGCGGGCCCGAAGGGCGCCGGCCTGGCCTCGACGCCGGCGCGCGCGCACAGATCGATGTAGCCGAGGTAGGCCGCACCGACGGCGTTGGACTCGTCGCCACAGGACGGGAAGACGAAGAGATCGCGCACCCACTCCTCGCCGGCCAGCAGCATGTTGGCCTTGACGTTCATGAACACGCCGCCGCCCAGGGCTAGCCGGTCGCCGCCGTAGCGCTCGCGCATCAACCGGGCCCAGCGCAGCAGCGTGTCCTCCACCACCTGCTGGGCGCCCCCGGCCACCGCGTCGAAGCGCAGGCCCAGCGTGGCCTCCATCAGCAGCCGGTAGCGACCACCCGGGCGCCGCCAGGCGAACGCAGCCGGCGTCCCCTCGCCGAGCCCGAAGACCTCGCCCAGCGCGGCGGTGGCGCGCTCGACGGCCCGGGCCGGCGCGTAGGGCGCCAGGCCCATCACCTTGTACTCGTGCTCGCCGAACTTCATGCCGAGCACCAGGGTGAGGAACGAGTAGAACGAGCCGAGCGAGCCGGGCGCGCTCGGCGCCGCCTCCCGCCGCTCGAGCGTCGTGCCCCGGCCGAGCGAGGCGGTGGCGCACAGTCCGTCGCCGGAGTTGTCGTTGGTGAGCACCAGCGCCGGCGCCCCGTCGAACGGCGCGCCGAAATATGCGGACGCGGCGTGGCAGGTGTGGTGATCGAGCGTCACGATCCGCTCGGCGCCGAGGCCGAGGTGGTCGGTCACCAGCGAGAGGCGCTCGTCCTCCGTCAGCGTGAACTTGCCGCGGGCCGGATCGATCAGCCCCAGCCGCGCGCCCAGCTTGCGCGCGCGCTTGCCGAGCCCCGACGCGGGCTCCTGCAGTCGCACGCCGTAGTACTCGCGCGCGTACTCGGCGTCGTGCAGGACGCGGTTCATCCACTCGCGAGCGTAGGCGCGCCGCCCGGCCAGCGCCACCAGGTCGATCTGCGCGGGACGCAGCCCGAGCTCGCGCAGCAGGGCGTCGACGGCCAGGCGCGGATAGCCGGCGTCGTTCTTCAGGCGGGTGAAGCGCTCCTCGGAGGCGCAGCCGACGATGGCGCCATCCCGGAGGATCGCCGCCGTCGCGCAGTGCGTTTCCGAGATCCCCAGGACGATCATCGCGAGGATGTTAACAGAGTGGGGGGCCTCGATATGGCCCCCAACGCTCCCCCCCACGCTCGTCGCGCCCCGGCGGAGCCGAGGCGCTCCTCGACTACCCGCGTGGCCGGGCCTCCTCGACAACCCGTGTGATAAGGCAGCTAGCAGGCTGCTGAAAAAGCCGCCGGCTGCGCAAACAGGTCCCGATGCGAGGCGGCGCCCGACAGCCGCACGCGAGGCGTACTCCCTGTACGTCGAGCGTGCGGCCGAGGGCGCCAACGAAGCAGATGGGCCTTTTCCCGCAGCCGGCTACGGCCAGACCTGGACGTAGCTGGCGCGCTGGCGCTCGGAGACGCCGGCGAAGTGGGCGTCGTACTCGCGCCGGAGGAAGGCGAAGTGCTCGGAGGCGAGGAAGCGTTGCAGCGTCTCCTCGCTCTCGAACTCGTAGACGGCCACGTACTGGAAGCGGTCCTCGGGCTGGGTCGCCCGGTAGCGGCGGGCGCTCACCACGCCGGGGAACTTGAGCACGTCCGGGATGTGCTCGCGGTTGTACCACTCGTTGAACGCCGGCTCGCGGTCGGGCGTGATCGTGGCCTTCACGGTGAACAGCGCGGTCGGCATCGACGACCTCCCTGGGGGGATGACTCCTCGCTCCGGCTGGTGACCCAGCGCGCGCACGAACGCCTCGGGGCGATCGGGTGTGATCAGCCAGGGCGACCCGTTCGCTCGCTCGATCCACACCAGCCCGTCGGTGCGCGAGATGTACATCCGCACGATGCCCCGGCGCTCCGTCCACAGCCAGCCGAACGCGCCCCACAGCCCGCCGGCACCGACCCGCAGACGCCATCCCGTCTGGCCCCGGAGGTCGTCACCGTCGATGAGCCGTACGCCGACGACCTCGGAGCGCGGGATCTCCCGGCGCCGCAGCGGCCACAGGACCTCGAGGCCGCGCGGATGCACGACGAAGCGGCTCGGTCGCAGCCAGAACCATACCCACGCGTAGACGGCGGTGACCGCCAGGGCCGGCACCAGGAACAGGCGACTGGCCGCGGCGGCGACGGCGACGAAGACCAGCGGCAGGACGAGCAGCGCCAGCGTCAGCGCGCGGATGCCGGACGACATCGGGGCGAGGCGGAAGTCGGTCACGCGCCCGGATCGCCCGCGAGCGCGGCGGCGGCGATGCCGGCCAGCGCGCACGCCTCGTCCTTGTCGGAGACGTCGCCCGAGATCCCGACGGCGCCGAGCACGGCGCCGCCGGCGTCGCGGATCAGCACGCCGCCGGCGGCCGGCACGACGCGCCCGCCCGACATCGCGTTGAGCGCGCCGAAGAACGCCTGCTGCTGCGGCTGCTCGGCGACCCGCCGGGCCAGGGTGCGCGAGCCGATACCCATGCCCAGCGCACCCCACGCCTTGCCGACGGCGATCTGCGGCCGGATGATCCCCGCGCCGTCCTCGCGCGCGAACGCCTTGAGATGGCCGCCGGCGTCCAGCACGGCCACGGCCAGCGGCGCACAGGCGGTCTCGCGTCCCTTGCGCAGCGCTGCTTGCACGATGGTCGTTGCCTGCGGCAGCGTGAGGCTCATGAGCTCGGCACCCTCCCTGGTGCGCACTGGATCGGCGCTAGGGTATGCTCCCGGGCACCGACCGCGCAATCGCGCTCAGGAGGATCGACAATGGCACGCTGGGACACCATCCAGGTCGACGGACAGCCGATGCGGGCCTACCTCGATCTGCCGAGCGGGGGCGGCCCGATGCCCGGCGTCGTCGTGATCATGCACGGGCCCGGGCTGGACCCCTTCGTCGAGGACCGCGTGCAGGATCTGGCCCGTCACGGTTACGCCGCCATCGCGCCCGATCTCTATCACCGCCAGCCGGCGGACGGCGACATGATGACGCGGGTCGGGCGGCTGCGCGACGGCGAGATCCTCGCCGACGCCGACGCGGCCATCGCCCACCTCCAGCAGGTTCCGGACGCGCGCGTGCGCGAGCTCGCCGTCCTCGGCTTCTGCATGGGCGGCCGCATCACCTACCTGCTGGCCGGCGCGCGGCCGGGCGTCTGGCAGGCCGCCGGCGTCTTCTACGGCGGCAACATCATGAAGGCGTGGGGCGAGGGGCCGACGCCGTTCTCACTCACCGGCCAGGTCGCCTGCCCCGTGATCGGCTTCTTCGGCCTGGACGACGCCAACCCCTCGCCCGACGACGTGAAGACGCTCGACGCCGAGCTGACGGCGCACGGCAAGCGCCACGAGTTCCACAGCTACGCGGGGGCCGGCCACGCGTTCCTGAACTTCATGAACGCCGAGCGGCACCGGCCCAAGCAGGGGGCCGACGCCTGGGAGAAGATGCTGGCGTTCCTCGACGCGCAGCTCACCCGCCGCGCCGCCCGGGCCTCCTGAACCGCGGCAGGCGGAACTCCGACGGCGGCGGGCTCTCGAACGCGACCCGCCGGCCGTCGGGATGCACGAAGCCCAGCCGGACCGCGTGCAGACACACGCGCTCGAGTGGATTGCGCCGGCTGCCGTAGGCGCGGTCCCCGACGATCGGGTGCCCGAGCTCGGCGAGCTGGGTGCGGATCTGGCCGCGGCGCCCGGTCACCAGCGTCAGCTCGAGCAGCGTGGAGTCCTCCGCGCGGGTGAGCACGCGGTAGCGCGTGATCGCCTCGCGGCCCTCGCGGGTGTCGCGGCTCGGCCGCACCCGCAGCGCGCGGGTCTCCACCAGCCGCGAGGTCAGCGTGCCGGTGGCCTCGCGGACCGCGCCCTCGACGCGCGCCACGTAGAGCCGCTCGGGCGTGCGCATCCGGAACTGGTTCTGCAACGTCTCCTTGGCGCGGTGCGTGCGGGCGAAGACGAGCAGTCCCGAGGTCTCACGGTCGAGTCGGTGGACGACGAAGATCCGCCCCGCCTCGCGGCCCTCCAGCCAGTCGCGCAGCAGCCGGTACGCCGTGCGCTCGCGCTCACTGGCGTCGGCGATCGTCAAGAGCCCCGGCGGCTTGTCGATGACGAGGATCTCCGCATCCTCGTGGATGAGCCTGAGCGGGGCCGGGATCGGTGCGGGGGGTGGGGCGCCCAGCTCGACGCGATCGCCCCGCGCCACGGCGACGTCGCCGCGGCGGACCACGGCGCCGTTGACGCGCACCCGCCCGAGCTCCAGCCACTGCTTGAGCCGGCGGCCCGAGGTGCCGGGGAAGAGCGTGTGCAGGCGATCCCGGAGCGTTCCCTCCACCTCGTCGTTCCTTTCTTGACCCCGGCCGCCGGGGCGGCATAGCGTCGAGCCATGGCGCGCGCCGCGCGGGAGCTTCGCCGGGGGCTGAGCGCCGACAATCTGCGCTTTGGCGCGCTGGCGGCGGCGGCGCTCGGCGTCGTCGCGCTGCTGGCGACGACACGCGGCGTGGCCCCCGACGTGCTCGGACACGGCGCCCTGGTGCAGGCGCTCGTCGCCGCCGGCGCCCTCTTCGTGACGCTCACCGTGATGCACACCGCGGCCCACACCTACTTCGGCTGGCGCTTCGAGCGTGGCCTTCGCGCCGCCGGCGCCGGCGAGCACCGGCGCGCCATCCGGCTGCTCGGGCCGGTCGACCGCCCGGGGATGGCCCACTATGATCTCGACGGCGCCGCCCGGCGCGCGCTGGCGGCAAGCCGGGCGGCGCTGGCGTCAGGTTAGCCGGCGACGAGCCGGCATGCCACGCGGTCCCCTCGCGCCAGGGATCTCGAGTCAGAGATTCGCCGACCTGGACGGGCGCGTCGCCGGCCCGCGGGGAGGCGGCGGGGCGAGCGGGGTTCGCGCGGCCCCCCATCCCCCAGAGGGGGTTGGGTTGTCGGCCAGCAGAACGTTGGCGGCGCGCTCACCCCGCCGAGTCGCAACAGTGGGAGGCAGGCTCGCCCTCGGTCGTGACGGCAGCCCTCTCCGCGGGCTCGCCCCGCCGCCTCCCCGCGGGCCGGCGACGCGCCCGTCCAGGTCGGCGAATCTCTGACTCGAGATCCTAGCAGGCTGCTGAGAACGCGCAGGCTGCGCAAAAGGGTCCAGATGCGAGGCGGCGCCCGACGGCCGCACGCGAAGCGTACTCCCTGTACGTTGAGCGTGCGGCCGAGGGCGCCAACGAAGCAGATGGGCCTTTGTCCGCCGCCCGCTACGGATGCAGCTCGAGCGCGGGCAGGGTGAGGCTCACGTGCTCGCCGGCGCGCCGCACCGTCAGGCGCAGGGCCCGATCGAGAGGAATCTCACTCAGCGCCTCGCGCGTGGCGTCCCGGGTCAGGACGGTGTGGTCGTTGACCTGCACGATGACGTCGCCCACCTCGAGCCCGGCCTTCTCGGCGGGGCCCCCGCGGCCGACGAAGGCCACCGAGGGCGGCCCCGACATGAGCCGCGCCCCCTCGGCGGCCGGGCTGTCGGCCTCTCGCAGGACGAAGCCGAACTCGGCGGCGATCCGCTCGCCGGCGACGGGTGGCGGCATGGCCATGAGCGTGACCCCGAGCGCCTGCCGCCCCTCCTTGCGCAGGACCGTGAGCCGGACGTCGGTGTCGACCGCGGCCCGGGCGACCATGCGCTGGAGCAGGCGGGTGTCGGTCACCGGCCGCCCCTCGAAGGCCACGACGACGTCACCGGGCCGCATGCCCGCTCGCGCGGCCGGCGTGTCCTCCATCACCTCGACGATCACCACGCCGAAGCCCTCGCCGAGGCCGTGCCGGCCGGCCAGCTCGTCCATCTCCTGCTCGCTCAGATCGCGGATGCGCACCCCCAGCCACGACCACGCGCGCGCGTCGGCGACCGACGCCGCCAGCAGCACGGCAAGCAGCGCGATGGCGAGCCGCGCGAGCCGGAGCGCACGGCGGCTCACTCGCGGCCTCCCTTCAGCTCGCGAACGAGCGCCTCCAGGGCGTCGGCGACGCTGGCCACGCGGGCCTCGACGTCGAGCGTCTCGAGCAGCCGCTGGCGCAGGTCGGCCTCGGGCAGGACGGCGGCGGCGACGCGATCGGCGATGATGCCGGCCGCCTGCCCCTGGGCCAGCGCGGTGTCGAGCAGGTCGGCCGGGCGCGAGAGCGCGCCCAGCAGCTCGCGGCAGGAGGTGCGGATGCGCGCCAGCGCCGGCGCGGTGTCGCCGGCCGGCTCGCCGTCGACCAGCCGGCGCGCGCGCACGACCCGGTAGAGCGTGTCGGTCGGCAGCTCCTGCTCGAGCCGCACCCGACACTCGCCGCGCAGCAGGATGTTGTAGCGTCCCGTCGCCAGCCGCTCGCAGGAGACGATCTCGCCGAGGCCGCCCACCGCGTGCACCGGGGGCTTGGCCGCGTACGTCGCCTCGTAGCCGGGCTGCAGCCGCATCACCGCCAGGCGGCGGTCGCGCTCGAGCGCGTCGATCACCAGGACGCGATAGCGCGCCTCGAAGACGTGCAGCGGCATCAGCGTGTGGGGGAAGAACGTGACGTCGGGCAGCGGGAAGATCGGGACGATGACGAGCGGCGCTGCCATGCGCCGCGTCAGCTGATCGTCGGCAGCGAGCCCAGCGCACCCAGCTCGTCGATGCGCTGCCGGACCGCCGCCGCCAGGTCCCGGAAGGCGAGCGCCTGGGCGGAGTCGGGCTTGCGCACGATGATGGGCGTGCCCTCGTCGCCGCCCACCCGCGTCTCGGGATCGAGCGGCAGCCGGGCCAGCAGCGGCGCGCCGTACTCGTCGGCCACCCGCTGGCCGCCGGCGGTGCCGAAGATCGAGGTGTGCTGGCCGCAATGCGGGCAGGCGAACGTGCTCATGTTCTCCACGATGCCCAGGATCGGCACGTTGAGGCGCTGGAACATGCCGATGGCCTTGCGCACGTCCAGCAGCGCCACGTCCTGGGGCGTCGTCACCATGACCACGCCGCTCAGCGGCAGGACCTGGGAGAGCGAGAGCTGGGCGTCGCCGGTGCCGGGCGGCATGTCGAACACGAGATAGTCGAGCGCACCCCACATGACGTCCTTGAGCATCTGCTGGATGAACGAGTGGATCATGGGGCCGCGCCAGACCAGCGGCTCCTTCTCGTTGACGAGCAGGCCGATGGACATGACCTTGAGGCCGTAGGCCTCGACCGGGATGATCCGGTTGTCGAACATCCCCGGCTTGCCCTTGGTGCCGAGCATGAGCGGGACATCGGGGCCGTAGACGTCGCTGTCGATGATGCCGACCGTGGCGCCGGACTGCTGGAGGGCCAGCGCCAGGTTCACGGCGACCGTGGACTTGCCCACCCCGCCCTTGCCCGACGACACGGCGATGGTGTGGCGTACCTCGGGGATGAAATCGGGCCGGGGCGGCGCCGCCTGTGGTTGTCCGGCGCCGTGCGCGTGACCGGCCCCGTGGGCATGCGCGGGCGGCGCCGCGGCCGGGGCCGGGCCGCCGCCCATCTTCACCTGCACGCGCGTCACGCCGGGCAGCTGCCCGACGACGCGTGTGGCCATGCTGTGCATGGTGGCCCGGGTGGCCGGCGCCTGGCCGGTGAACGCCAGGGTCAGACTCACCGCCCCGTCGGCGATGGCCACGTCGCGCACGAGGCCAAGGGCCACGACGTCCTTCTGGCTGTCGGGGTCGCGTATCCCCCGCAGCGCCTCCAGCACCTGCAGCTCGGTCGCCATGACCACGGACTATACCTCGCCCGCGAGGTCCCCGCGAATCTTGCATTCCTCGAACCTTCCTGCTACATAAAGACCGTGCTTGGTGCCGACGACTTTCGCTACGTTCTCGGTCACTTCGCGTCCGGCGTCACCGTCCTCACGACCTGCGACGCCGACGCGCGGCCGACCGGCCTGACGGCCAGCGCGTTCACGTCCGTGTCCCTCGATCCCCCGCTGGTGCTCATCTGCGTCGACCACAAGTCGCAGAGCTACCCGACCATCAAGGAGCGCGGCTGCTTCGCCGTCAACATCCTGAGCGCCGAGCAGCAGGCGGTGTCGCGGCGCTTCGCCTCCACGCGGCTGGACAAGTTCGACGAGGTGCCGCACACGATCAGCGACCGCGGGCTGCCGCTCATCCACGGCGCCATCGCCCACCTGGAGTGCACCACCGTGAGCGTGCACGTGGAGGGCGATCACACGATCTTCGTCGGGCGGGTGGAGCGAGCCCGCGTCGACGCCGGTGAACCCTTGGTTTTCTTCCGCGGCCAGTACGACACGCTGGCCAATCCCAGACCAGGAGCGTGACTGTGACCTCGATTCCCCTGTCCCGACCCCCGGTGGACGACGAGATCAAGCAGGCCGTGCTGGCGGCCATGGACTCCCGCCAGTACATCCTCGGTCCGCAGTGCCGTGAGTTCGAGGCCGAGCTGGCCGCCTACGTCGGCGTCCGGCACTGCGTGCTCACCAACTCCGCAACCGCGGGGCTGTGGCTGACACTGCGCGCACTCGGCGTCAAGGCCGGCGACGAGATCCTCGTTCCGTCCCACACGGCGTTCCCGACCATCGAGGCCATCTGCTTCGCGGAGGCCACGCCGGTCTTCGTCGACGCCGACGCCTACTACACGATGGATCCGGCCGACGCCGCCGCCAAGGGCACGCCGCGCACGGTCGGCATGATGCCGGTGCACCTGTACGGCCAGCCGGTCGACCTTGACGCCATCCGTGAGGTCGCCTCGCGGCTGGGCGTGTGGATGCTGGAGGACTGTGCCCAGGCCCACGGTGCCGCCTGGCAGGGCAAGAAGGTCGGCGCCTTCGGCCGCGCCGCCGTGTTCTCGTTCTATCCGTCCAAGAACCTCACCGTCATGGGCGACGGCGGCGCCGTGGTCACCGACGACGACGAGATCGCGGCCCGCTGCCGCCGGTTGCGCGACCACGGCCGCCTCAACAAGGACGTCCACGCCGAGATCGGCTTCAACCTGCGCTTCAACGACATCCAGGCCGCCATCGGCCGGGTGCTCCTGCGCCGCCTGGATGCGATGAACGACCAGCGTCGCGCGCTGGCGGCCCGCTACACCGCCGGGCTCGCGGGGCTGCCGCTCGGCCTGCCGCTGGAGCGGCCGGACGCGCGCCACGTCTATCACCTCTACGTCGTGCGCACGCCGCGCCGGGCCGAGCTGGCCGCGTTCCTCAAGACACGCGGCGTGCAGACCGGCATCCACTACCCGGTGGCCACGCACAAGCAGCCGGCCGTCGAGCGCTTCGCCGGCCCGCCCCTGCCCGAGACCGAGCGGCTCGTCGACGAGATCCTGACGCTGCCGATCTCCGCCGGCCACACCGAGGCCGAGATCGACACCGTGGTGGCGGCGGTCCGGGAGTTCTTCGGAGCCTGATGGCGGGCGACCCCCTTCGGGTCCTGCAGATCTACCCGAAGGGGGACTTCTTCACGGGGGCGGCGATCCAGCTACGGGACCTGGCGCGCGGCCTCGCCGCGCGCGGTCACGAGGTCACGGTGGTCACGCCGCCGAGCGAGGTGTGGGCGGCCCGCTGCGCGGCGGCCGGGCTGGCCCACGCGGCGATCCCCATGCGCCGGCCCTACGATCCCCGGGCGGCCTGGCGGCTGGCCCGGCTGATCCGCCAGCAGCGCATCCAGATCGCCCACGCCCACAAGGGCCGGGCGCGCACGCTCACGCTGCTGGCGGGCCTCATGGGCGCCCCCGCGCTGCTGGTGCTGAACCGGGGCGTGAGCTTCAAGGTCGGCCGCGTGCATCGCGTGGGCTATACCAGCCGCCGCGTGCACGCGATCGTGGCCGTGTGTCAGTCGATCAAGGACGGGCTCACCGCCGCCGGCGTGCCCGCCGACAAGGTCGCGGTCATCTACTCGGGCACCGACCTCGAGCGCTTCCATCCGGGCGTCGACGGCAGCGGCGTGCGCCGCGAGCTCGGCCTGTCGCCCGAGCACGTGCTCGTCACCCAGGTCGGCGTCCGCTCGTGGCGGGGCTGGCGCGACGTGCTGGCCGCCCTGCCCGCGGTGACGACCGGCTGCGACCGCGCGCGGCTGCTGTTCGTGGGCGCGCCGCCGCCGCGCCAGGCCGAGATCGCCGAGCGGGCCCGCGCGGCGGGCCTCGACGGCCGCGTGCTGTCGCTCGGCCACCGCGACGACGTGCCGGCCATCCTCAACGCCTCCGACGTGGTCGTCGACGCGTCGTACGCGGGCCTCGGCATCACCGGCTCCATCCGCGAGGCCCTGGCCTGCGAGCGGCCCGTGGTGGCGACCGCGCTTGCGGGCATGCCCGAGCTGGTGCACGACGGCGAGACGGGGCTGCTGGTGCCGCCGCGCGACCCGGGCGCGCTGGCCGGAGCCATCCTGAAGCTGCTCGCCGATCCCACCGCCGCCCAGGCCATGGCCCGGGCCGGCCGCCAGCGCGTGGAGGCGCACTTCTCGCTGCGCGCCAAGATCGACGCCACCGAGGCGCTCTACCGCACGCTCGTCGCCGCCGGCGCCGGCGCATGAGGCACGCGGTCGCCGTGTACCGCCGGCTGCTGCCGTTCATGCGGCCCTACGTGCCGGTGCTCCTCGTCGGCACCGGGCTGGCCCTGGTCGTCGCGTCGATGGAGGGGGCGACCGCCTGGCTGGTGAAGCCGGCCATGGACGACATCTTCATCCGCCGCGACGAGGCCATGCTGCGACTCCTCCCCCTCCTGCTGCTGGGCGCCTACCTGATCAAGGGCGGGTGCCGCTACGGGCAGTCGTACCTGATGGCGGCGGTCGGCGAGCGCGTGGTGGCGACGCTGCGCCGCAACCTCTACGGCCACATCCAGCAGATGCCGCTGTCCTTCTTCGCCAACCTGCACTCGGCCGAGCTGATGTCGCGCGTCGTCACCGACGTCAACCGGCTGGCCCGCGTGTCGTCCACGGTGCTGGTGATGGCCTTCCGGCAGCTGGCCATGGTCGTCGCGCTGCTCACGGTGATGGCCGTGCGCGAGTGGCGGCTGGCGCTGATCGCGATCATCGTGTTCCCGTTCATCGGGCTGGCCGTGCGCGGGATCGGGGGGCGGCTGTACCGCATCAACAAGCGCTCGCAGGAGAAGGTGGCCGAGCTGAACGTGCTCCTGCACGAGGCCTTCTCGGGCATGAAGATTGTCAAGGCGTTCGGCCGCGAGGGCCACGAGGCCGAGCGCTTCGACCGGGTGAACCGTCGGCTGCTCGACCTGGCGCTCAAGGACCATCGCACCGACGAGGTCACCGAACCGCTCATGGAGATCCTGGCCGCCTTCGGCATCATGGGCGCGCTCTGGTACGGCGGCCACCAGGTCATCGCCGGCGCGATGACGCCCGGCGACTTCTTCTCGTTCACGGCGGCGATGGCCCTCATCTACGGGCCGGTGCGCCAGCTCTCGCGGATCATGAACACGATCCAGCAGTCGACCTCGTCGGCGGAGCGCGTGTTCGAGATCCTCGACACGCCGCCGGCCATCGCCGACCGGCCGGGCGCGCGGGCGCTGCCGGGCTTCGCCACCACGCTGCGGTTCGAGGACGTGTCCTTCCGCTATCCGGGCTCGCCCGACCTCACGCTGCGCGACATCAAGCTCGACGTGCGCCGCGGCGAGGTGGTGGCCTTCGTGGGCATGAGCGGGGCCGGCAAGTCGACGCTGATCGACCTCGTGCCCCGCTTCCACGACGTGACGGCCGGCCGCATCACCGTGGACGGCCACGACGTGCGCGACGTCACCCAGGCCTCGCTGCGCGCCCAGATCGCCGTCGTCACCCAGGAGACCTTCCTGTTCAGCGATTCGATCCACTACAACATCGCCTACGGCCGGCCCGGCGCGACGGCCGAGGAGGTGAGCCGGGCGGCCCGGCAGGCCCACGCCGAGGAGTTCATCGCGGCCTGCCCGGAGGGTTACGCCACGCTGGTGGGCGAGCGGGGCGTGCGGCTCAGCGGTGGGCAGCGCCAGCGGCTGGCCATCGCCCGCGCCTTCCTGAAGGACCCGCCGATCCTGATCCTCGACGAGGCCACGTCCGACCTCGACGCCGAGAGCGAGTTCATGGTGCAGCAGGCGCTGACCGACCTCATGCGCGGCCGCACCGTGCTGGTCATCGCCCACCGCCTGGCCACCGTGCGCAACGCCGACCGCATCGTGGTGGTGCACGAGGGCCGCATCGCCGAGGTCGGGAGCCACGACCAGCTGCTCGCCCGCGAGGGCGTCTATCGCCGACTCTACGCGCTCCAGATGGAGGGCGTGGCGGGCTAGCAGCGCGACGCCCCGCGGCGAACGGGCCAGGTCGGGCGGTGGGCGCAGCGGGGGCGACAGGGTCTCCTGAGGTTCCGCGAGAGACTACCGAGTGCGCGCCCTGTCGCCC
>JBGQLG010000152.1:0-12910 GCA_041499965.1 Methylomirabilia bacterium
CGGCTGGACACGGCGGTGCACCGGCGGCTCTCGAAGCCGGTCACCCGCGCCGCCGTCGCGCTCGGCGTGCCGCCCAACCCGATCACGGTGAGCAGCGGCGTCGTCGGCCTGTGCGCGGCCGCCGTCATGGCCCACGGCGACCCGGTCGCGCTGATCGCCGGCCTCCTGCTCTACCTGGCGGCGGTCGTGCTCGACCATGCCGACGGCGAGGTGGCCCGCCTCACCCTGACCGAGTCGGCGGTGGGCGAGTGGCTCGACATCGTGGTCGACACCGTCGTGCACACCGCGCTGGTGCTGGCGCTCGGCGTGGCCGCCTCCCGCGTCACCGAGGCCGGCCTGGGCGCCGGCGTGGTGGCCGCGGCGGGGGTGGTGGCGAGCGCGGTCGTCGGCAAGCTGCGACCGCCGGCGCCGGCGTCCGCCACTCCCCGCGGGTTCCTCGACGCCCTCACCTCGCGCGACGGGTTCTACGCGATGCTGGTCATCTTCATCGTGGTGCGGCTGGCGGCGCCGGCGTGGCTGCCGGCGCTCATGCTGGTGGTCGCCGTCGGCACCCACGCCTACTGGCTGGCGCGGGCGGCGCTCTCGATCAGGCCCGGGCGGGCCGCCGAAAGACGGCCCTGAGGCCGAAGTAGGCGAAGGCGTCCTTCAAGTTCGAGAACAGGCGCTTGACCGGATGCATCGAGGGATCGGTCACGTACTCCAGCGTGAGGCTCACCCGCTCCTCGTCCTCGCCCAGCGGCGTCACCGCGTGCCACAGCGTGTCGCCGTTGAAGAGGATCAGCGTGCCGGGATGGGTCGCCAGCTGCAGCTCGACGGGGGCCCGCTGCGCGTCGTTCTTGTAGAGCTGGCAGACGAGCCGGCTCGACGAGCGCTCGATGAGCCCGAGCAGCACGGTGTAGCGGGCGCCCCGGTAGTACGAGGTGTCGAAGTGGAACCCGATGTGGTCGCCCGGCTCCGTGTAGTAGTAGAGCGCGCACGAGTGGGGATCGTCGGGCGGGCAGGCCTGCAGGCGCTGTCCGGTCAGCCGCCCCAGGAACTCGATGAAGGCCGGCGCGCGATAGAGCGCCACGATCGTCGGCGCCTGCTCGGCCAGCGTGTAGAAGCTGACGCTGCCGCCCTTCTTGTGGCGCGGGATGTAGTTGCGGTTGATGGCCGGCCGCACCCGGTCGACCTCGGCCACCATGCGCTCCACGAGCGGCGCCGGCAGCCAGCGCTCGAGATAGACGAACTCGTTCTGCGCCCAGTATTGGCGGCGCACGTCCTCGACGTCGAGGCCTTCGAGCGCGCGCGCGACCGTGTCCGCGACCGACGTCAGCGTCTCGCTCACCACGCCCTCCCCGGCCGGCTGCGGAAAAACGCCCATCTGCTTCGTTGGCGACCTCGGCCGCACGCTCGACGTACAGGGAGTACGCCTCGCGTGCGGCCGAGGTCGCCGCCTCGCATCTGGGCATTTTTGCGCAGCCGGCGAGTTTCTCGGCAGCCGGCTGGCGGCTGGCCCGCGCCGTGAATGATACACGCTCCGTGTTACACTGCCGCCATCATCGCGCTCACCGTCGTGACGCGCGCCCGGCGAGCGTCGCGTGGCGCACCAGGAGGCCGCCCGTGGGATCCGTTCGAGTCGCCATCATCGGCGTCGGCAACTGCGCGTCGTCACTCGTGCAGGGTGTGCACTACTATCGTCAGGCTCCGGTTGACGCGTTCATCCCGGGCCTCATGCACGCCCGGCTCGGCGACTACCACGTCGGCGACATCGAGTTCTCGGCCGCCTTCGACATCGACGCTCGGAAAGTCGGGCGCGACCTCGGCGAGGCCATCTTCGAGAAACCGAACAACACGGTGAAGTTCGCCCCGGTCGAGCGACTTGGTATACCTGTCCACCGCGGCATGACCCACGACGGGCTCGGGACCTACCTGGCCCAGATGATCGACAAGGCCCCGGGCTCGACCGCCGACATCGTGGGCATCCTGCGCGAGACCCGCACCGACGTCGTGGTCAACTTCCTGCCGGTCGGCAGCGAGATGGCGACCAAGTGGTACGTCGAGCAGGTGCTCGACGCCGGCTGCGCGTTCGTGAACTGCATCCCGGTGTTCATCGCCCGGGAGGCGTACTGGCGGCGGCGGTTCGAGGACCGCGGCCTGCCCATCGTGGGCGACGACGTGAAGTCCCAGCTCGGCGCCACCATCGTGCACCGCGTCCTCACGCGCCTGTTCATGGACCGCGGCATCCGCCTGGAGCGCACCAGCCAGCTCAACTTCGGCGGCAACACCGACTTCTACAACATGCTGGAGCGTGACCGGCTCGTCAGCAAGAAGACCTCGAAGACCGACTCGGTCCGCTCCCAGCTCGCCCACGACCTGCCGGCCGACGCCGTGCACATCGGGCCCAGTGACTACGTGCCGTGGCTCGAGGACCGCAAGTGGGCCCACATCCGCCTGGAGGGCAAGGGCTTCGGCGAGCAGCCGATCAACGTGGAGCTCAAGCTCGAGGTGTGGGACTCGCCCAACTCGGCCGGCGTCGTCATCGACGCCATCCGCTGCTGCAAGATCGCGCTCGACCGGGGGCTCAAGGGCGGCCTGCTGGCTCCCTCGGCCTACCTCATGAAATCCCCGCCCGAGCAGTGGCCGGACGACCTCGCCCACCACCGCCTGGAGCGGTTCATCGCCGGCGAAGAGTAGTTGCCGTCGCTGACGTCGCGGACCGGGCGCCTCCTGCGCCGCCTCGTCCGGCTCTCCTGCCGGCGGCCCCGGGTCACCCTGCTGATCGCCACCCTGCTCGCCGCGGGCTCCGTCCTCTACGCGCTCACGACGCTCACCTTCGCGACCTCCACCCGCGCGCTCCTGCCCCGCAACCGGCCCTACATCGAGCGCTACGTGCAGTACGACCGCGAGTTCGGCGAGCTGGACGACCTGGCCATCGTGGTGGAGGCGCCGTCGCTGCAGGAGGCCACGGTGTACGCCGGCCGGCTGGTACGCGAGCTGCGGGCGGCCCGGGTGCCGCTGGCCCGCGTCGCCTACCGCATCGATCCCAAGCAGTTCGAGGGGCGCGCCCTGCTGTACATGGGGCTCGACCGCCTGCGCGAGATCCGCGAGCGCATCTTCGACTACCAGGACTTCATGGAGTCCTTCGCGGCACGGCCCACCCTGGACCAGCTCGTGGAGGGCGTGGCCACCCAGCTCGCCAACGCCTTCATCGGCGGCTTCCTGGATCTCGGCCTGTCCGAGAGCAAGGGCGCGCTCGACCTGAAGTTCGTCCACGACCTGGTCGCCCAGATCTCCACCCGGCTCGACCACCCCAGCCCCTACCACTCGCCGTGGGGCGCGCTGTTCGCGGTCGGCGGCGACAGCGACGGCGCCGGCTACTTCCTCTCCGACGACCAGCGGCTGCTGTTCATCCTGGCCGAGCCGGCCAGCGAGGCCGGCAGCTTCACGGGCGACCGGGCCGCCATCGAGGGCGTGCGGGCCGTGGTAGCGCGGCTCAAGCGCGAGTTCCCCGAGATCAACGTGGGCGTCACCGGCAAGCCGGCGCTGTCCAACGACGAGATGACCGCCGCCTTCGACGACAGCCAGCGGGCGACGTACCTGGCCTTCGCGCTCACCCTGGGGTTGCTGCTCGGCGCCTTCCTGAGAGTCGGCAAGCCGCTGCTCATGCTGGTCGGGCTGGTGCTGAGCCTGTGCTGGTCGATCGGCGTCGCCACGCTCGTCGTCGGCCACCTCTCGCTGTTCTCGGTGATGTTCATCTCGATCGTCGTCGGCATCGGCATCGACTACGGCATCTACTTCCTCTTCCGCTACGAGGAAGAGCTCTTCCTGGGCCGCAACCTGCGCGAGGCGCTCGAGATCACGGCGGCCCGGGCCGGCCCCGGTGTGCTGCTGGGCGCGGTCACCGCGGCCGCGACCTTCTACGTGCTGATCCTCACCGACTTCCGCGGCGTGCAGGAGCTGGGCTTCATCTCCGGCACCGCCATCCTCCTGGCCTGGCTCTCGATGATGACCGTGTTCCCGGCCACGATCGTCCTCGTCGACCGCCGTCACGCCGCCCGCCCGCGCGGCACCGTCCCGCGGGCCATCCGGCTCGAGTCGATCCACGTGCCGTTCGTCGACCGGATCACCAGTCATCCCCGCACGGTGCTGGCCATCACCGCCGTCCTGACGGCGGCCTCCATCCTGGCGGTGCCCGCGGTGCGCTTCGACTACAACCTGCTCAATCTACAAGCCGTCGGCACCGAGTCGGTGACGTGGGAGAAGAAGATCCTGGCCACCTCCGGCCGCTCGGGCTTCGCGGCGCTGTCCAGCGCCGACACGCTCGAGGAGCTGCGCCGCAAGCAGCACGCGTTCCGCCAGCTCAAGACGGTGTCGGAGGTCGACTCGGCACTCCTGCTCATCCCCGAGCAGCAGGCCGAGAAGCGCAAGGTGATCGCCGACTTCGCGCCGATCGTGGCGCCGGTCCGGGTCAACCGTCCGATCCGGCTGGAGGTCGACCGGCTGATCGCCGCGCTGGAGACGCTCAAGCGCCGCTTCGACGTCGCCGCGGGCGAGGCGCCGCCGGGCGACACTCAGCGCGAGCTGGCGCGCGTGACCGAGGACATCGGACGGCTGGTGATCAAGCTGCGCCAGACGGACGCGGAGACGGCGTCGGCGACGCTGGAGCTGCTGCAGCGCCAGATGTACCGTGACTTCCTCGGGAGCTTCCAGCGCCTGCAGGCCAACCTGAGTCCGCGCGAGGTGGGGCTGGCCGACGTCCCCCCCGAGATCAAGCGCAAGTTCATCAGCCCGGGCGGCCGCTTCCTGCTGCAGATCCACCCCGCCGTCAACATCTGGGACCGCGACGGCGCCGCCCGCTTCGTCGCCGACCTGCGCACGGTGGACCCCGACGTCACCGGCACGCCGATCATCACCCACGAGGCGATCTTGCTCATGGAGCGCGCCTACAAGCAGGGCACGCTCTACGCCATCGTGCTCGTGACCGGGTTCACGGCCGTGATGCTGCGCCGCGTGCGGGAGACGCTGCTGGCGCTGCTGCCCCTGGCGCTCGGCCTGCTGTGGACGATCGCCCTCATGTACGTGTTCCGCCTCAAGTTCAACCTCGGCAACGTCTTCGGGCTGCCGCTCATCCTGGGCGCCGCCGCCGAGTACGGCCTGAACATCGTCATGCGCTACATCGAGGGGCGCGAGCACGGAGGGCCGCTGATCGCGCGCTCGACCATCATGGGCGTGCTGGTCGCCGGACTCACGACGATCGTGGGCTTCGGCAGCCTGATGCTGGCTCACCACCGCGGGATCTTCGGCCTCGGCCTGCTCCTCACGCTGGGCACGGCGGCGAGCCTCATCGCCTCGCTGATCGTGCTCCCCGTCCTGCTGCGCTTCTGGCAGCCGCCGGCGCCCGTCGCGGCCCACGAGCCCCGCGTCGAGAGCGTTCGCGCGCCGTAGTGGCCCTCGTGGAGCGTGGTGACGCCCGCGGGGTCAGGCGCGAGGCCGGGCGCGGGGCCCTCGGGCGCGCCAGCATGGCTCGCCTGTCGCCGTAACTCGCTCCGGGCTCGGCGAGCTCGGGCCCCCCATCCCCCTAAAGGGGGTTGCGGCGTGGCCTCTTCGAGTTGTTGGCGGCTCGCTCGCCGAGCCCTGCGCTCGAACGGCGACGACGGCTCGCCATGATGGCGCGCCCGAGGGCCCCGCGCCCGGCCTCGCACCTGACCCCGCGGGCGTCACCACGTTTCACGAGCGTCACTCGTCTCGGCCTGAGCAGTCGCCTTCGACGCGATGCGCGTGATCTCGACCAGGTTGGAGTGCAGCGCGGGGCCGCCGCCCATGTCGGTCGTGCGATCGTCGGTGAGGAAGTTCACGCCGTGGCCGCCGGGGTGGAAGCGGTGCCACCAGATGCCTTCGATGACGGCGACGCCGGGGCGTGTCGCGTCGGTCACCCGGGCCGTGAACGTGCTGGCGCCGCGTGCGCTCTCGACCTGTACCGTGTCGCCGTCGGCGATGCGGCGGGCGGTGGCGTCGGCGGGGGCCAGCATCACCGTCGGCGTGCCTTGCCGCTTGCGGAGCAGGTCGGATTGGCTGAAGGACGAGTTCAGGAAGAAGCGGTTGGGGGGCACGATGCACTGCAGCGGATAGCGCTCGGCCAGCGCGGCGGCGGCCGGGCCTTCCGCCAGCGGTGTCCACGTCGGCAGCGGTGGCAGGCCGCGCGCGGCCAGTGGCGCGGAGTAGAGCTCGACGCGGCCCGACTCGGTCGGCGCGCCGTCGGCGAACGGCATGTAGGGGCGCGGCAGGTCGAGCCGCACCGAGCCCTCGGCGCGCAGGCGCTCGTAGGTGATGCTGCGCACGGTGGCGTCGCCCCGGGCCAGCAGCTCGCGGATGACCACCGCCACCGGCCGCGCGTAGTGCGCCTCGGCCACGCCCAGCGCCCGCGCGAGCCGGCCGAACACGTCCCAGTTGGAGCGGGCCTGGCCGACCGGTGGCACCACCGGCTCGGCCAGCTGCACGTAGAAGTGGCCGAACGAGCGGTAGAGGTCCTCGTGCTCCATCGAGGTCGTGGCCGGTAGCACCAGGTCGGCGTAGCGCGCGGTGTCGGTCATCACCTGCTCGTGGACGACCGTGAATAGATCCTCGCGGGCCAGCCCGGCGAGCACGAGCGCCTGGTTCGGGCACACCGCGGCCGGGTTGGAGCTGTAGACGTACAGCGCCTGGATGGACGGCGCCAGGCCGGGGTCGGTCAGCACGCGGCCGAGCTGGACCATGTTGATCACCCGGGGCGGCGGATCGGGCATCAGGTCGGGGCGCTCGAGCACGGCGTAGTCGAAGCCTGCCGCGCCGCCCGAGGACAGCAGCGCGCCGCCATGCGGGTCGGCGTAGGCCCCAGTGAGCGCGGGCAGACAGGCCAGGGTGCGGCACGTCATGCCGCCGTTGTCGTGGCGCGACAGCCCGATGCCGATCCGCACGAAGCTCCGCGGCGTGGCGCCGTAGCGCCGCGCGAAGGCGACGATCACCGCCTCCGGCAGGCCGACGATCGGCGCCACCCGGGCCGGCGTCCACGCCCGCACGTGCTCGGCCAGCGGCGCGAAGCCGAGCGTGGCGCGCGCGAGGTAGTCGCAGTCGACGCGATCCTCGGCGATCAGCACGTGCATCATCGCCAGGGCCAGCGCGCCGTCGGTGCCGGGCCGCACCATCAGGTGCTCGTCGGCCTGCTGCGCCGTCGGCGTCCGGTAGGGATCGACGACGACGAGGAAGGCGCCCCGGGCGCGCGCCTGCTTGACCAGCGTCATGACGTTGATCGAGGAGTAGGCCGCGTTGATGCCCCACAGCACCACGAGGTCGGCGCCGACCATCTGCTCGGAGTCGTTGCCGGTGACCACGCCCACCGTCGCCCGCCAGCCCGCGTAGGCCGTGGCGGTGCAGATCGTGCGGTCCAGGCGGCTGGCGCCGAGCGCGTGGAACAGCGGGTGGCCGGCGAAGTACTGCACCTGGCCCATGGAGCCGGCGTAGGAGAACGGCAGCAGCGCCTCGGCGCCGTGCGCGGCGATGATCGCGCGCCAGCGCCGCGCGATCTCGTCTACGGCCTCGTCCCAGCCGATCGCCTCGAACCGTCCGGCGCCCTTGGGCCCGACCCGGCGCAGCGGTTCGGTGATCCGCAGCGGTGAGTGCACGCGCTGGGCGTACTCGCGCACCTTGCCGCAGATAACGCCCTGGGTGAACGGATGCCCGGCGGTGCCGGTGACGGTGGCGACGCGGCCGTCGTCGACGGTGACCTCCAGGCTGCAGGCCGAGGGACAGTCGTGAGGACACACGGATCGCATGGGCTGGATAGTAGACTAGCGGCGCGCCAGATGCGCGAGGCCTTCCGCCGGCTGAACCCGTTCAAGACGCCCGAGGCGCAGCGGCACGCCATCCTCTTCGCCGTCGTCTATTTCGCCCAGGGGATGTGGTACCTGCCCAACCAGACGATCACCATCGTCATGAAGGACGCCGGCTACCGCGCGGGCATGGTCGCCAACTTCTTCGTCATCAGCGCCGCGCCCTGGCTGATCAAGCCGGTGTACGGGATCATCTCGGACTTCGTTCCCCTCCTGGGGCGGCGCCGCTTCAGCTACCTCGTGCTGACCTCCTCGCTGGCCGCCGCGGCCGGCTTCGCGCTGGGCATCACCGGCACGAGCGAGTACTGGCCGCTGCTGGTGCTCTTCACGGCCATGGGACTGGGACTGGCCTTCACCGACGTGCTCGTCGATGCGCTCATGGTCGAGCACGGGCGCCGCCTCAACCTGACGGGCGCCTTCCAGTCGGTGCAGTGGGCGGCGATCTACACCTCGTCGATCCTGGTCGGGCTGGGCGGCGGCTGGCTGGCCGAGCGGCGCCGCCTGGGGCTGGCCTTCCTGCTGGCGGCGGCCTTCCCGCTGCTCTCGCTGGTCATGGCCGCGGCGGTCGTACGCGAGCCGCGGGCCCGGACCGACCGCGCGGCCATGCTCGAGCGCCTGCGGGCCGTGCGCGGTGCCCTGCGCGCGCGCGAGGTGTGGGTGGTCGCCGGGTTCATCTTCTTCTTCATGTTCAGCCCGTCGTTCGGACCCGGGTTCCTCTACTACCAGACCGATCGGCTCGGCTTCAGCCAGCAGTTCATCGGCACGCTGGCGGCGCTGCAGGCGCTCGGCTCCGTCCTGGGCGCCCTCAGCTACGCCCCGCTGTCGCGACGATGGCCCCTACGGCGGACCATCAACGTGACGATCGCCCTCAGCGCGGCCGCCACGCTCGTCTATTTCCTCTACCGCGGCCCGGCGTCGGCGGTCGCCATCGACTTCACGTACGGCTGGGTCTACATGGTGACGACGCTGGCCTTCCTCGACCTGGCGGCCAAGTCGTGCCCGTCCCACGTCGAGGGCACGTTCTTCGCCCTGCTGATGTCGGTCTACAACGCCGGGGCCCAGCTCTCGCAATGGACCGGCGGCCACCTCTACGACACGCTCGGCTTCGAGTGGCTCGTGCTGATCTCGACCGGCGCCACGATGCTCACCTGGATCCTCGTGCCCCTCGTGCGCATCGAGGCCATCGAGGCCAGGGCGCGACGGCAAGCCGCGGCGGCAGCCGCCGGCGAGCCGGAGCCCCCAGACTGAGGCGGGCCGGCCGGCCCGGCAGCACGTCGGCGCCGCCCGGCCCCAGGTCCCAGGCGTGGCGCAACCGCGTGCGGCTGATGCGCTCGAGATCCTCCGCCGTCGTGACCGGCTCGAGCACGATGAAGCCATCGCGGTGGAACCGCTCGATCGTCTCGGCTGACAGCGCGGGAGGCGGGGCGGCGAGCACGCTCACGTCAGGGTATCCGCGAGGCATCGTGCCAGTGGTGCGCCGCAGCCGCGGGCACCGAGAGTGTGCCCGGGATTTCTGGGCACCCGGCGGCGGTGCGGAAACACGTCTCCTCGTTCCCCTGGACGCCGCCCGGGTCGAGCCGCTCGGCGGACTCACGGGCGGCGGCGCCGAAGATGCCGCGCGTCATGAGGGCGCGGGCGCCGCGGCCAGCCGCGCGACCTCGCGCCCCACCTGCGCCTCGCGCGCCGGCTTGAGGTGCGAGGCGACGCCGTCCCACCAACCGCCGTTCAGCCGCCAGACGTTGCGGACGACGTAGTCGGGCTCGTCGTACACCGATTGTCGATACGGCCGCGCGGCCAGGTGCGCCGGCGGCCGCACCTCGGCCAGGATCGCCTCCAGCGTGAAGCCCGCGTTCATGCGCGCCACCGTCTCGCGCTCGAGCGTCTCCAGCCACGCGGCCGTGTCGTCCAGGGCCTGGCGCACGCGGGCGCGGCCCAGCACCGGCGGGCCGTGGCCGGGGATCAGCAGCTCGGCGTCGAGCGCGCTCATCGCGCGCAGCGACACGGCCCACTCCGCGGCGTAGCGCTGGACCTTCTGCGGATTGCCGGCGTTGGGCGCGACCCACAGGAACTGGTCACCCGTCCAGAGGATGCGTCGCTCGGGCCACCAGATCCAGGTGTGATCGTCGGTCTCGCCGCGGGCGTGATGCAGCTGCAAGGTGACGTCGCCGGCCGTGAAGGCCAGCTCCGTGTCGTAGACGACGTCGGGGTCGTCGTAGTCCGTCGGCCACGCCGGCGCCGTTCCGAACTGCCGGGCGTTGATGAGCGCGTTGTAGGCGTTCGTGCGCCGGGAGCGCGCGAAGCGGGCGGCCACGTTACGGTGGCCGACGATGCGCGGCCGCGGCCAGCCCCGTGCCCGCGCCTCGCTCAGGAACGGCGGCAGGCCGAGCGCGTGGTCGGCGTGCCCGTGCGTGTAGATGGCCGCCTGGAGCCGCCCCGGATCGACCGAGCGGACGAGCGCGAACGTGCGCGCCCGCGCGGCGGCGGTCGACGTGTCGACGAGCACGAGGCCGGCGCTGGTTCGCCCGAGCGTCACGTTGGCGAACGTGTGCAGGAAGACCACGCCGGGGGCCAGCTCCTCCGCACGTCCCGTGGGCTTCCAGATCGTCTCCGCCGGCACCGCGCCCGCCCAGCAGGCCTCGGCACAATCGGTGATCGGGCCGCTCACGGCGTCTCCGCCTCCGGCGCGTCGCCGTGGGTGGCGGCGGCGCGAGCCCGGCGTAGCCAGCGCAGCGCGCGCGCCACGTCGGCCTCCTCCTCGATCACCAGCTCGATCCAGCCGCGCCGGGCGAAGCGCCGGTGCGGGCGCACGCCGGGCTCGCCCAGCGCGCGCGCCTGGTCCCCGGGACTCAGGCGTATCCACAGGTCGCGGTCCCGGTCACGCAGCGGAAAGCACGCGAAGAGCGTCTCGCCCGCGAAGTAGCCCCAGCGGCCGAACATCGGCGTGATGCGCACGCCCGTCCAGCTCCCGAGCGCCGCGTTGAGCGCGCGCGCGGGTCCCGTCCCGCCCACGGCCAGCGAGCGGCGCGTCTTGCGCCCGGCGCCGAGGCCGCGCACCCGCCGCCGGCCGCGATCGAATCCGCGTCTCACGGCGCGCATTCTGCCATTGACAGCCGCGCGAGGGCCATGCGAAATGGGGCGGCGCATCTTCCGGCCCAGGAGACCTTCATGGCTCAGCATCCCCGGTTCCGCTACGACGCCGTCGAGGGCGCCGACACGCTCTTCGTGCCGGCCTTCGTCGATTACCTGCTGGCGCTGCACGACGCCCTCACGCCGCGCATCGAGGCGCTGCTGGCCCGGCGGGCCGAGGCGCTCTCGCGCGCGCTCCGGCAGGGCGTGCTGCCGTCCCACCCACCCAGCGGGCCGGCCACCACCGGCGACTGGAAGGTCCCGCCGGTGCCGGACGACCTGCGCAAGCCGGGCATCGAGATCTCGGGCCCCTGCTCCATCACCTCCATGTTCATCAACGCGCTCAATCCAGGCCCGGAGGGCGAGCGCGCCGAGGGCGACCTGGACGACGACGAGGACTCCGGCGGACACCGGCTCGTCGACACCGTGCGCTCGGCCCACAACCGCGTGGCGGCGGTGCAGCGCGAGCTGTACTTCCGCGACGCCGAGCGCAACCGCGAGTACAAGATCGCCCCCGGCGAGCTGCCGTTCTTCATGCACCGCGAGCGCGGCCTGCACCTCTCCGAGCCCGACGTGACCGTCGACGGCCGGCCGGTCAACGCCGCGGTGCTCGGCACCGCCCTCACGCTCTTCCACACCGGCCGCGCCCAGGCCGAGCGTGGTCAGGGCATCTACTTCTACCTGCCCAAGCTGGAGTTCGCTGCCGAGGCCCGGCTCTACCGCGATCTGTTCGACGCCAGCCGCGAGCGGCTGGCCTGGCTGCGCCAGGCGACCATCCGCGCCATCGTCCTGGTCGAATCGCTGCCGTGCGTCTACGAGATGGAGGAGATGCTCTACGAGCTCGGCCCTTACGCGGCCGGGCTCAACGCCGCCCGCTGGGACCTCAAGGCCTCCGTGTTCGAGTACGTCATGGCCGATCCCAAGTCGGTGTGGCCCGACCGCTTCGGCGTCGACGTCAAGACGACGCCGTTCATCGCCGACATCTTCCGCCGCCTGGTCGCCGTCTGCCTCAAGCGCGGCGCCGCCCCCATCGGCGGCATGGCCACGGCCCTGCCCAGCCAGGATCCCGAGGTGAACCGAGCGGCCGGCGAGGCCATCCGCAAGGACAAGGAGTGGGAGGCCGCCCAGGGCTTCATCCGCGCCTGGGTCGCCCACATCTTCCACATGAAGACCGCCGCCGATCCGTTCCGGACGCTGATCGCCTCCGGCTGGAAGCCGACGCCGCAGATGGCCGATCCCGCCAGCTATCCGGTGAAGATCGCGGTGCCGGCCGGGCCGATCACCGTCGAGGGCACGCGGCGCAACGCGCGCATGCTCGTCGAGTACGTGGAGGGCTGGCTCAACGGCCGGGGCGCCAAGGGCATCGACAGCCTGGAGGGCAAGCCGGGCGTCCATCCGGCGCTGATGGAAGACCTCGCCACCGGCCGGATGTCGGTGGCCCAGATCGCCCAGCGCATCCGTCACGCCGCCCGCACCACCGAGGGGCCGGCGGCGACGCACGACGCCGCGCTCGTCAAGCGGCTGCTCCAGGGGGAGCTGGCCGACATCCTGAGCCGGCGTCCGGCCGACGCGGCCATGCAGGAGCGCTACCGCAAGGCCGTCAAGATCGCCCTGCGCTGGATCAAGAACTACGTCGATCTCGACTTCCGCAGCCTCGGCTCGTACACTCGCCGCGAGCTCGACGCCATCGCCGCTGCGCCCGAGGCGCTCTGAGCGCGTCCGCGCTCACTGGTCCGGTAACGATCGTCGTGGCATCCGGCGACGCCGCGCGGGGCAGGCGCAGGGACCGCGGGCGCGCCTGCGTGGCTCGCCTGTCGCCGTAAGTCGCTCCGCGCTCGGCTCGCTCGGGCCCCCCATCCCCCCAAGGGGGTTGGGGCGAGACCACGTTGAATCGTGGGCGGCTCGCGAGCCGAGCCCGGAGCGACAACGGCGACGAC
>JBGQLG010000153.1:0-12859 GCA_041499965.1 Methylomirabilia bacterium
AACATCACCAAGGCCGAGGTGACGGTCACCGACGACCGCCGGGGTATCAACAACTTCGTCGTCGAGGTGGCGGACTTGCGGCAGCTGCAGGAGATCATGAGCGCGATTCGCGATGTCCCGGACGTCATGAACGTAGAGCGCGTCCGCGGCCTGTAAACGGGCCGACGATAAGGGCCCATCTGGCTTCGTTGCCTCCTCGCTCCTCCCTGCGGCGTAGGCGGCCTACGCCGCAGTCGTCGCTCGTCGGCGCCTCGCATCTGGACCCTTCTCGTCGGCCCTGTCCGCCAGGTGATGACTCTAGAGCCGGGGTGATCCTCGCTGCGCTCGATCACGGAGAGGGATCGTGACGCGGCGGCAGTTCGAGGGGCTCGTCGAGAAGGCGATGCGGAAGCTGCCCAAGGGGTTCAAGGAGAAGATTGCGAATATTGCGGTGGTGGTGGAGAACTGGGCGGACGACGAGACGCTGGAGGAGATGGGGGTCGAGCCGCCGGACACGTTGTACGGACTCTATCGGGGAGTCGATATCACGCAGCGGGATTCGACCTACGGTAACGTGCTGCCGGACGTGATCACGATCTATCAGGGGCCGATCGAGGAGGACGCGGCGGACGAGGCCGAGATGGCGGAGATCGTGCGCGAGACGGTGGTGCACGAGCTCGGGCACTACTTCGGCCTCGACGACGACACGATGCATCGGATCGAGGAGGGGGAGGGCTAGCCGATGGACCAGCCGCTCCGCGGGCAGAAGGCCCTGGTCACCGGGGCCAGCTCCGGGATCGGCGAGGGCATCGCGCGGGCGCTCGGCGCGGCCGGCGCCGCCGTCGTCGTCAACTACGCCGGCAACGCCGAGGGGGCGCGCCGGGTGGTGGCCGAGCTCGGGGCCGGCGGCGCCGAGGCGTTGGCCATCCGCGCCGACGTCGCCCGCGAGACCGACGTGGAGGCGATGTTCGCCGAGATGCTGGCGGCGTGGGGACGCATCGACATCCTCGTCAACAACGCCGGCCTGCAGCGCGACGCCCCGCTGACCGAGATGACCCTCGATCAGTGGACCACCGTCCTCGGCGTGAACCTGACCGGCATGTTCCTCTGCACGCGGGCGGCGGCGCGGGCGATGATCCGCCAGGGCCCCCAGCCGTCGCTGTCGCGGGCGACCGGCAAGATCCTCTGCATCTCCTCGGTGCACGAGATCATCCCCTGGGCCGGCCACGTCAACTACGCCGCGTCCAAGGGCGGCGTGAAGCTCTTCATGCAGTCGGTCGCCCAGGAGCTGGCGCCCCACCGCATCCGCGTGAACTCGATCGCCCCCGGGGCCATCCAGACGCCCATCAACCGGGCGGCCTGGGAGACGCCGGACGCCCTGCGCTCGCTGCTGACGCTCGTCCCCTACGGGCGCATCGGCGTGCCGGAGGACGTCGGGCGGGCCGCCGCCTGGCTGGCCTCGGACGCGGCCGACTACGTGCACGGCCAGACGATCGTCGTCGACGGCGGCATGACGCTCTATCCCGAGTTCGCACGCGGGGGCTGACGATGCTCGACTGGGGCCGGGAGATCTGCGGCGATCTGGACGCGGCCGAGCGCCGCGAGTGGCTCTGCACCAACGGCGTGGGCGGCTTCGCCTCCGGCACGATCGCCGGCACCCTGACCCGGCGCTACCACGGCCTGCTGGTGGCCGCGCTGGCGCCCCCGCTGGGCCGCACGCTGGTGGTCACCAAGCTCGAGGAGGACGTGGTCTACGGCGGGACGGCGTGGGCGCTCGGCGCCAACCGCTGGGCCGACGGCTCGGTCGCGCCCCACGGCTTCCGTGACCTCCAGCGCTTCCGGCTGGACGGCACCACGCCGGTGTGGACCTACGCGTGTGCCGATGCGCTGCTGGACAAGCGCGTCTGGATGGAGCCCGGCGCCAACACCACCTACGTCCGCTACGAGGTCCTTCGCGCCGCGCAGCCGCTCGAGCTGGCGCTGCGCGCGCTCGTCAACTATCGCGACTATCACGCGACGACGCGCGCCGAGGGCTGGAGCATGGACGTGGCGCCGGTGGCGGGGGGGCTGCGCGTGCGGGCCTTCGAGGGCGCCACGCCCGTCCAGCTCCTGGCGCCGGGCGCCGAGACGCAGCCCGCCCACGCCTGGTATCGGCGCTTCACGCTGCCGCGCGAGCGCGAGCGTGGTCTCGACGCCGAGGACGATCATCTCCACGCCGGCACGTTCCGCGCGACCCTCCGCGCGGGCGAGACGCTGACCGTCGTGCTGTCGACCGAGGGCGCGCCGGCGACCGACGCGGCGGCCGCCTGGCGGCGTCGCCAGGCGCACGAGGCCGATCTGATCACGCGATGGACGCGGGGGTGGTCGGGCGCCGCCGAGGCCCCGGCCTGGATCCGCCATCTGGTCCTCGCCGCCGACCAGTTCGTGGCGCGGCGCCCGCTGCCCGACGAGCCGGACGGCATGACGGTCATCGCCGGCTATCACTGGTTCGGCGACTGGGGCCGCGACACGATGATCGCGCTGCCCGGCCTGGCGCTGGCCACCGGCCGTCCGGAGCTGGCGGTGCGCGTGCTGCGCACGTTCGCGCGCTTCCTCGACCAGGGCATGCTGCCCAACCGCTTCCCCGATCACGGCGAGCAGCCGGAGTACAACACCGTCGACGCCACCCTCTGGTGGATCGAGGCGATCCGCGCCACCCACGCCGCCACCGGCGACGACGCGCTGCTGAGGGACCTGTTCCCCGCGCTGGAGAGCGTGGTCGACTGGCACCGGCGCGGCACCCGCTACGGCATCGGGGAGGATCCCGTCGACGGCCTCCTGCGCGCCGGCGAGGCCGGCGTGCAGCTCACGTGGATGGACGCCCGCGTCGGCGACTGGGTCGTGACGCCGCGGATGGGCAAGCCGGTCGAGATCAACGCGCTCTGGTACAACGCGCTGCGGGCCCTCGCCGGCTTCGCCCGGCGCCTGCGGCGCCCGGCCGCCCCATGGGACGCGGCCGCGGACCGCGTGCGGGACGCCTTCGGGCGCTTCTGGTACGAGCGCGGCGGTCACTGCTACGACGTGCTGGAGGGCCCCGACGGCGACGATCCGGCGCTGCGCCCGAACCAGCTCCTGGCGGTCGCACTGCCCGAGAGCCCGCTCTCGGCCGAGCGGCAGCGTCGCGTGGTCGAGGTCTGCGCGCGCCACCTGCTGACGTCGTTCGGGCTGCGCAGCCTCGCGCCGTCCGAGGCGTCCTACAGCGGCCACTGCGCCGGTGATCAGCACGCGCGCGACGGCGCCTATCACCAGGGCACGGTGTGGGGCTGGCTGCTGGGACCATTCGCGCTCGCGCACGCCCGCGTCCACGGAGATCCGAGCGCCGCCCGCGCGTTCCTCGAGCCGATGGCGCACCACCTGGAGGACCACGGCGTCGGGTCCCTCGCCGAGGTGTTCGACGGCGCCGCGCCCTTCGCGCCGCGCGGCTGCATCGCCCAGGCCTGGAGCGTCGCCGAGACGCTGCGCGCCTGGCAGACGCTCTCCAGCCCCTCGCGCCGGGCTCCCACCTCGCGCGCTCGCTCGCCCAAGCCGCGCCGCTGAGCGGCGCGGTCAACCTGTCAGGACCGACCGCTCCAGGTCTTCTACTGCCAAGGCCATAAGTTTTGGCTTGACAGAGGCTTTCATTAGTTCGTACTGTTTCAGCGGATGCTGAAAGCGTTGGAGCAAGCGAAACATGCTCAAGTCTGTAGAGATTCGGCGGCAGGTGGCCCAGCGTCTCAAGGAGCTGTTCCCCCGAACTCGTGGCTGGGATGAGGCGTTCGATGCCCGGATCGGTAGCCAAATAGTCGATATGTCAGTGAAGTTTCGACTTGGTGAGCACGAGCAGACTCTGGTGGTCGACGTTGTCTCGATGGGCCAACCCAGACAGATCAGGGCTGCAGTGACCAAGCTGTCCGAGATTCGTAAGGCCATGCCGAACGCGTATCCGGTCGCCGCCGCGGTGTACATCGGCCCTCAAAGCGCTCGAATCCTGAAAGAGAACAACCTCGGCTACGTCGACCTGTCGGGCAATTGCTACTTGGCCTTCGAGCACGTGCTGATCGAGAAGGAGGGCAAGCGCAACGTGCGGCCCTCCTCGCGGCCCCTCCGCTCGCTGTTCGCTCCCCGAGCCACCCGGGTCGCCCGCGTTCTGCTGGCCGAGCCGAGCCGCGCCTGGCGCCTGGAGGAGCTGGCCAAGGCCGCCGCGGTGAGCCTGGGCCACTCCCACAACGTCGTGAAGCGCCTGGAGGACCTGCGGTGGCTGGAGCGGGACGACGCCCAGCGCCTGCATCTGGGCAAGCCGGCGGACCTGCTCCAAGCGTGGTCCGAGTCCTATACCTATCGCAGCAACGAGATCGCCTCGTATTTCGTCTCCGACCGGGTCACCCGCCGGATCATGACCGATCTCGCGAAGCTGGCCACGGCCGAGGGACGGCGCTACGCGTTCACGCTCAGCGCCGGCCTGTCGCTGGTGGCGCCGCATACGCGCCTGGGCGCGATCCACTGCTACCTGGACGGTGATCCCGCGCCCGTGGCGGCCGCCCTCGGCCTGCACCCGGCGGCGGAGGCGGACGGCACGCTGCACCTGCTCTCACCGTATGACCCCGGCGTCTTCGACGGCCTGCTCGACAAGGCGGGCCTCAAGGTCGTGTGCCTGCCCCAGCTCTACGTCGATCTGGTGCGCGCCGAGCGTCGGGGCGCCGAGCAGGCCGAGCATCTGCGTCGTGAAGCGATGGGCTACTGATTGTCGCGAAAGGAGGTGAACGATCCCATGGCCAAGAAGAAGGCAGCCAAGAAGAAGAAAAAGTAACGACGTTGTGTCGTGGTCATCCTGGCAGCACGGAGGAGGTGAGATCTCGAATGGCGAAGAAGAAGAAGGCGGCCAAGAAGAAGAAGAAGTAGGGACGTGGCTCGCGCGGTGGGGGGTGGCGGCCTCCCACCGGTTACCAATCGGGAGGGGGCAATGCCCCCTCCCGTTTGTGCGTCGTGCTTAAATGACCTTCGTGACCTTGCCCGCCTTCAGACAGCGGGTGCAGACCTTGACGCGGACCGGACGGGCCGGACGTCCCTTCACCAGCGCTCGCATCGACACGAGGTTCGGCAGCCACCGCCGGCGGGTCAGCTTGTGCGCGTGACTCACCGTGTTGCCCACCGACGGACCTTTTCCGCAGACGTCACAGCGCTGCGCCATCGCGACTCCTTGGGTCGGGTTTACGGACACCAGAGACAGAACGTCTGTATAGCACGATGCCCCCGGTGAGGCAAACCGGGCGCGCCGCGACGCCGGATCTCGCCACCCCGCTGCAGTACCTCAAGGGGGTCGGGCCGGAGCGGGCCAAGCTGCTGGCGCGCAAGGCGCTCACGACCGTCGAGGACGCGCTGTTCTTCCTGCCGATTCGCCACGAGGACCGCACCCGACTGACACCCCTGCGCGCGATCCAGGTGGGCCAGGTGGTCACCACCACCGGGACGGTGGCCGGCATCAGCCCGCCGCCGCCCGGGCGGGCGCGGGCGCCCCTGGTGCTGCTCCTGCGCGACGCCAGCGGCTACGCCACGGCGACCCTGTTCGGCCGCGGCTGGCTCCAGCGCGTGCTGCAGCGCGGCCAGCGGCTGATCCTGCACGGCAAGGGCGCCCGCTTCAAGGACAAGATCACGCTGCAGGTGCAGGACTGGGAGGTCGTCGAATCCGACGACGACGAGCCGATCCACGCCGGCGCTCTGGTGCCGGTGTACTCGTCCACCGAGGGGCTGCCCCAGCGCGCGCTGCGCGCGCTGCAGTGGCGTCTGGTCGAGGCTCACGCCGGCGAGGTCGCCGAGACGCTGCCCGAGGCGCTGCGCCGGCGGCGTGACCTTCCCGGCCTGGCCGACGCCGTGCGCGGCGCCCACTTTCCGCACGACGAGGCCCAGCGCCGCACCGCCCACCGCCGGCTCGCCTACGAGGATTTCCTGCTGCTCCAGCTCGGCCTGGCGATCCTGCGATCCCGCACGACGCGGACCCGCGGCATCGCGATGAGCCCTTCCGGCGCCCTGGTGGCCGGGCTGCGCGCGGCGCTGCCGTGGTCGCTGACCGCCGCTCAGGAGCGGGTGTGGGCTGAGATCCGCGGCGACATGGCGGCGCCGTATCCGATGCACCGCCTGCTGCAGGGTGACGTCGGCTCCGGCAAGACGATCGTCGCGGCGCTGGCCGTGCTCACCGCCGTCGAGGCCGGCTACCAGGCCGCGGTGATGGCGCCGACCGAGATCCTGGCCGAGCAGCACTTCATGACGCTGTCTCGCCTGCTGCAACCGCTCGGCGTGCCGGTCACGCTGCTCACCTCGGCGCTGCGCGCGCGCGAGCGCACGGCTCGCCGGGCCGCGCTGGCCGCCGGCGAGGTCGGCTGCGCCATCGGCACCCACGCGCTGGTACAGGAGCGCGTCGAGTTCCGCCGGCTGGGGCTGGTCGTGGTGGACGAGCAGCACCGCTTCGGCGTCGCCCAGCGCGCGCGGCTCAAGGCCAAGGGCGAGCATCCCGACGTGCTCGTGATGACGGCGACGCCCATCCCCCGCACGCTGGCGCTCACCGTGTACGGCGATCTCGACGTGAGCGTACTCGACGAGCTGCCGCCCGGCCGCCAGCCGGTGGTGACCGCCGCCCGGACGGAGAGCCGGCGGCCGCAGATCTACGCGTTCCTGCGCGAGCAGGTCGCGGCCGGCCGGCAGATCTACGTCGTCTATCCGCTCATCGAGGAGTCGGAGCTGATCGACCTCAAGGCGGCCACCGACATGGCCGCCCACCTGCAAAAGGACGTCTTTCCCAACCTGGTCGTGGGCCTGCTGCACGGCCGCCTGTCGTTCGAGGACAAGGACGCCATCATGCAGCGCTTCAAGGCCGGGGAGATCCAGGTCCTCGTGTCCACGACCGTCATCGAGGTGGGCATCGACGTCGCCAACGCCTCGGTCATGCTCATCGAGCACGCCGAGCGCTTCGGGCTCTCGCAGCTGCACCAGCTCCGCGGCCGCGTGGGCCGGGGGCCGTGGAAGTCGTACTGCATCCTGCTCACCGCCGGCAAGCTGGGCGAGGACGCCGAGCGGCGCGTGCAGGCGATGACCGACACGAACGACGGGTTCAAGATCGCCGAGGTCGACCTGCAGCTGCGCGGCCCCGGCGAGTTCTTCGGCACGCGGCAATCGGGGCTGCCGGAGTTCCGCGTCGCCGACCTGCTGCGCGACGCCGCGCTCCTCGAGGACGCCCGGCGCGACGCCCAGGCGATCATCGCCGGCGATCCCGAGCTGCGCGGGCCCGAGCACCGCGGCCTGCGCGCCGCGCTCCTCGCCCGCTGGCGCGGCAAGCTCGCGCTGGCCTCGGTCGGATGAGGGCGCGACCAGGCCCGTGAGGATCATCGCCGGAGCGCTGAAGGGGCGGCGGCTGGTGACGCCGAAAGGCGCGACGACGCGGCCGACGGCGGATCAGGTGCGGATCGCGCTCATGGACACGCTGACGCCGCGCCTGCCGAACGCGCGGGTCCTCGACCTGTTCGCGGGGGCGGGCGGGGTGGGGCTGGAGGCGCTGTCGCGGGGGGCGGCGCACGCGACGTTCGTCGAGAACGACCCCCGCGCGGTGGTAGCGCTGCGCGAGAACGTCGTCGCGCTCGATGTCGGCGCGATCACCCGCGTGCGGCGCGCGGACGTGCTGCGCGCGCTGTCCGCGCTCTACCAGGCCGGGGAGCGGTTCGACGTCGTGTTCCTCGACCCGCCGTACGACGCTGGCCTCGTGGAGACGACGCTGGAGGCGCTCGGCGGCGGGGGCCTGCTGCTGGCCGAGGGGCTGGTGATCGCGCAGCACTTCACCAAGCGGGCGCCGGCGGCGACGGTCGGCGCGCTGGCGACGTTCCGGACGCGACGGTTTGGCGAGACGACGCTGACGTTCTATCGGGCCGCGCCTTGACAGGTCTCAGACGTTGACAAGCAGTGGATGGATAGCTCCTTCTTCGAGCGTCCGATCCTCAACTCGCCGTATGCCTATCCCGGCCGCCACTGGGAGCTGGACACCGACGGTCAGCCGACCGGGCGCATCATCGAGTCGCGGCGCGACGCGCGGTTCATCACGCCGATCCCCCGACCGAAGAAGCACAAGCGAGCGAAGGGACAGGAGCGGCTCGTCTTCGACGAAGGCGCCGGCGCGTCGACCGCGAAGCAGCAGTACGATCCGACGCCCCTCATCAACGAGCGACGGCGCCGCGTGGACCAGTGGCGGGCGATCAGCAACCCGAGCCACTGGGGCGTCACGCCGGAGACGGCCAGGCTGCTCCAGCACTGGCGGCACCACGAGTTCAACGACAAGCGGCCCTTCTTCTGCCAGATCGAGGCGGTCGAGACGGTGATCTACCTCACCGAGGTCGCGGCGAACGAGCGGGCCGGCAAGGGCTTCCTCGATCACTTGGCCAACGCCAACAACGACGCCAACCCGGAGCTGATGCGGTTGGCGCTCAAGCTGGCCACGGGCGCCGGCAAGACGACGGTCATGGCCATGCTCATCGCCTGGCAGACCGTCAACGCCGTGCGGCGGTCGCAGAGCAAGCGCTTCACCCGTGGCGTTCTCGTGGTCACGCCGGGCATCACCATCAAGGACCGCCTGCGCGTGCTGCAGCCCAACGACCCGGACAGCTACTACGCGAGCCGCGAGCTGGTGCCCGGCGACATGCTGGACGACGTGAACCGCGCCAAGATCGTCATGACCAATTTCCACGCCTTCAAGCTCCGTGAGCGGGTGGAGCTGTCGAAGGGCGGGCGCGCGCTGCTCCAGGGCCGCGTCGGCGAGGAGCTGGACACGCTGGAGAGCGAGGGCCAGATGCTCCAGCGCGTCATGCCCGAGCTGATGGGGCTCAAGAACATCCTCGTCCTCAACGACGAGGCGCATCACTGCTATCGCGAGAAGCCGGGCGAGGAGGGCGACGAAGAGGATCTGAAGGGCGACGACCGCAAGGAGGCCGAGCGCAACCGGGAGGCCGCCCGGCTCTGGATCTCCGGCCTGGAGGCGGTGAATCGATCGAGTCCGGCATCGTGAAGCTGCCCCGCGTGCCCGTGGCCGAGAACATCCCCGGCGACGACATGCCCATGTTCAGGAATCTGTGGGAGAACATCCGCAAGGAATGCCGAAGAAGGGGCGGGGCAAGGCCGAGGGCCTCGACCCGCTCGCGCTGCCGACGCGTCTTCAGACCGCGCTCCAGGCGCTCTACGGGCACTACGACAAGACGTTCAAGCTGTGGGAGCAGGCGAAGATCGCCGTACCGCCCTGCTTCATCGTCGTCTGCAACAACACCTCGACGTCCAAGCTGGTCTACGACTACATCTCCGGCTTCCACCGCGAGAACGCGGACGGCTCCACGACGCTGGAGAACGGACGCCTCGCGCTCTTCCGCAACTTCGACGAGCACGATAACCCGCTGCCGCGCCCGAACACGCTCCTGATCGACAGCGAGCAGCTCGAGAGCGGCGAGGGCCTCGACGACGACTTCCGCGCGATGGCCGCCGACGAGATCGAGCGCTTCCGGCGCGAGCGGGTCGAGCGCACCGGCGATCGGCGCGCGGCGGACAACATCACCGAGCAGGAGCTGCTCCGCGAAGTCATGAACACCGTCGGCCGGCCCGGAACCCTCGGCGGCGCCATCCGATGCGTCGTCTCCGTCTCGATGCTGACCGAGGGGTGGGACGCCAACACGGTCACCCACGTGCTGGGCGTGCGCGCCTTCGGCACCCAGCTCCTCTGCGAGCAGGTGATCGGCCGCGCCTTGCGCCGGCAGTCGTACCTCCTCAACGAGGACGATCTGTTCAACGTCGAGTACGCCGACGTGCTCGGCATCCCGTTCGACTTCAACGCCAAGCCCGTCGTCGCTCCACCGCAGCCGCCACGTGAGACCGTCCAGGTGAAGGCCATGCGTCCGGAGCGCGACGCGCTGGAGATTCGCTTCCCCCGCGTGGCCGGCTACCGTGTCGAACTGCCGGAGGAACGGTTGACAGCGAAGTTCACCGACGACTCCACGCTCACCCTCACCCCGGACCTCGTCGGCCCGACCGTCACCCGGAACGCCGGCATCATTGGCGAGGCCGTGGACCTGAGCCTGGAGCACCTGCAAGACACGCGGACCTCCACCGTGCTCTTCAACCTTACGCAACGCCTCCTCTATACGAAGTGGCGTGACGCCGGCGAGGCTCCCAAGCTGCACCTCTTCGGCCAGCTCAAGCGCATCACGCGCGAGTGGCTCGAGACCCACCTGGAGTGCAAGGGTGGCACCTACCCAGCCCAGCTCATGTACCAGGAGCTGGCGGACATGGCGTGCAACAAGATCACCACAGCCATCACCGACGCGTTCGCCGGCGAGCGGCCAATCAAGGCGGTGCTCGACTCCTACAACCCGATCGGCTCCACCGCCCACGTCCGCTTCACCACCTCGCGGCCGCATCGCTGGCAGACCGATCCCACGCGCTGCCACGTCAACTGGGTGGTGCTGGACAGCGACTGGGAGGCCGAGCTCTGCCGGGTGGCCGAGTCGCACCCGCGCGTGAAGGCGTACGTGAAGAACCACAACCTCGGCCTCGAGGTGCCCTACCGCTACGGCTCTGAGACCCGGCGCTACTTGCCGGACTTCATCGTGCTGGTCGACGACGGGCGCGGCGACGGCGACCTGCTGCACCTGGTAGTGGAGATCAAGGGCTACCGACGCGAGGACGCCAAGGAGAAGAAGGCCACGATGGACACCTACTGGGTGCCCGCCGTCAACAACCTCGGCACGCTCGGCCGCTGGGCCTTCGCCGAGCTGACCGAGATCTACCAGATCGACGCCGACTTCAAGGCGAAGGTGGACAGCGAATTCGACGCGATGCTCGCCCGGGCGGCCGGCCCGTTGCCGGCAATTTCCGCTTGACAGCTCTCCGCACACGCTGCGGGCACGGGTTGACAGCGCTACGGAAATGCCGGTCCAGCGGCTCTCGGAGGCCCAGCGATACCGCGATGAGCGCGCTGGTCGCGAAAAGTGGCGACCCCGTCGCGATCGCCGCGTGTCGCGCCACCCAGGTGGCTCCGAAACCTGGGTGTAGAGTCGGCCCGTCGGAAGGGGGACTCGCCATGCAGATTCTCCGGCTGGATCAACTGGGCGACGAGATCGCTGAGCTGTCGGCGCATCTCGACGCCGCGACCGCCGGTCTCCTCGACCTCATCCGCGAGTTCGATGCCCGCGAGGGCTGGAACACCGGCTTCATCTCCTGCGCCGCCTGGCTGAGCTGGCGCGTCGGGCTCGCCCCCGGCGCGGCCCGCGAGCATGTGCGGGTGGCGCGCGCCCTGGGCGCGCTGCCGCTGCTCGCCCGGGCGCTGGCCGTGGCGAGCTCTCGTACACAAAGGTACGAGCCCTGACTCGCGTGGCCACGCCCGACACCGAGGAGCAGTTGCTGGCCGTAGGCCGCGAGGGCACGGCCGAGCATGTCGAGCGCATCGTGCGCGGCTGGCGCCGGGTGGACCGACAGGCCGAGGCCCGCGAAGAAGCACTGCGGCACGCGGGCCGGGCGTTGCACGTGTATCCCGACGCAGACGGCACCGTCGTGATCCGCGGGCGGCTGACCCCGGAAGGCGGCGCGCTGTTCGTCCAAGCGCTGACCGCCGCGCGCGAGACGCTGCATCAGCAGCGCCGTGAGAAGGACCCGGACGTCGACCCGCCGACAATGGTCCAGCAGCAGGCGGACGCGCTGGCGTTGCTGGCCGAGACCGCCCTCCACCACGGCATCGACCCCGGCGCCCCGGGCGAGCGCTACCAGGTGGTGGTCCACGTCGATGCCGAGGTGCTCGCCGACGCCGATCAACCGGGCCAGTCGGTCCTCGAGGACGGCGCGCGCGTTCCCGCGGGAACGTCCCAGCGCCTGGCGTGCGACGCCAGCCGCGTGGTGATGCGGCACGGCCGGGACGGCCGCGTCGTGGAAGTCGACGCCCGGACCCGCACGATTCCCCCGGCGCTACGGCGGGCGCTGCACCATCGCGACCGCGGCTGCCGCTTCCCGGGTTGCGGGGTTCACTTCGGCCAGGGCCATCACATCCGTCACTGGGCGCAGGGCGGCCCCACCACGCTCTCGAACCTCGCGTTGCTCTGTCGCCGGCACCACCGCGCCGTCCACGAGGAGGGCTACCAGGTCGATCGACAGCCGGATGGCGAGCTACGCTTCAGGCGGCCGGACGGTCGGGTTGTACCCGAGGTCCCGCAGCCTCCGGAGGTGCACGGCAACGCGGTCCAGGTGCTGCAGGCACGACACGAGGCGGACGGAGTTGTTCTGAATCCTCGCATTGCGACCCCGGGTTGGCTGGGGGAGCGCCTCGACGTGGGCTGGGCCATCAACGTCTTGCATCCCCTGGCGAGGTAGACCTCATGGCGCGAAAGGCGAAGCCGGCGGCCGGCAAGAGCGTCGATGCCCTCCGACACCAGGAGGCGACGCGCCGGAACATCCCGACCGCCGAGTACCAGTCCGTCATCCAGAAGGAGGCGGAACGGCCGCTGCGCGTCGCCTACGAGCGGCGCAACCGCGACCTCGACCCGCAGCTCGTCTGGCGCGGGAAGGACCAGCAGGACTGGAGCGACCTGGTCGTCCAGGCGCCGCCGCTCTACATTCAGGAGAAGGTCCACCCCAAGGCGCTCATCGACGATCTGCTCCGCCAGACGCGCGAGCGCCGCCACGAGGCCGGCGAGGAAACGCCCGATCTCTTCGCCGACTTCAACGGCATCCCCACGGGCGTGGACAAGACCGAGTTCTACCAGCACGACCAGAACTGGTCGAACCGCATGATTCTGGGCGACTCACTCCAGGTGATGGCCAGCCTGGCCGAGCGCGAGGGGCTGCGCGGCAAGGT
>JBGQLG010000154.1:0-12776 GCA_041499965.1 Methylomirabilia bacterium
CCGGCGACGTCATCGTGGAGCTGGGCGGCACCAAGATCCGCGAGGTGCCCGACCTGCAGCGGCGCGTGGCCAACGTGGCGCCGGGCCAGACGGTGGCCGTCGGCGTCGTCCGCGACCGGGCGTCCCAGCGTCTCAGCGTGCGGGTGGGCGAGATGCCCGCCGACGACACGGCTGCGGCCGAGGCCGAGGTCGACGTCGGCCCCGAGGGCTTCGGGCTGCAGGTCGAGCCGCTGGCGCCTGACACCGCCGAGCGGCTGGGGCTGTCGTTCAGCCAGGGGCTGCTCGTCGTCGACGTGGCCGCCGGCGGCCCGGCCGACCGGGCGGGCCTCCGGCGCGGCGACGTCATCCTCGAGGTCGATCGCAAGCCGGTGCAGGACGCGCCGGGTCTCCAGAAGGCGCTGAGCGCGGTGCCGGCAGGCCGCTCGGTCCTGGTGTGGGTGCACCGATCCGGCGCCGAGGCCCGCAACCAGTTCCTGGTGCTGGAGCGCGAGCCCCGCCCGTGACGGCCGCCGACGTGCTCGACATCCCCACCCTGAGCCGCCGCGGCACCGTGCTCGTCGTGGACGACGAGGAGGGGGTGCGCGCCTCGATCCGCGCGATCCTCGAGGAGACGTGCGAGATCCTGGAGGCCGAGACCGGCGCCGACGCCCTCGAGATCCTGCGCACGCACGAGGTCGACCTCGTCATGCTCGACCAGCGGATGCCGGGCGAGCTGGGCATCGACGTGCTGCCCCGCGTGAAGGCGGCCGATCCCTCCACGGTGGTCGTGGTGGCGACCGCGGTGCACGACGTCCGCACGGCAGTGGAGGCGCTCAAGCGCGGGGCCTGGGACTACATCACCAAGCCGTTCGACGTGGACGGCATCCTGATGCTGGCCGAGCGCGCGCTGGAGAAGCGCGCGCTGGAGCGCGAGGTCCTGTGCCTGCGCTCGGCGCTGGCGCCGGCCGGCGTGCCCACGGTGGACGGCTTCGAGGGGTTGGTCGGGCGCCATCCCGAGATGGTGCGCGTCTACCAGATGATCACCCAGATCGCGGCCGCGCCGACCACCACCGTGCTGATCACCGGCGAGAGCGGCACCGGCAAGGAGCTGGTGGCGCGGGCCATCCACCAGCGCAGCGAGCGGAGCGCCCAGCCGTTCGTGGCCATCAACGTGGCGGCCATCCCCGACACGCTGATCGAATCCGAGCTGTTCGGCCACGAGAAGGGCGCCTTCACCGGCGCCCACGTCCGCCGGCTCGGCCGCTTCGAGCTGGCCCACGGCGGCACGATCTTTCTCGACGAGATCGGCTCGCTGCGCCTGGATCTGCAGACCCGCCTGCTGCGCGCCCTGCAGGAGCGGGAGATCGAGCGGCTGGGCGGCAGCCGGACGGTGCCCGTCGACGTCCGCGTGCTGGCCGCGACCAACGTCAACCTCCGCCAGGCCGTGCGCGACCGCGCGTTCCGCGAGGATCTCTACTACCGGCTCAACGTGGTGCCCGTCCACGTGCCGCCGCTGCGCGAGCGGCGCGACGACATTCCAAGGCTGGTCGAGCACTTCGTGCGCAAGTTCGCGCGGGAGTCACGGCGCGACGTGCGGGGCGTGTCGGCGGGGGCGCTCGACGCGCTCCGGCGCTACGACTGGCCGGGCAACGTGCGCGAGCTGGAGAACGTCATCCACCGCGCGGTGGTGCTGGCCGCCGGCCCCGTCGTCCACCTGCAGGACGTCCCGCTCGACGTGGCGCTGCCGGAGTCGGTCTCGCTGCGCGCCCGCGACGCGTTGCCGCTGCGCGAGGCGTGCGACGAGTTCGAGCGCCAGTACGTGCTGCGCACGCTCGAGCGCCACCACTGGAACGTGAGCCGGACGGCGCGCCAGCTCGGCGTGCACCGCAACACCATCCTGGCCAAGCTGGCGCTGTGGGGCGTGCAACGGCCCGGCACCCCGGAAGACCGCGCGAGCTCACCGTAGCGTCGGTCGCGCGCCCTCAGTCCGCCCGCCCCAGTCCGTACACGACCAGCACCAGCACGCTCAGCTCGCGCACCGCCGCCGGCCACGAGCTCGCTGGCGCGCCCTCGACGTGGCCGACCAGGTGCACCAGCACCACCTGCGTACGCTCGGGTCGCGCTGCCGCCAGTCGCAGGCTCTCCGTGTAGGGGACGGCCGGATCGTCCACGCCGTGCACCAGCACCAGGCGCGCGCGGATGTCGCGGGCCACGCGCTCGGGCGACAGCCGGGCCAGCGCGTCGGCGACGGCGGGTGGCGGGGTGGCCAGCGCGGCGGCGGCCCGGGCGGGATCGGCCAGCGCGTCGCGCGCGGCCGGGTCGAGCAGGTCGGCGTTGGCCTCGACGAACGCGCGGACAACCTCCGGTGGATGGACGACGCGGCCGCGGACATCGCCCCAGCCGTACTCGCCGGTGAGGAAGAAGCGCAGCAGCTCGGGCGCGGACGCGTAGCCGCCGAGGCTCAGCACGACACTCACGCGGTCCCGTACCGTGGGGTCGGCGGCAGCCAGCAGCGCGGGGCCGCTGCCCACGCTCACCGCGACGACGACGGCCGGCTCAGCCCGCGCGGCCAGCGTGGCGACGACCGGACCCACGTCGTCGGGGCGCAGCCGGCCGCGCGTGAGCCCGGGGATCGTCGGCACCGCCACGTCGAATCCCGCGCGGGCCAGCAGGGCGGCGGCCTCCCGCACGCGCGGCTCGTCCTTGCCGTCCGGCGCGTAGCCGTGCACGAGCACGAGCCGCACCCGCCCCGCGCCCACCCAGCGATCGACCGCGGCGCCGCTGACCGGCAGCGTCTCGTGGCGTGGGGCGTCGGTCAGGGCCGTCAGTGGACGCTGGCGGCCACCCGAGAGGAACTCGACGAGGAACGCGAGGGTAAGGACGAGGTCGCGGGCGGCCCGGGCGACCGGAACGGCGAGGAGTGCTGAGGCGGCGAGAGTGAGGAGGCGGCTTACTTCCGGTTGACGCACTTCAAGAGGCGCCACCCGTTGAACAGGTTCACCTTGATCATGACCTCGGGCGTGAGGCCCACCTGCTCGAGCAGCGGCGCCATCTCGAGGTTGGACTTCCAGCCCAGCCGGGTGCACACGGGCGCCACCAGATCCTCGAGGAGGCCGGACAGCCGCCGCTCGCTCCGGAAGTGGTTGAGGATGACGATCTCACCGCCCGGCTTGACCACGCGGCGCATCTCGCGCAGCACCCCCACCGGATCGGGTACCGCCGAGATGGTGTAGGTGGCCAGCGCCTTGTCGAACTCGTCCTCCGAGAAGTCCATGGACGTGGCGTCCATGACCTTGAGCACGACGTTGGGCATGGCGAGCTTGTGGGTCCGCTCGACGGCCTTGTCGAGCATCTCCCCCGACAGGTCGATGCCGGTGAGCCGGCAGGAGGCCGGGTAGAGGGGCAGGTTCAGGCCGGTGCCGATGCCCACCTCGAGCACCGTGTTGTTGGGCTTGAGGCCGAGGTGCTGGATGGCCGCGCTGCGTCCCGGCGCGAAGATCCAGTCGAAGATGAAGTCGTACACCGGCGCGTACAGCTCGTAGGCGCGTTCGACCTGCCTCTTCTCCAGCGCTACGTCCACGTTCGTCCCTCCAGAGACTTGGATTGGAGGCCGGTCGATTAACCCGGAAGGCCGATGGCCGGGTGAATTCTACTCGGCGGCCCGGGCCGTTGCCAAGTGCCTTTGTACGGCTACAGCAGGAAGCGGATCAGCAGGGTGGCCAGGCCCAGGAACGAGAAGAATCCACAGACGTCCGTGAAGGTGGTGATGATCACGCTCGAGGCGATCGCCGGATCGACCCTGAACGTCTTCAGCGCGATGGGCACCAGGGTGCCGACGACCGCCGCCACCACCATGTTGAACACCAGGGCGAAGCCCAGGATGAAGGCCAGCAGCCAGCCCCCCTTCCATAGGTAGGCAATGACAGCAAGGACCAGGCCGTTGGCCACACCGGTCGTAAACCCCAGCCATACCTCTTTCCCGAGCACCCGACCCAGGACGCCTGAAGTCATCTCGCCGAGCGCGATGCCGCGGACGACGACGGTGGCGGTTTGGGTCGTACCAATGCCACCCATGGAGGCCACGATGGGCATGAAGATGGCCAGGGTGGCCAGCGCGCGGATGGAGCTCTCGAACAGGCCGATGACCGAGGCGGCCAGCAAGGCCGTCCCCAGGTTGATGAGCCGCCAGATCAAGCGCTTGGTGAAGACGCGCTCGGGCGGGTCGAGCACGGTCTCGTCGCCGGGCACGCCGCCCAGGCGCTGGATGTCCTCCGTGGCCTCCTCGTGGATGACGTCGATGACGTCGTCCATGCTGATCGTGCCGAGCAACCGTTGGTTGCCGTCGACCACCGGCACCTCGATGAGGTTGTAGCGCTGCACGAGCCGCGCGACCTCTTCCTGGTCGGTGTCGACGCTGACGCTCTCCAGCTCTTCCTTGCGGATCGCCCGCACGGGCATCGTCGGATCGGCCGTGAGCAGGCGGTGGAGCGGAACCAGACCCACCAGATGGTCGTGGTCGTCGACGACGTACAGGTAGAACGCGTCGTCGCCGGAGGCCGCCTTCCTGATGTGCTCGATGGCCTGGGCCACGGTGGCGTTCTCGTGCACGGCCACGAACTCGTGCGACATGAGCCGGCCGGCGGTGTTCTCGGGATAGTCGAGGAGCTCCTGGACCTCCTCGGACTTCTCCTCCTCCATGAGGTCGAGGATCTTGTCGGCCTGCTCCTTGGGCAGCTCCTCGACGACCTCGACGACGTGGTCGGGCGGCATCCGGTCGAGGATGCGGGAGACCTCGTGCTCGTCGAGCGCGCGCACCAGCTCCAGCAGCGTCTGATCGTCGAGCTCGGACAGCACGGCCCCGGCCTGGGGGTCGGGCAGCAGGCGGAAGACGTGCACGCGCTCGGGGACCGGCAGCTCGCGCAGCGCGCTGCCGATGTCGGCGGAGTGGGCGTCCTCGAGGATCTGCACGAGGCGCTCCTCGCGGCCCCCGCCCAGCAGCTCCTTGATGGACTCGGTGAGTCGCGCGGTCTCTTCCACGCGGCTACTCGCGGCCGCTGCGCAGCGCGGCCAGGAACCGGGTGGCGATCGCCTCGCCGACCTCGCGGTCGCCGGCCGGCAGGCCGGCGGCGCGCCAGTCGCGCAGCCGCACCACGGCCTTGGCCATCGAGCGGTGGCCGCCGGCGCCGCCGAGGTCGCCGAACGCGTCGCGCACGACGTCGCCGGCCGCGCGCACCCAGCCGACGTTGCGCACGGAGACGTGCAGCTCGCCGTGCACGCGGCCGGACACCACCGACCACTCGGCGCCCTCGACCTGCAGCAGGAAATCGGCGAACTGCGCGACCAGCTCGGGATAGGCCACCGGCCCCAGGTGCACGAACATCACGCCCTCGGTCAGGCGGCGGCCGGCCAGGCCGTGGGCCAGCACGTCGAGCGCGGCGTTGGGCAGGTCGGGCCGCTCGATGCGGCGCAGCAGGTTGCGGTTGGCCAGCGGGTGCAGAAACGCGAAGGCCTCCATGTCGGCCCGGGTGGCGCCGCGCTCCAGATGCAGGGTGTCGGTCTTGATGCCGTACAGCAGCGCGGTGGCCAGCCGCTCGCGGATCTTCACGTCGGCGGCCCGCAGGTATCCGGTGAGGATCGTCGAGGTGGCGCCGTAGGAGGGACGGACGTCGCGCAGATGCGCGCGTACCGGCGTCTCCTCGGGGTGGTGGTCGATGACGAGGTCGACCTCGCCCAGCGGCTCCTCGAAGAAGGCCGGCTGGGTGTCGACGAGCGCCAGCATGTCGTATTCCTCGAGCGTGCGCGGCTTGACCTGCTCGACGTCGATCTCGAGCAGCCGGGCCATCGCGCGATTCTCGGGCCGCGTGATCGTCCCGAAGGTGGCGATGGTCGCGGCCGGCTTGGCCCGCCCCAGCAGCGTCTTGAGGGCGAGCGCGGAGGCGATGGCGTCGGGGTCGGGATCGTCCTGCATCATGATGAGCACGCGCTCGGCGGGGGCGAAGTGCTCGCGCAGCCGCTGCACGCGGGCCCGCGTGGTCGCGCGCTCGAGGGCGGCCTCCAGCACACCGGAGGCGAGCGCGGCCGGCGGCAGCGTCACCAGCGGCTCGGCCGCGGTGGCGGCGTCGGCCACCACGACCAGGGGCGCGGCCGGCGCCACCCGCCGGATGGCTGCGACCACCTTGGCCTGGCGCCCTCGCTCCACCGCCACCAGCACCGGCTCGTGGCCCGAGCGAAAGGCCCGGCGGTAGATCGCCTCGCCGTCCAGGCGGCCGGCCAGCGCCTCGCCACCGTGCTCCTGGATGCGAGCGCGCAGGCGGGGCTTGTCGACCAGCCACAGCGGGGCCAGCCGAGTGTCGGTGAGATCGGCGGCCAGGCGCCAGAGGAAGTCGTCAGCGCACACGAACAGGCAACGCATCGCTCTCCTGAAAGTATGAACCCGGCGGTGGGTGAGACAAGCCCTATTCTTGGGCGAGCGCGGCGCGGAAGGCGTGGTAGGCGGGCGCGCGCTGCACGCGCCGGCGCAGGGCCACGTCGGTGACGCCGGGCCCGGTGAGCGCCCCGGGCGACAGGACGCGGGCGAGTGCCCGCGCATCGAGCAAGCCGTGATCGAGCGCCACCTGGCGCAGAGGCCGCCTGGTCTGCCGCGCCTCCTTCACCAGCGCGGCGGTGACGTCGTACCCGAGGTAGGGCGAGAGCGCGGTGGCCTCGATCAGGCTGCCCGCCACCAGCGCCCGCGCCCGGCGCCGGTCCACGACCATGCCCGCGATCGCGCGCGTGCGCAACAGTCGTACGGCCCGCGTGAGGACCTCGAGGGCCCCCGCGAGGTTGTCGGCCACCAGCGGCGTCATCACGTTGAGCTCAAGCTCGCCGGCGCCCGCGGCCAGCGCGACGGCGTGGTCGTGCGCGGCCACCTGGTAGCAGGCCATCTGCACGGCCTCGGGGACCGAGGGGTTCACCTTGCCCGGCATGATGGAGGATCCCGGCTCGACCTCCGGCAATCGCAGCTCGGCGAAGCCGGTGTCGGGGCCGGAGGCGAGCAGGCGCAGATCGACGCAAACCTTCGCCAGATCCAGGGCCAGGCCCCGCAGGGCCGCGGTGGCGGCCGCCAGCGGGCGCAGCGACCACGCGGCCGCCACCGGGCTCGGAGCCGGCCGCAGGCGCTGCCCGGTGAGACGGGAGAGCTCTCGGATCACGAGGGCGCGGAAGCGCGGGTGCGCGGTGAGGCCGGTGCCGACCGCGGTACCGCCCAGGCCAACGACGCGCAGCTCGTCGGCGGCGCGGTCGAGCGCGCGGCAGCCGTCGTCGAGCGCCTGGGCCCAGCCGTCGAGCACCTGGCCCCACGTGATCGGCACCGCGTCCTGCAGGTGCGTACGTCCCGGCTTGACGGTGTGGCGTTCGCGCGCGGCGTGCCGCCGCAGGGCCCGGACCAGCGCCGTCAGCTCGACCTCGAGCGTCTCGATCAGCTCCAGCGCCATCAGGCGGATCGCCGTCGGCGTGACGTCGTTGGACGACTGGCCGAGGTTGACGTGGCTGTTGGGATGGATCGGCTCGTAGCGCCCGCGGTGTCCGCCGAGCCGCTCGTTGGCGAGATTGGCCACCACCTCGTTGACGTTCATGTGGGCCGGCGTCCCCGCGCCCGCCTGCAGCACGTCGATGGCCGCCGCGTCGGGGACCCGGCCGGCGGCGACGCGCGCCGCGGCGCCGGCGATGGCGGCCGCCCAGCGGGCCGGCAGCAGGCCCAGCCGCGCGTTCACGCGGGCGGCGGCTTGCTTGATCTGCGCGTAGGCCCGGACCAGGGCCGGATGCGGTGGCCGTCCGGAGAGGTCGAACGTCCGCCGCGCGCGCTCCGTGAACGAGCCCCAGAGCGCGCGCGGCGGGACACTGATCGACCCGAGACTGTCGTGCTCGACGCGCCCCGCCGCCCGCGCGCGGCGACGGCTCACGCCGCGAGGCTCAGGCGGCGCGCTCGTGCACCTCGCCGCTCTCGCGGAGCTGGAACCGATGGCGCTGGCCGTTGGTGCCGGCCAGCAGCGGCCGCTTGCCGTGGCGGCCGACGTACCACGCCTCGAAGCACTCGCGGTGATACGTCCCCGTCGACGCGACCACTTGCCGCGCGTAGCGGGCGACCAGCATGTGACAGCGCCCGCAGGCCGGGGCGCCCTGCATCGAGATGTCGGTCAGGTTCTGATCGTCCATGGCGTGCGTTCACCTTTCTCGTCGTGAGTCCGGGCCGAGGCCCGATCGTTGGACGGGTGAGAGGCAAGCGCGGTGCCACGAGCGGCTTCAGATCTTTCGCGGAGTTGCGTGACGGCGGCCACCGGTGGTCCTGCACACCGCTGTAAGCTCTACCACGACGGCGACGCGTCCGGTCAGCCGCGCTGCAGCGACGGCTGGGGAATACGCGCGAGCTCGGCCACCAGCAAGCCGGCCCAGCCGTAGATGTTGTACTCGCGCACGTGGGCGCGCAGCCGCCGCATGCGCGAGCGCCGCTCGTCCAGATCGCTGGCCAGCGCGTCGTGGATGGCCGCCGACACGTCCTCGACGTCGTACGGGTTGACGAGCCAGGCATCGCGCAGCTCGCGGGAGGCGCCGGTGAAGCGGCTGAGGATGAGGGCGCCGTCGTCGTCGGCCTGGGCGGCCACGTACTCCTTGGCGACGAGGTTCATGCCGTCGTGCAGCGAGGTGACCATGCAGAAATCGGCGGCGCGGTAGTAGCGACGGATCTCGCTGTGGTCGTGGTGGCGCTCGCGGTAGACGATCGGCAGCCAGCCCCGCTCGCCGAATGCCTCGTTGATGGACCGCACCGCCTCCCGGACCTCCTCCTGCAACGCCCGGTAGCGTGGGATGCGGCTGCGGCTGAGCGAGGCGATCTGCACGAACGTCACCCGCCGCCGGTACTCCGGCCACCGCTCGAAGAACCGCCGCAGCGCGCGGATGCGCTCGGGCAGGCCCTTGGTGTAGTCCAGGCGCTCCACGCCGATCCCCATCCACTCGGTGCCGATGCCCAGCTCGGCGCGCAGCACGGCCCGATCGGGCAGCGGCTCGGTGTCGTCGGGGGCCACACTGATGGGGAAGGGCCGCACCCAGGTGCGGTGCTGGCCGCGCACGACCGTGAAGGTCTCCCAGTCCACCCGGCCCTCGATCGTCCGCTCGACGGTCTCGAGGAAGTTGTTGCAGTGGAACTGCGTGTGGAAGCCGATGAGGTCGGCGCCGAGCAGGCCGAGCAGAATCTCTTCCTGCCACGGGCAGATGCCGAACGCCTCGAAGTTGGGCCACGGGATGTGCCAGAAGAGCGCCACCCGCGCGTCGGGACGACCCTGCTTCACGAGCTGGGGCAGCAGGGCGAAGTGGTAGTCCTGGGCCAGCACGATGGGGTGCTCGGCCTTCTCCATCTCCTCCTGCAGCGTGGCCGCGAAGCGCGCGTTCACCGCGCGGTACTGCTCCCAGTCGTCGGCGCGGAACTGCGGACGCTCGTGCACGATGTGGCAGAGCGGCCACAGCCCCTCGTTGGCGAAGCCGTAATAGTAGCCGGTCTCCTCCTGCTCGGAGAGCCAGACCCGGCGCAGCGTGTAGGCGGGATCGTCGGCCGGCAGCCCGATGCGCTCGCCGACGACGCGGTCGGCGCTGCCGCTGCCGTGCGCCACCCAGGTGCCGCCGCAGGCCAGCATGATCGGCTCCAGCGCGGTCACCAGGCCGCTGGCCGGCCGCACCTCGACGATCGTGCGGCCCTCATGGACGTGGCTGACCGGCTCGCGGTTGGACACGACGTAGATCGGCCGCTCGCCGAAGCGCATCTCGACGAACTGCTTGAGGCGCTCCTCCGTCCACAGGCTCTCGCCGACGAGCCGCAGGCGCGCCTCCTCGGCGGCGGCCAGCCGGACCCGGTTGAGCGTGCGGGCCAGGCCGGTGACCTCGGTGGCCAGGGGGCCGAACAGGCTGACGTCGGCGTCGGGGGGCGGCAACATCGGCTGTCCCGACTTGAGCTGCTTCGTCCACTCGGCGATGCGGGCCATCGGTCGGGTGACCGACCAGCGCACGACGATCCACGTGATGCCGGTCAGCAGCAGCATGAGCACGCCGATGCGCACCGCCGTGCGCTGCCACAGGTCCCACTCGCTCGCCTCCAGGTATTCGGCGTCGAGGAGCACGGCGGCGGCGCCGATGGCCGCCTCGTCCTGCTGCAGCGGGGCCACGTGCACCAGCCGTGTGCGGCCGTTCACGTTGGCGAAGGCGCGGGTGGGCTGGTTCTTCTGGATCGCCTCGCTGACCAGCGGCGAGATGGGACCCAGCGCGCGCTTGACCTCGGGACTGCACTCGATGACCGAGCCGAAGGCGTCGTAGATGGCGATGGCGCGGTCCTGGCGGCTGAAACGGGTGAGCACCCGCTCGTAGCCGGTGCGGGCGCCGCGGGCGACCAGGCGCTCGGAGGCCTCGCGCACGGCGTCGGCGGTCAGGGCGGCCCGCCGGTTGAGGTCGTCGATCAGGCGCGTCTGCTCGGCGTGGACTTCGTACCACGCGAAGCCAGCGCTCACGAGCAGCGTGGCCACCCACAGCGCACCCAGCAGACGGATCAGGAACCGCATGGTGCAGCTAGGCGCCGAACTTCGTCAGCCTCAGCGCATTGGCCATGATCAACGGCATGAGATGGTGGGCGGGGATCACGCCCAGGGTGCCGGCCGCGCAGGCCCGCTCGGTGAACGCGGTGACCGGATCGGCGCCGCAGTAGCGGCTCCACACCAGCGCCGGCACCGGTTGCCAGCCGTGCGCGGCCAAAATAGACGGGGTGGCGTGGTCGCCGCTGACGACGAGCACGTCGGGGCCGAGGTCCCGAATGGAGGGAATGAAGCTGTCGAACCGTTCCAGTGCGTCGACCTTCGCGTCGAAGTCGCCGTCTTCACCGGCTTTGTCGGTGTCTTTATAGTGCACGAAGAAGAAGTCGTAGGCCGCCCAGTGCTCGCGCAGCGTGACGATCTCGTCGGCGAAGGTGCCGCCGGTCTTGAGCACGTCCATGCCGACCAGCTTGGCCAGGCCTCGATACATCGGGTACGCCGCGATGGCGGCGGCGCGCAGCGCGTACACCTCGGGGAAGCGCGGCAGCTCCGGGAGCTGGTCGAAGCCGCGCAGCAGGACCATGTTGGCGGGGGCGGCGTCGGCCAGCCGGCGCCGCGCCTCGTCGATGAACGCGTTGATCAGCTCGGCGGTGCGGGTGGCCGCGGGCGACAGCGCGCGCACCGGCAGTGGCGCCTTGCCGAGCGCCTGCGGATCGGTCTCGCTCAGCCCGCCGGCGAGCCCGGGACCCCGCAGCACCAGCACGAAGCGATGCTCCTTCACCGGCTCGACGAGCACCTCCACGCCGGGCAGCCGGATCGTGCGTAGCCGCTCGGTCAGCTGGACGCAGACCTCGGTCGCGATGCGGCCGGCGCGGCGGTCGGTGATGAGGCCGCGACCGTCGACGGTGCAGAAGTTCCCGCGGGCCGCGAGGTCGCCGCCCCGCAGGTCGAACTCGATGCCCAGCGCCTCGAGCACGCCGCGGCCCACCTGGAAGGCGAGGGGGTCGTAGCCGAACAGGCCGAGGTGGCCCGGTCCGCTGCCCGGCGTGATGCCGGGCGCCACGTGGCGCAGCAGGCCGCAGGCCGAGGCGGTGGCCAGGGCGGCCAGGTTCGGCAGCCGGGCGGTCTCCATCTCCGACCGGCCGGTCTCGGGCCGCGGCAGGCCCCCGAGACCGTCCAGCGAGAGCAGCACGATCTTCGTGGTGTTGTCGATTGCGAGCGAGCGGATCAGGTCGAGCATGGCGCTCTCAGTGTACCCAGCCCCGCTAGGCATCCTTGACGGGGTTCTCGAGCGTCCCGAGCCCGGTGATCTCCATGCGGACGACGTCGCCGGGGTTCAGGTACACGGGGGGCTTCATGCCTAGGCCGACGCCGGGCGGGGTGCCGGTGGCGATCAGGTCGCCCGGCATCAGCGTGATCAGCCCCGAGAGGTAGCTCACCAGGTAGCGGACATCGAAGATGAACGTCTTGGTGTTGCCGTTCTGCATCTGCGTCCCATTGACGAACGTCTTGAGGCTGAGCGCGTGAGGGTCGGGCACCTCCGCGCGGTCGCCGATGTAGGGGCCGACCGGGGCGGCCGTGTCGAAGATCTTGCCGGCCATCCACTGGCTCGTGATCATCTGGAAGTCGCGCGCGCTCGCGTCGTTGATGATCGTGTAGCCCCACACGTAGTCGAGCGCCTGCTCCTTGGACACGTACCGGGCGGGCTTGCCGATGACGACGCCCAGCTCGACTTCCCAGTCGAGCGCCTTGGAGCCGCGCGGGCGAAGGATCGGCTCGCCGGGGTCGATGATGGCGTTGGACCACTTGGCGAAGATGGGCGGCTCCTTGGGGATGGCGTTGCCCGTCTCGGCGGCGTGGTCGCTGTAGTTCAGGCCGATGCAGATGAACTTGCCGGGATCGGCGATGGGGGCGTGCAGGCGCGAGGAGGCGGCCGGTACCGTCACCCACTCGGTGATCGCGGCGACCGCGTCCTGGGTGGCGGCGCCGCCCTCCAGGAACGCCCGTGTGGACGTGGGGACGAGCGCGGCGGCGATATCCGGGGCGCGGACCACGCCGCGCCGCGCCAGGCTGGCGGCCACGCTGGCTTGCAGGTCGGCGATGCGGTCGCCTTGCAGGAGCCCCACGCGCGGAGACTGGCCGTTAGTGGAAAACCGGACGAGCTTCATGGGATGGTGCCTCCCGGGAGAAATGTGACGGGATTATAGCCCCTTCCGGGGGCCCGGAAAATTTGATGGGCCCCTTCCCGGC
>JBGQLG010000155.1:0-12623 GCA_041499965.1 Methylomirabilia bacterium
CCGCCGCCGATGACGGCGACGTCGACCTCACGGACGAGATCGCCCATCACCATTTAACAGGGCACGGGCACCCGGGCTGTCGCCACGCCCGTGCCCCGCCGGAACCACCGTGTTCGATCTCTCATCGGCGCGATCAGAGTCCTAACAATAGGTCATCCGGATGCTCGAGCCGGCGGACGATGGCCGAGGCGAAGCGGGCGCCGTCGGCGCCGTCGGCCACGCGATGGTCGAAGGTCAGCGAGATGGGCAGCAGCAGGCGCGGCACGATGGCGCCGTCGCGTACGACGGGCTCCTCGCGTGCGCGCGCCACGGCCAGGATGGCGACCTCCGGGTAGTTGATGATCGGGATGGCGCCGGTGCCGCCGAGCGCGCCGATGTTGGTGACGGTGAACGTGCCGCCGCGCAGGTCCTCCAGCGTGGCCTTGCCCTCGCGCACGCGCGCGGCCAGCGCGCCCAGCTCGCGCTGCACCTCGAGCAACGGCTTGACGTCGACGTCGCGGATCACCGGCACGATCAGGCCGCGCTCGGCTGCCACCGCCACGCCGAGGTGGACGTAGCGCTTGACGATCAGCTCGCCGGCGGCCGGATCGAGGCTGGCGTTGAAGTGCGGGTGCTCGCCGAGCGCCTGGGCGACGGCCTTGAGGATGAAGCTGGTCAGCGTCAGCGTCACGCCGCGCGCCTTGCCGGCCTCGAGGTTGCGGCGGATGAGCGCATCGAGGTCGGTGATGTCGGCGCGGTCGAAGTGGGTGACGTGGGGGATGAGCGTGGCCGACAGCGTCATGCGCTCGGCGATGGTGCGGCGCAGGTGCGAGAGCGGCCGGCGCTCGATCGGGCCCCACTGCTCGAACTTCGGCAACGGCGGCGGCTCGACGCCCACGCGCGCCAGCGGCTTGGCGACGGCAGGCGGCTCGGCCGGTGCGCGGGTGGCCGCCTGAGCGGTCGTGGTCGCCGGGGCGCCCGACGCCGCGGCGCGCACGTCGTCGTCGGTGACACGGCCGCCGGGGCCGCTGCCGTTCACGGCGCGCAGATCGACGCCCATCTCACGCGCCAGCCGTCGCGTCGATGGCGTCGCCGGCACCGGGCCCTCGCGCCGGGCCGGCGGGGGCTCGGCCGCCGCCGACGCTGCCTGCTTGGCTCGTCCGCTGTCCGCGACGACGGTCTTCGGCTCCGGCGCAAGCTTGCGCGTGGGGTCGAGCGTGTCGGCAGCCTGCTTATCGGTGGGTGCGGCGCCGTCGCCGAAGCTCACCAGCACCTGGCCGACCTTCACGGTCTGGCCCGGCCGCACGTGGATCTTCTCGACGCGGCCGCCCACCGGCGAGGGGATCTCGACCGTGGCCTTGTCGGTCTCGACCTCGAGCAGCGGCGCGTCCTCGCGCACCACCTCGCCCTCGCGCACCAGCACCTGGCGGATTTCGGCCTCGGTCAGGCCTTCACCGAGGTCGGGGAGGACGAAGTCGCGGGCCATGAGCCGCGGCTAGAAGGCGAGCGTCTCGCGCGCGGCCGCCAGCACGCGGGCGAGGTCGGGCACGTTGGCCTTCTCGCGCGCGAAGCCGGGGAAGGGCACGTCCCACGCGGTGACGCGCTGGATCGGCGCCTCCAGCGACAGGAAGGCGCCGTCCATGATCGAGGCGGCGATCTCGGCGCCGGGCCCGAAGCTGCGCGGCGCCTCGTGCACGACGACGGCGCGGCCGGTCTTCCGCACCGAGGCCACGAGCGTCTCGCGATCGAGCGGCGAGATCGTCAGCAGGTCGATCACCTCGGCCTGGGCGCCGTCCTCCTCGGCCAGCGTCTCGGCCGCCTCGCGGGCCAGGCGCAGCATGGCGCCGTAGGCGATCAGCGTGAGATCCCGGCCCTCGCGCACCACCTGGGCCCGGCCGATCGGCAGCGTCTCGATCTCGTCCGGCACGTCCTCCTTGGCCGCGTGGTAGAGCCCCTTGTGCTCGAAGAACACGACGGGATCGGGGTCGCGGATGGCACTGACCAGCAGCGCGCGGGCGTTGCGCGGCCCCGAGGGGATGACCATCTTGAGGCCGGGGATGTGCGCGTAGAACTGCTCCTCGGACTCCGAGTGGTGCTCCAGCGCGCGGACGCCGCCGCCGTAGGGCATGCGGATCACCATCGGCACGTGGAAGCGGCTCTGCGTGCGCATGCGGTAGCGGGCCACGTGGTTCTCGATCTGGTGGAAGCACTGGAACGCGAAGCCGGAGAACTGGATCTCGCAGACGGGCTTGAGGCCGTACAGCGCCATGCCGACGCCGGCACCGATGATGGCGGCCTCGGCCAGCGGGCTGTCGATCACCCGCTTGGAGCCGAACTTGCGGTGCAGATCTTCCGTCACGCGGAAGACGCCGCCGTCCACGCCCACGTCCTCGCCCATCACCAGCACATCCTCGTCGCGCTCCATCTCCTGGAGCAGCGCCAGGTTCAGTGCCTTGACGAGGTTGAGCTTGGCCATGGGACTACCGGCGGCTCGTGCGCTGGCCGCGCATGGGCGGTGAGGGTGGCTCGGCAATGTCGGGGGCGGCCGGCGGACCAGCGTTGCTCAGCCGCTCGGCCACCGCGGCGCGCTGCGTCTCGAGGTGGGGCGGGCGCTCGCCGTAGGCGTGGTCGAACATCGTGAGCGGATCAGGCGGGCCCATCGCCTCGAAGCGCTGCACGGCCGCGGCGATCTCGGCGTCGATCGACTCCGCCAGGCCGTCCTCCAGCAGGTTCTTCTTCTGCAGATAGGTGCCGAAGCGCGTCAGCGGGTCCTTGCGCTCCCACGCCTCGACCTCCTCGGTCGAGCGGTATTTGGTCGGATCGTCGGCGGTGGTGTGCACGCCGAGGCGATAGGTGACGCACTCGACCAGCGTCGGCCCGTCACCGGCCCGCGCGCGGTCCACCGCCTCGCGACACGCCGCGTAGACCGCCAGCACGTCGTTGCCGTCCACCTGCAAGCCGGGCAACCCGTAGGCGAGCGCCTTCTGGGCGATCGTCTTGGAGTGCGTCTGCTTCTTGAGCGGCACCGAGATGGCCCACTGGTTGTTCTGGACCACGAACACCACCGGCACGTGCCAGACGCCGGCGAAGTTCAGCGCCTCGTGGAAATCGCCCTCGGACGTCGCGCCGTCGCCGCAGAACGCCATGACCACCACATCGTCGCCGCGATACTGGGCGGCGTAGGCGAGGCCGACGGCGTGCGGGAGCTGCGTGGCGACGGGGATCGTGACGGGCAGGTCGTTCTGCTCGGGGCCGGGCTGGCCGCCCTCCAGGTAGCCGGCGTAGAGCATCAGCAGCTTCTCGACCGGCCAGCCGCGCCACAGCATGGCCGCGGTCTCGCGGAAGGAGGGCACCATCCAGTCGGCGGGCCGCAGCGTCGAGACGGCGCCGACCTGCGAGGCCTCCTGGCCCTTGATGGGCGCGAAGGTGCCGATGCGGCCCTGACGCTGCAGGCGGATCATGCGCTCGTCCAGGCGCCGCCCGAGCAGCATCCCGTGATACAGCCGCTTCAGATCCGCGGCCGGAATGTCCGGCTCGAGGGACGTGTCGAGGTTGCCGTCGCTATCGAGGATCGACAGGTATTCGACCTGAAAGCGAGGCTCGAGGACCGTTCGCGGCATGGCGCCTCCGGGTGCATGTCATTGTACCCGCAGGCGACGCGCCTTGCGCGTCTGGACTCGACGGGCGGGCTGGCCAATACTGGGCTTCGCCGATGACAAGGAAGGTTCTGGCGGCTGCGCTGTGGGTCGGCCTGGGGCTGGTCCTGGGGGGCTATCTGTTCGCGGGGGTGCAGCCGCGTTCGCTGGTCGCGCTGAACCAGTGCGGGTCGTCGTGCTATCAGCCCAACGACCTCGCCGGCCTCCTGGCCTCCATCGGAATGCAACGGACCCCGGGGCTGCTGCCCGGTGTCGTCAAGGAGACGGAGCGCTGCATCACCATCAAGCATCCGCATCCCCAGGCCCGGATCCACTTCGTCAGCGTGCCGAAGCGGGACATCAAGGACATCGCGGACCTCAGCGTCGAGGACGGTCCGTACGTCCTCGAGTGCTTCGCGCACGTGGCGGCGCTGGTCGCGGAGCACAACCTTCGCGCCTATCGCGTGCTGACGAATGGGCCCGGTCGCCAGGACGTGACCTACCTCCATTTCCATCTCGTGGCGAAGTGAGGAACACGTGAGCACCGCCGACGAATTCGCCCTCCGGTGACCATCCGGGCCACCATCGCGCACCCGCTGAGGGAAGGTATCTCGCTCTGGCAGTGGCTCGGCCTCGGCGGCCAGACGATGTGGAACCAGCTCGTCGAGGGCAACACGCCCGCCGCCGCGCGGTCCCTGGCGAGGATCTGTGACCACTTTCTTCGGGCCGCGCCGTCGCTGCTGTGCGCGATCCAGGTCTACGAGACGGTCGATCCCGGTTCCCTGACCAAGCTGACGGCACGCTTCGACTGGTCGAGTCTGCGGGTCTACGACCTCGATGCGCCGGGCCAGAACCACGGCATCGTGCTGGGCACCCGGGGATGGACGCCGTAGGTCAGCGGGGCACTCCGCTCAGCCCGTACGCGGCGACACGCGCCTCCTTGCCGCGAAGCTCCAGCTCGCCGCACCGCGTGGCCACGATGCCCGCCGGAAGCGTGACCCGCTGCAGCAGCGAGCCGGAGACGACCAAGTCGAGATTCGCCCGCTTGGCGTACTCCTCGAGGCGCGCGGCGGTGTTGAGGATGTCGCCGACGAAGACGATCTGCCGCCGGAGATCGCCCAGCTCGCCGGCCGTGACGGTGCCGCCGTGCAGTCCACCACGAAAGCGTGGGATCACGCCGAACTCGCGCTCGTAGCGGGCCGCCTGGCGTGCCACGGCCGCGCGGATGCCAAAGAAGCAGGCGATGCAGTTGGCCTCGCGCAGGCCGGCATCGATCGGCCAGGTGATCACCACCTCGTCGCCCGCGTACTGATAGATCTCGCCCTCCGCCTCGACCACCGGGTCGCTCACGTCGTCGACGAAGCGGCGGAGCAGCTCGAAGTACCCCGCGCTGCCCAGCCGCTCGGCGAGCTGGGTGGAGCCCTCGAGATCGAGGAAGAGGAAGACGCGCTCTTCCGCCGTCGGCCGGCTGTACACGCCGGCCGCGAAGTAGCCGAGGACGTTGGCGCCGACGATGCGGTTCATCTGCAGGACGAACTGGATCGTCACCGCGACCACGGCGAAGAAGGGCAGCGCGACGGTCAGGTGAGCGTCCCGGAAGCTCGTCACGAAGCGGCGCGGCTCCAGGTGCGTCACGACCTGGCCGGCGGCGCGCCCCACCAGGAACAGGGCGAGCACGATCGCGCTGCTGAGGGCCAGGTCCGTCAGGAAGCCGAGCCGCCGGAACCACGGGCGCAGCCGGCCGTCGCGCAGGAACAGCAGGTAGCCGCCGACGGCCAGCGAGATCAGCACGGCGTCGACGAAGCCCTGGATCGCCTCCCGCCAGGTCGCCTCGGCGGTCAGGAGGTTGAAGACGGGCGTGATCGCGCAGGCGACCAGCACGATCGTCGCGAGCTGCCGTCGACGGATTCGCGAGCGCGCCGTCCCCACGCCGCGGTCGGGGGGCGAGCTACCGCGTGAGCTCGCCCTCCAGCTCCCCGATGCTCGCCGCCACGATGTCGACGAGCGTGTCGATCTCCTCGCGGGTGATGCACAGCGGCGGCGCCAGCCGCACGACCTGGCCGCGCGCGTAGACGATCGCGCCGCGATCCCACGCCTTGCGATCCAGCTTCGCCACCTCGGCGCCGTCGAGCGCGCGGCCGGAGCCGTCGGGCGCGACGAGCTCCGCGCACACCATGAGGCCGCGCCCGCGCACCTCGCCCACGATGCGGCTCTTGCCGACGGCCTGCGTCAGGCCGTCCAGCAGCCGCGCGCCCATCGCCTGCGCGTTGGCGACCAGGTTGTCCTTCTCCATGATCTTCAGATTGGCCAGCCCGGCCGCGCACGCCACCGGATGGGCGGCGTAGGTGTTGGGGTGGACGTTCTCCTGCTTGGCGTCCTCGGGAAACGCGTCGGCCAGCTTGCGGCGGGCGATGGCGGCCGACAGCGGGATGTAGCCGGAGGTGATGCCCTTGGCCACCGACATGATGTCCGGCACGACGCCGTCGTGCTCCACCGCGAACCACCGGCCGGTGCGGCCGAAGCCGGTGATGACCTCGTCGGCGATGAGCAGGACCTCCAGGTCGTCGCAGATCTTGCGCACGGCCTTGAGCCAGCCGATGGGCGGCATGATGAAGCCGCCGGAGGAGATGACGGGCTCCATGATGACGGCCGAGACCGTGTCGGGCCCTTCCTTCTCGATCGCCTGGCGCAGCTCGCGCGCGCGCCGCTCGACCAGCTCGGCGTCGGTGCCGGTGCCGCGATCGCGGAACGGGTAGGGCGGCTTCACCTTGGCGAAGCCGGCCGGCTGCAGCGGCGCGTAGGCGCCGATCATGTGCGGCAGCCCGCAGATGGCGAACGTCCCCATGGTGGCGCCGTGGTAGCCGCCCTCCAGCGAGATCACCTTGTGCTTGTCCGCCTTGCCCTGGGCCAGCCAGTAGTGCCGCGCCATCTGCATGGCGCGCTCGTTGGCCTCAGAGCCGCTGGTCGCGAACATCGTGTAATCGAGATCGCCCGGCGTGAGCGTGGCCAGCTTGGCGGCCAGCTCGGCGGCGGGACGATTCGAGAACTGGCGCGTGGTGGGGTAGTAGGCCAGGCGCACCGTCTGCTCGGCGATGGCCTCGGCGATCTCCCGCCGCCCGTGGCCGACGTTCACGACCGCCAGCCCCGCGAAGCCGTCGAGCAGCTTCGTGCCCTTCTCGGTCCACACCCACACGCCCTCGGCGTGATCGACGACCAGATCTTCGTCGGGCAGCCAGCCGTGGTCCTGCGTCTTGTGCGTCCAGAGGTGCTTGATGTCGGCGGGGTTGGTGGTCATGCTGGGTACTGTACCGCGGCGGCGGCAATGGCGCCGTGCTTACGCTGCGGACAGCGCTCAGCGGTCGGATTGGCCTCGCTCGCGGATCAGGGCGTCGATCCGATCGGCGATCCAGCGCTCCCGTTCGGCGTTGGCCGCCTCGATGCTGGCGAACCGCCGCAAGCCGCGCGGGATGCGACGGTCGAGCAGGCGCGCCGAGAAACGCCAGACTTGCCTGATGCGAGTGACCAGCGCGGGATCGTCGGGGGCGACCCACAGCGCGCGGCTTGCCTCGTCCAGGCTGCGAAAGCGCTGGATCGGCATCTCACGTATCTCCGAGCCGGAACTTCTCGCGGAGCGCCACGGCATCGGCCCGATCGATCGGTCTGACGGTGTCCCTCTTCATGCGATAGAGCGTCGCGGGCGTCGCGACGCGGACGGGCACGCCCTCGACCATCACCGTCTGGGCGTCCAGGTCCTCGAACGTGAACGCCGAGCCGAGTGCGGAGATCAGATCGATCACGATGGGGTCGTCCGGAGGACCATATCGGATCGTCGGGAACTCGCCGGCGAAATCCCTGGCGCTGATCTGAGCGATCTCCGGGTCGTCCCAGAGCGAGCGCAGCGCTCGCTTGAGGCGCTCCACGTTGTCCTCGCTTGGCCGGATGAAGAGATCGACGTCCTCGGTGGCCCGCACGATGCCGTGGAGGTTCACCGCCACGCCGCCGACGAGGACGTAGTCGACCCCTTCGCGCTTCAGGGCCTTCAACAGGTCGAGGAACCTCTCGAAGTCCATCGCTTCGCCCGTAGGGTATCATCCGCGCCATGTTCATCGTCGGGATCGACGTCGGCGGCACCTTCACGGACCTCACCGCGGTCGACGACGCCACCGGGCTGGTCGTCGTCACCAAGGTGCCCTCGCGCCCGCGCAACGAAGCGGCCGCCGTGCTCGACGGCCTCGCCGCGCTCGGCATCGCGCCGCGCGACGTACGGCGGCTGGTGCACGGCACCACCGTCGGCACCAACGCGGTGCTGGAGCGGCGCGGCGCGCCGGTGGCCGTGCTCACCACCGCCGGCTTCCGCGATCTGATCGAGATCGGACGGACGAAGCGCAACATCCCCGCGCTGTTCGTGCCCACCTTCGTGCGGCCCAAGCCCGTGGTCGAGCGCAAGCGCCGCTTCGAGGTGACCGAGCGGCTGAACGCCGACGGCTCGGTGCTGGTGCCGCTCGACGTCGCCAGCGTCGAGCGCGCGCTGGACGCGGCGGTGGCGTCGGGTGCCGAGGCCATCGCCGTCTGCCTCCTGCACGCGTATCTCAACCCGGCGCACGAGCGGATCATCGCCGACGTGGCCAAGGGCCGGTGCCCGGGCGTGCCGGTCTCCTGCTCGGCCGACGTCGTCGCCGAGTACCGCGAGTTCGAGCGGTTCTCGACGACGGTGCTCAACGCCTACCTGCAGCCGCTCATGGACGCCTACCTGAGCGGCCTCGAGCAGCGGCTGCGCGGCGTGGGCTACGCGCACGGCGTCCTGACGGTCGCGTCCAGCGGTGGCATGATGACGACGGAGACGGCGCGCCGCCTGCCGATCAAGACGATCTTCTCGGGCCCGGCCGGCGGCGTCAGCCAGGCGTGCTTCGTCGGTGCGGCGTGCGGCGTGCGCGATCTCATCACCTACGACATGGGCGGGACGTCGACCGACGTCTGCCTCGTGCGCGACCTGATGCCGCTGGCGACATCCGACGGCATGGTCGGCGCCTTCCCGGTGAAGGTGCCGCAGATCGACATGCACACGGTCGGCGCCGGCGGCGGCTCGCTGGCCTGGCTGGATCTGGACGGCAGCCTGCAGGTCGGCCCGCGCAGCGCCGGCGCCACGCCGGGCCCGGCCGCCTACGGCCTGGGCGGCACCGAGCCCACCGTGACCGACGCCAACGTGGTGCTCGGCCGCATCGGCACCACGCGGCGGCTGGGCGGCAGCATCACGCTCGACGCCGCCCGCGCGCGCCAGGCGGTGACTGACCTGGCCGCGCGCATGGACGGCAAGCTCACGGTCGACGCGCTGGCCGAGGGGATCGTGCGCATCGCCGTGGCCCGCATGACCTCGGCCATCCGCGAGATCTCGATCCAGCGCGGCCACGACCCGCGCGATTTCACGCTGGTCGGCTTCGGCGGCGCCGGCCCGATGCACGCGATGGCGCTGGCCGACGAGATCGGCATCCCGCGCGTGCTGGTGCCGCGCCATCCCGGCAACTTCTCGGCGCTGGGCCTGCTCGCCTCCGACATCAAGCACGACGACGTCCGCACCCGCGTGGGTCCGCTGCGCGAGCGGTGGGCGCTCGTGCCCGGCCTGTTCGCGGAGATGGAGAGCAGCGTGCGCCGGCAGCTGGAGCTGGAGGGCTTCGACGTGTCCCAGCAGCGCCTGCGCCGGACGCTCGATCTGCGCTATCGCAGCCAGGCGTTCGAGCTGAGCCTGCCGCTGGGCGACGAATCACTGGACGCGCTCGAGGCCGCGTTCCATCGCCAGCACCTGGCGATGTACGGCCACGCCGACGAGACGGCGTCGATCGAGCTGGTCAATGCGCGGCTCAGCGCCTACGGCGTCGTGGCCAAGCCCACCGCGGCGCGCCCCGAGGGCGGCGCCGGAGCGCTCGACGCCGCGCTCATCGAGCGCCGGGCGGTGCGCTTCGACGGCGCCACGCACGACTGTCCGGTGTGGGAGCGCGAGCGCTTGCCGTCGAGCGCCGAGCTGAGCGGACCGGCCATCGTCGAGGAGTTCGGCGCGACCACCGTGGTGCCGCCCGGCTGGCGCGGCGCTCTCGATGCGTACGGCAACCTGAGGTTCGAGCGCCGTGCGTAGGATCGCGCTCCTCGCACTGCTCGTGATCGCGTGTCATGGCTGCGCGACCGCGACAACGACGGCAACGACCGCGACGGCAACGACCGCGACGGGGACGATCCAGGACCGCCCGATCGGTACGCTCGCCGGCCAGTGCTTCGCGGTCACGACCGCCGCGGGTGTCGGGGTCGTGCCGCTATACGTGTCGCGCGACTGGGAGAAGCCCCAGCCGGGTGTGACGCGAGCCGTCATTCTCGTGCATGGTCTGCTGGGACGCGACGTGTTCGTGAAGACGGCGGACGAGCTGGCGACTGCGGCGGACGCCGGCCGATCCACCATGATGATCGCTCCGGAGTTCCTGACCGACCTGGACGCGAAGAGCCACCGCCTGCCCGACGAATTCTTGCGCTGGCGCATGACGGCGCCCGGCGGCGGCAACGCGACGGGGCCCGCGCCGATCAGCTCGTTCGAGGTGATCGAGGCCATCCTGGCCCGCCTGGCCGAGCGCACACGCTTTCCCGATCTCAAGCGCGTGGTCCTGGCCGGACACTCCGGCGGCGGACAGATGGTGCAGCGCTACGCCGTCGTCGGCCACGGCGATGCGGTCCTGACGGCCGCCGGCGTGCCCGTGCGGTACGTCGTGGCCAATCCGTCCTCCTATTTCTACTTCAGCGCGGAGCGGCCGAAGCCGGACGGCGGGTTCGGGCCGGCCGACGAGAGTCGCTGCCCGGCCGTCAATCGCTGGCGCTACGGACTGATCGACGCGCCGGCCTACGTCGTCCAGAAGAACCCGGGCGATCTCGAGCGCGCCTACGCGGCGCGCGAGGTCATCTATCTGCTCGGCACCGCGGACAACGATCCGACGCACTACGAGCTGGACACATCGTGTGGCGGCGAGGCGCAGGGGCCCCATCGCCGCGCCCGGGGCGCGGCCTACATGCGCTACATGCAGAGCCGTCATCCGAGCGGACTGAATCATCACCTGTGGGCAGTGGCGGGCGTCGGCCACCAGGGCAAGGCGATGTTCGTGTCGGCCTGCGGCCTGGCCGCGCTGTTCGATCGGCCGGGATGCAAACAGTCATGATCGACCCCATCACGCTCGAGGTCATCCGCGAGACGCTGGTCTCCACCGTGCGCGAGATGCGCGTCACCCTCGTGCGCACGGCCTACTCGTCGATCCTCTACGAGGGCGAGGACTTCTCCTGCGTGCTCATGGACGGCGACGCCCAGATCGTGGCCATGTCCAAGGGCGCCGACCACCCGCTGCACATCGTGCCGATCAGCTGGTCGATGAAGTCGGTGCGCGAGAAGTTCGGCGACGACATCCACCCCGGCGACATGTTCCTGCACAACGACCCGTACACCGGCGGTACCCATCTGAACGACGTGGCGCTGATCTATCCGCTCTTCGCGGGCGACCGGATGTTCATCTTCCCGGTGGTGCGCGCTCACTGGGGTGACGTCGGGGGTATGAGCCCAGGCAGTCTTTCCGGCGGCGCGACGGAGATCTTCCAGGAGGGCGTGCGCATCCCGCCGATCCGCATCATCGAGCGCGGGCGACCGAACGAGGCCGCTCTCGACCTGATCTTCGCCAACATGCGCGGACCGCGCGAGCGTCGCGGCGACTATCAAGCGATGGTCGGTACCTGCCGCAAGGCCGCCGAGCGCGTCGAGGCGCTGGCCGCGCGCTACGGCGCCGGCACCGTGCGCGCCGCCGTCGCCGAGCTGATGGACCGTGCCGAGACGCGCATGCGCCGCGCCATCGCCACGCTGCCCGACGGCGAGTACCGCTACGAGGCCCATCTGGAATCCGGCCGCGAGCGGCTGGAGCCGCTCACGGTGCGCGCGCGCGTGGCCATCACCGGCGACACCATCACGGTGGACCTCACCGGCACCTCGCCCCAGACGGCGGGCCCGACCAACGTCGGCCCGGCGATGGCGCCGACCGGTGCCTTCACGATCATCAAGTCGTTCCTCGATCCCGGCTCCGACGTGAACTCCGGCGCGTTCCGCCCGCTCACGGTGATCACGCCGCGGGGGACGATCGTGAACGCCGATCCGCCGGCGCCGTGCGGCGGCATGGTCGAGGTGAAGTACTGCGTGGAGACGGCGGTGCAGGGCGCGCTGGCCCAGGCGCTCGACGGCAAGGTGGCCGGCGACCTCAAGGGCGGCGGCAACCACTGCTACGTCGGCGGCCCCGACCCGCGGCATCCCGGCGAGACGTTCATCTTCTACGAGTACCCGGCCGGCGGCACCGGCGGCTTCGACGGCGGTGACGGCAGCAACACCGTGCGCGCGTGGACCGAGAGCGATATGACCACGCTGCAGCCGATCGAGGCGATCGAGCAGCTCTACCCGGTGCGCGTCGAGGCGACGGCGCTGCGGGAGGATTCGGGCGGGCCGGGGCGGTGGCGTGGGGGGCTGGGGCTCACGCGGGCGGTGCGCATCCTGGCGCCCCACACACGGCTGTCAGTGCTGGCGGAGCGGGCGGTGCTGCCGCCGTTCGGGGTGTGCGGCGGCGCGGCCGGGGCGACCAACCGGTTCTGGATTCGGCGCAACGGGCAGGCGGTGCAGCTGTCGCCGCTACCAGGGAAGGTCAGCGCGTTTCCGGTCGTGACGGGCGATGTGCTGATGATGGAGAGCTCGGGCGGTGGTGGTTTCGGCGATCCGCTGGAGCGGGATCCGGCGATGGTCGTTGCCGATCTCGCGGAGGGCTACGTCACGTCGGCCGCGGCCGCGGCGGTCTATGGCTTGGTGCTGATGAATGGTGCGATCGATGCGGAGGCGACTGCCGCACGCCGGGCGCAGCTACGGGCGACGCGACACCGCATTCGTCTCGAAGTGGCAGACGACGTCGAGACCGAGCGTGGCCGAGCGATCCGTGTGGACGAGACGACCGCGCG
>JBGQLG010000156.1:0-12532 GCA_041499965.1 Methylomirabilia bacterium
CGGCCGGCGCGCGCAATCCGCGCACGCTCCAGATCGGCACCGGCCGCGCCAGCCCCTTCAGCGCGAGCGGCCCCACGTCGTCCGCGTCGATCAACTCCTCGACGGCCGCCACCACCCGCGCCGAGGCGAGGATCTGCCCGCCGGCGGCCTCGCCGCACAGCCGCGATGCCAGGTTGGTGACGGTCCCGATCGCGCCGTAGTCCATGCGGCCCTCGAAGCCGATGGCGCCGATCGTGGCGTAGCCCTGGGCGACGCCGACGCCGAGGGCCAGATCCCAGCCGCGCTTGCGCCAGCGCGCGGCGAGGCCGGTGACGACGTCGCGCATGGCGACGGCCATGCGGATGGCGCGCTCGGCCGGGTTGGGGATCTCGACCGGGTCGTTGAAGAAGATCATCATGCCGTCTCCGGTGAAGCGCTCCAGCGTGCCCTCGTGGGCCAGGATGAGACGGCCCATCTCGGCGTGGTACTCGCGCAGCACGCCCATGACCTCCTCCGGCTCGGCCGTCTCGGCGAAGGCGGTGAAGCCGCGCAGGTCGACGAAGACGACGGTCACCTCGCGCCGGTGGGTCTTGAGCGGATCGTCGGCGCCGCCGGCCACGATCAGCTCGGCGAGCTGGGGCGAGAAGAAGCGCTTGAGCCGGTCGAGACGCTCGAGCTGGGCGACCTGCTCGGCCACCCGCCGCTCCAGTGTCTGGTTGAACGCAGCCAGCTCGCGGCGGTGGCGCGCCTCCTGGTCGTGCAGGCGCTTCTTCTCCAGGCAGGCGCCGATCCGCGCCTGCAGGAGCACGGGATCGAACGGCTTACCGAGGTAGTCCTCGGCGCCGAGCTCGATGCAGCGCACGACGCTATCGATCTCGTCGAGCGCCGAGATCATGAGGACCGGGATGTCGCGCAGCGCCGGGTCGGCCTTGAGCCGCTGCAGCACGGCGTAGCCGTCGAGGTCCGGCATCATCACGTCGAGCAGCACCAGATCGACCGCCGTGCCCGCGAGCGTGCCGAGCGCGGCCCGCCCGCCGTCCGCGGTCAGCACCTCGTGGCCCTGGCGGCGGAGGCGGCGGGCGAGCATGTCGCGGTTGTCCTCGATGTCGTCGACGACGAGGATCACGCTGCGGGGCCGGGTCTGTGCGCCGTCGCCCGATTCCGGGCCCACCGCGGGTTGCACCTGCTCACGCGCCGGCGGCACACCCCCGTGGCGCAGCATCTCGTCGAGCCGGGCCGTGGCCGTGCGAATGCGGTCCAGGTCGGGCAGCAACGCGTCGGCGCCGGCCGCCGAGGCCCGCCGGCTGAGTGCCTCGCCCGTCGACCGGACGCGCTCGAGCGGTGGACCCAGCGTGCTGCGGGCGGCCGCCAGATCGGGCGGGTGTGCCCGGCCCTGGGCCAGCACCTCGTTCAGCAGGGTCAGGAGCTGGCGCGCGTCGGCGCGCAGCACCCCGAGCCCATCGGCCAGGCCGGCCGGATCGCCGTCCGCACACTCCTCGATGAGCAGCTCGGCGTAGCCGATGATGTGGTTCAGCGGCGTGCGCAGCTCGTGGCGGAGCTGCGCGGCGGGATCGATGCTCACGCGCCGCCCGTCCGCCCGAGCAGTGCCTCGATCTTCTCCAGCAGGCGGGCCAGGTCGACGGGCTTGGTGTCGAAGTCGTCGCAGCCCGCCGCCAGGGACTTCTCCCGATCGCCCGACATGGCATGCGCGGTGAGCGCGATGACCGGGATGGCCCGCGTCTCGGGCGTCGCCTTGATCCGGCGGGTGGCCTCCCATCCGTCGAGCCCGGGCAGGCTCATGTCCATCAGGATCAGCGCCGGCGCTTCGGACTGGGCCATGGCCACTCCCTGTTCGCCGTCGACCGCGATGGCCACCTCGTAGCCGCGCCGGATCAGGCGGCGCGAGAGCATGTCGCGGTTCATCTCGTTGTCCTCGACCAGCAGGATCTTGGCCATCAGGCTCCCGGTCTTCGGCGAGCGACGCTGGCCGCCACCAGCTCGCGCACCTCGGCCAGCAGCTCGTCGCGGCCGTGCGTGCCTTTCTGGAGGATCTTCTGGACGTAGCCGTTGAGCCGCTCTCGATCTTCGTGCGACAGGTCTCGGGCCGTGACGACGATGACCGGAATCGCGCGCCACGGCTCGTGGCGCCGGAGCTCGGCGACAAACTCGAAGCCGTCCATCTCCGGCATCATCAGATCGAGCAGGATGACGCTCGGCCGCCCATCGCTCAGGGCGCCGAGGGCCGCCCGCCCGTTCTCCGCCTCGATGACCGCGTAGCCCTCCGACTCGAGCATGCGCCGGAGGAGCTGCCGGACGGTGGCGTCGTCGTCCACGACGAGCACGGGGAGATCGCGCCGGTGCTTGTCGAGCACCGTCACCAGGCGCTCGCGGTCGATCGGCTTGGTCAGGTAGTCGGCGGCGCCGAGGGCGTAGCCGAGGTTCTTGTCGTCGACGATCGTCAGCATGATGACGGGGATGCCGGCGACGTCCGGGTCGGCCTTCAGCGCCGACAGGACCGCCCAGCCGTCCAGGCCGGGCATCATGACGTCGAGCGTGATCGCGTCCGGTCGCAGCTCGCGGGCCCGGCGCAAGCCCTCCTCGCCGCCGGCGGCGGTGACGACGCGGAAGCCTTCCCGGGTGAGGAATCGCTGCATGATGTCCCGCACCGCCGCCTCGTCGTCGATGACCAGGACGGTGCCGGCGCCGGAGGGCAGGGGCTCGACGACGGCGGGTGTAGCGGGCTCCTCGACCGCGTCGGCGACGTGGGCCGGGAGCCGGATGGTGAAGACGCTGCCCCGGCCTGCCTCGCTCTCGGCGGTGACGTCGCCGCCCATCATCCGGCAGAGTCGCCGGCTCAGCGCCAGGCCGAGGCCGGTGCCGCCGTACCGGCGCGTCGTGGCGGCGTCGGCCTGCGTGAACGCCTCGAAGAGCCGAGCGAGCTGCTCGGCCGTCATGCCGATGCCGGTGTCGCTCACGCTGAAGGCGAGCCAGTCCCGACCGTCCACCACGTCGCGGGCCACGGTGAGCGTGACCGTACCCCGCTCGGTGAACTTGCAGGCGTTGCTCAGGAGGTTGAACAGGGCCTGGCGGACCTTGGTCAGGTCCGCCCGCATCGTGCCGGCCTCGTCCGAGCAGCGCACATCGAGGCGATTGGCGTTCTTGGTGGCCAGCGGCTGGATCACGGCGGCGATGTCGCGGACCAGCGGCGCGACCTCGAAGCGCTCCAGATAGAGCTCCATCTTGCCCGCCTCGATCTTGGAGAGGTCGAGCACGGCGTTGATCAGCTCCAGCAGGTGCTTGCCGGCCGCGTTGATCTTCTTGAGGTCGTCCGTGAACTGCTCGGCCCCCAGGTCGACGGCGTCCTCCTGGAGCATCTCGCTGTAGCCGATGATGGCGTTGAGCGGCGTGCGCAGCTCGTGGGACATGTTGGCCAGGAACTCGGACTTGTGGCGGTCGGCGGCCTGGAGCTGGCGGCCCTTGTCCTCGATCTCGCGGAACAGCCGCGCGTTCTGGATGGCCACGGCCGACTGGCTGGCGAAGGTCTTGAGCAGGGCGATGACCTGCTGGGAGAACTCGCCGGGGGTCTTCTTGGTGACGGTGAGGCCGCCGATGAGATGGCCCTCGCGCAGCAGCGGAATGCCCAGGAGCGCCCGCGCGCCCGTCTGCAACAGGACGTCGCGGAGGGGGCCGCTGTAGGCGCCCGCCTCGGCGATGTCGGAGATCTGGACCGGCTCGAGCGTCACGGCCATGCGTCCTCCGACGCCCTCGCCCCGCCGGATCGGCTCCCGCCGGGCCACGGCGACCACTTCCTCGGGGAGGTTGTGGGTCGCCCGGAACAGGAGCTCCTCGGCGCGCTCGTCGTACTCGTAGACGGTGCACGAGTCCGTCCCGGCGATCTGGTTGGCGCGGGCGACGATCGTGTTCAGCACGGTCTCGAGGTCGAGCGTCGAGCTGAGGGCCTGGCTGACCTCGCCCAGCGCCTGCAGCTCCGTGACCGAACGGGTGAGCTCGGCCGTGCGCTCCTGCAGCTCGCTGAGGAGCCGCGCGTTCTCGATGGCGATGGCCGCCTGGTCGGCGAAGGTCTGCATCAGGGCAATCTGACCGTCGGTAAACGGCCGGACCTCGAGTCGGTAGATGGCGATCACCCCCAGCAGCTCGTCCGCCCTGAGCATCGGGATCGCCAGCACGGTCCGGATGGGATCCACCTGTCGCACTCCGAACGTGTATTCCGGGTCGGCCAGGGCATCGGGAATGTGGACGGTGCGACGCTCGAGGGCGGCGCGCGCCGCGCCACTCGCGCGTCCGGGGGTAATGGGATTCCGCTCGGCAAATTCTCTCAGCTCAGGGGTGGCGTTGTGGGTGACCACAGCTCTCAGAACCTGACCATCAGGGCGCCAGATGAACGCGCGTTCGGCCTCGCACAGCCTGATGGCGTTTTCGGCCAGCGTCTCGAAGACCGGCTGGAGATCGAACGCGGACCGGCCGATCACCTTGAGCAGCTCGCTGGTCGCCGTCTGCTGCTCGAGCGCGACCCGCAGCTCGCTGTTGCGCTCGTCGAGCGTGGTGAAGAGGCGGACGTTCTCGATGGCGATCACGGCCTGATCGGCGAAGGTCTGCAGCAGCTCGATCTGGGTCGGCAAGAACGGGCCCGGCCGCTCGCGCGTGACGAAGATGGCTCCGATGGCGCTGCCCTTGCGCAGCATCGGCACGGCCAGCATGGCGCGCCAACCCCCGGCCCGGGCCACGTGGTGCGGGTACTCCGGGTCGGCCAGCGCGTCCTCGACGTGCGCGACCGCTCGCGTCAGGATCGCGCGACCGAGCACTTGCTGGCGATCGGGTGGCATGGGGTACATCTGCAGCAGCAGCTGGAGCACCTCCGGCGTGTAGTTGTGGTGGGCCGTGAGGTGCATCAGCTCGCCGTCGAAGCGGGCGGCTCCGCTGTACAGGCCATCGCACAGGCCCACGGCGTTGCGCACGATCGTGTCGAAGACCGGCTGGGTGTCGGTCGGGGAGCTCGAGATCACGCGCAGGATCTCGCTCGTCGCCGTCTGCTGCTCCAGAGCCTCGGTGAGGTCGGCGTTCTTCTTCTGCAGCTCCGTGAGCAGCCGCGCGTTCTCGATGGCGATGGCCGCCTGGTCGGCGAAGGTCTCTAGCAGGGCGATCTGACCGTCGGTGAACGGCAGCACTTCGAATCGATAGATGATGATCACGCCGAGCAGCTCGTCGGCCCTGAGCATGGGCACGGCGAGAATGGTTCGGGTGGGGGTCGGGTCGGCCTGCCCCACCCGGTACGTGTACTCGGTGTCGTTCTGGATGTCGTGGATGTGGACCGTGCGCCGATCGAGGGCCGCCCGCGCCGCCGCGGAGTGGCGTCCGGGAGAAATCGGGTGGCGTTCGGCGAACGCCCGCCGCTCGGACGAGACGTTGTGGGTGGCCACGACCCGCAGCGCCTCACCATCGAAGCGGAAGATGAACGCACGCTCGGCCGCACACAGGCGGACCGCGTTCTCGGCCAGCGTCTCGAAGACCGGCCCGAGATCGAACGTGGAGCGCCCGATCACCTTGAGCAGCTCGCTGGTCGCCGTCTGCTGCTCGAGCGCAACTCTCAACTCGCTGTTCCGCGCCTCCAGCTCCGTGAACAGGCGAACGTTCTCGATGGCGATGACGGCCTGATCGGCGAAGGTGTGGAGCAGCCCGATCTCCGCCTCGGTGAACGGCCGTTCCGCCTGGCGAAAGACCGCGATGGCGCCAACCGGCCCGCTATCCCGGAGCATCGGGACGCTCAGTGCCGTGCGGTACCCCATGGTGCGGGCCAGAGCCTGGCTCGCCGGAAATCGCGGATCGGTCTGCATGTCGTCCAGGTGTACCACCCGACGATCCAGCATCGCCGCGCCGGCGATCAAGTCTCGCGTCAGCGGGTGGGGAAAGAGCCGGCTGGCCGCCTCGAGCCATTGCGCCGACCGACCGTGCTGGGCGACGAGGTGAATCACGTCGCCCTCGAGCCGAATGGCGCTGCCGTAGTCGGCGCTGCACAGGCGCACCGCGCTCTCGGCGATGGCGTCGAAGACCGGCTGCACGTCGGTGGGCGAGCGGCTGATCACGCGGAGGATCTCGGCGGTCGCCGTCTGCTGCTCCAGGGCCTCGGTGAGGTCGGCGTTCTTGGCCTGCAGCTCGCTGAGCAGTCGCGCGTTCTCGATGGCGATGGCCGCCTGGTCGGCGAAGGTCTCCAGCAGGGCGATCTGGCCGTCGGTGAACGGCAGCACTTCGAATCGGTAGATGATGATCACCCCGAGCAGCTTGTCGGCCCTGAGCATGGGGACGGCGAGAACGGTTCGGGTGGGGGTCGGGTCGGCCTGGCTTACCTGGTAGGTATAGTCGGGATCGGCCTGGACGTCGTGGATATGGACCGTCCGCCGGTCGAGGGCGGCCCGCGCCGGCGCCGAGTGACGCCCGGGAGCAATCGGGTGGCGCTCAGCGAACGCCCGGCGCTCGGGCGAGGCGTTGTGGGTGGCCACGACCCGCAGCACCTCGCCGTCGAAGCGGAAGATGAACGCGCGCTCGGCCTGGCATAGCCGGCCGGCGTTCTCGGCCAGCGTCTCGAAGACCGGCTGGAGATCGAACGTCGAGCGCCCGATCACCTTGAGGAGCTCGCTGGTCGCCGTCTGCTGCTCGAGCGCCACCCGCAGCTCGCCGTTGCGCGCCTCCAGCTCCTGGAATAGGCGGACGTTCTCGATGGCAATGACGGCTTGGTCGGCGAAGGTCTTGAGCATCTCGATCTGGTCGTCGGCGAACTGTCCGGGTCGAGCGCGCGACACCATGATGACGCCGATCGGGGCGCCGTCCCGCATCATCGGGACGTAGAGGCCGCTTCGCATACCGACCGCGCGAGTCATGCCCTGATGATGGTACTCCGGGTCCATCTCGACATCGGGGATGTGTACGACGGTGCCAGCCAGGATCGTGCGGCCGGAACCGTAATCGCGGCTGGGGCGGGTCGGATACAGACGACGCACTTCGTGCAGCGCTTCCGGGGTGAAGTTGTGCTGGGCGATCTGGTCGATCAGCTCGCCGTCGTACTGAAAGAGCGCGCTGAAGAGCCCGTCGCACAGCCGCACCGCGCTCCGGACGATCGTGTCGAAGACCGGTTGCACGTCGGTCGGAGAGCTGGAGATGACGCGCAGGATCTCGCTCGTCGCCGTCTGCTGCTCCAGGGCCACCGTGAGGTCGGCGTTCTTGGCCTGGAGCTCGGTGAGCAGCCGCGCGTTCTCGATGGCGATGGCGGCCTGGTCGGCGAAGGTCGTCAGCAGCTCGACCTGCTTGTCGGTGAAGGGTTGGACGTGGGTACGGCGGATCACGATCACGCCGACCACCGCGCTTTCCCGGAGCATCGGGACCGCGAGGATCGTCCGGTGCATTCCTTCTTCGCTGCGCTGATCGTCGGCCCATCGGTACTCCAGGTCTGCCCGGACGTCGTGGATGTGCACGGCCCCCCGCTCCAGGACCGCGCGTCCTGTCGCCGAGCCTCGGTCACGCCGGATCGGATGCCGGGCCACGACCTCGAGCCACTCGGGGGAGTGCCCGTAGCTGGCCGCGACGGGATACACGTCCCCGTCCTGCCGGTGGATGAAGCCCCGGTCGGCGCCGCAGAGCCGCACGGCGCTCTCGATCAGGGTGTCGAGCACCGGCTGGAGGTCGAACGCCGAGCGGCTGATGAGCTTGAGGACATCGCTGGTGGCCGTCTGCTGCTCGAGCGCGACCCGCAGCTCGCCGTTGCGCGCCTCCAGCTCGGTGAACAGGCGGACGTTCTCGATGGCGATGACCGCCTGGTCGGCGAAGGTCTGGAGCAAGGCGACCTGGCGCTCGGTGAAGAGCCGCGCCTCGGTGCGCCGGACGCCGATGGCGCCGATGGCCGCGCCGTCTCGCATCAACGGTACGAGGAGGACGGCGCGATGACCCAACCGCCGCGCGACCTCACTGCCCTCGGGAAACTCGTCCACCTCGACCTGCACGTCGACGATGTGAACGGTCCTGCCGTCGAGCACCGCGCGGCCGGTGGCCGTGCCCCGGATCAGGGGGAGGATGTGCTCGGTGGGGATCGAGCCGTGAGTCGCAACGAGGCGCAGGACGTCCCCATCCCGACGGTACACGTGGGCATCGAGCGAGACACAGAGACGCGCCGCGCTCTCCGCGACGGCGTCGAACACCGGCTGCACGTCGGTCGGCGATTGGCTGATCGCTCGCAGGATCTCGGCGGTGGCCGTCTGCTGCTCCAGGGCCTCGGTGAGCTCCGCGTTCTTGGCCGTGAGCTGGTTGAGCAGCCGGGCGTTTTCGATGGCGATGACCGCTTGGTCGGCGAACGTCTGGAGCAGCGCGATCTCCGCGGGCGTGAAGCCGCCGGCCTGGCTGCGGCCCACGCCGAGGATCCCGACGACATCCTCCCCTCGTAACATCGGCACCGTGAGCAGCGATCGGAGGCCACGCACCCTCATCTCCTTGCGGAAGGACGCGCCCCAGGCTGGATCCTTTTCTACATCGACGATGTGGTGCAAGACTCGGGTGAGTGCCGTCTGCCCCGCAGGATCGTCCTCGCTCGGGCGGCGCGGCGCCTGGTCCCGGTCCATGACCGCCTCCGGGCTCCCCGGCAGGCCTCCCCGGGACGTCGCCCGGCTGATCAGCTCGCCGTCGTAGAGAAACACCGAGGCCGCCCAGGCATCGAACAGTCGCATGGCGCTGTCGGCGATGGCCTCGAAGACGGGCTGAATGTCGGCCCGCACCTGACTGATCACTCTCAGGATCGCGGCGGTGGCCGTCTCGCGGTCGAGGGCGGCGGTCAGCTCGCGATTGCGCTCCGCCGCCGCCTTGAACAGGCGGACGTTCTCGATGGCGATCACCGCCTGGTCGGCGAAGGTCTTCACGAGCTCGATCTGGGTGGCCGTGAAGGGCTTGACCTGGCGCCGGCCGCAGCCGATGGCGCCAATCGGCACACCGTCGCGGAGGATGGGGACCCCGAGGTACGTCCGATAGGGCGCAGCCCGCTGGAGCACCGCCAGCGTCCGCGGATCGTACTCCGGGTCCTCCCGGACGTCCTCGACGTGCACGGGCCGGCGATCGACGAAGGCCCGGCCGATGACGAAGTTCCGCAGCGGGGGTCGCGGAAAGAGACTCCGGTATGCCGCCGTCTCCTCTACCGACATGTTGGTGATCGCCACCAGATGGAGGAGCTCGCCGTCGAACCGTGCCACCGCGCTGAACTCGGCGGCGCAGATCCGAGCCGCGTGGGCGACGATGGCCTCGAAGACGGGCTGGGGATCGGACGGCGAGGCCGAGATCACCTGAAGGATCTCGCTCGTGGCCGCCTGCCGCTGCTGGGCCTCGGTCAGCGTCTTCTGGAGGCGTGCGGCCTTGGCCCTCTCCCGGGTGAGAGACCTCTGCAGCGCTTCGATCTTGGCAGCGAGCTCGGCTTTGGTGATCGATCCCATCGATCAGCCCCGGGGTGGGAGACGGTAGAACGGTGTCGGGAGCGTAGCCTCCGGCGACGGCCTGGTCAAGAAACGAGCCGGAGCGCCTCGGCCTTGCGGCGCTCGGTCTCCGCCACCAGGCGAGCACGGGCGAGCACCACCTGCGCCCGCTTGTACACGGGGACGTCGACCATCTTGCCGTCGAGGTTGACGGACGCCGTGCCGCGGCGCACGCCTTCCTCGAAGGCCTCGACGACCCGCTGTGCGTGCTCCACCTTCGCGGGATCCGGCGTGAACACCCGATTCAGGACGGTCACCTGGTCCGGATGGATGCAGCCCGCCCCCTCGCAGCCGAGCTGGCGGGCGCGCTGGGCGCCGCCCTCGAAGGCGGCGAGGTCACGGAAGTCCGCGATGCTGCCGACGAGGCCGGTCGGCTGGATGCCGACGGCCTTGCAGACGGTCACCAGGTGGGCGACCGGGTAGAGGAGCTCGAAGCCGTCGGGCGAGGGCTCCACGCCCAGCTCCAGGCAGTAGTCCTCCACGCCGATGCTCATGGTGGCGATGCGGTCGCTGGAGCGCGCGATTTCCTCGATGGCCAGGAACCCGCGCGGCGTCTCGAGAGCGAGCGACAGGCGCACGTGTCCCGGGGTGAGGCCTCGCGCGCGTTCCAGGCGCTCGACCTGCCCGACGATGGCGCGGATCTGCGTGGGCGACTCCGCCTTGGGGATCGACAGGCCGTCGAGCCCGGGGTGCACGGCGGCGTCGATGTCGTCGGTGAGCAGGGCCGGGTCGTTGTTCACGCGCACCAGCACCTCGGCGCCGCCGCGGCCGGCCACGGCGAGCGAGTCGCGCACGAGCGTGCGGGCGCTGGCCTTCTCCTGTGGCGGTACCGAGTCCTCGAGGTCGAGGACGATGGCATCGGCGCCGCGCGCATAGGCCTTCTCGACGAAGCGCGGAATGTTGACGGGCAGGATCAGCGACGAGCGGCGGGCGCGGGCGATGGCCATATGGCTAGATGACGCCTTTTTGTGCGAGCGCGGCGATGCGCTCGTCCGAATAGCCGATGCGGGTGAGGATCTCACGGGTATGCTGGCCGATCGCCGGCGCCGGCGTGCGCAGCCGCCCCGGGGTGCCGCTCAGCCGCGGCACGATGGCGTGCATGGGCACCTCACCCATGTCGGCGTCCGGCGCCTCCACCACGATGCCGCGCTCCTGCACGTGCGGATCGTCCAGGAACTGGCCGATGTCGTAGACGGGCGCGGCCGTCACCTCGGCCTCCTCGAAGAACGCGATGGCGCCGGCCAGCGTGCGCTGCTTGATGAACCCGCCGACGATCGCGTCGACCTCGGCCCGGCGCTTCACCCGCTCGGTGTTGGTTTTGAAGGCGGGATTCTGATTCAGGTCGTCCCGGCCGATGGCGCGGAACAGCCGCTCGGTCATGGCCTGGGTGGACGCCGAGATCGCCACCCAGCCGCCGTCGCTGGTCGCATAGACGTTGCGGGGCGAGGTGCCTTCCGACGCGCTACCCACGCGCTTGCGGATCTTCTTCGAGAGCTTGTAGATGGCGGCCTCGGGGCCGAGGATCGAGAAGATCGACTCCAGCAGGCTGACATCGATCACCTGGCCCCGGCCGCCGTTGACCTCGACGTTGCGCACGGCGATCACCGTGGCCATGGCGCCGGAGAGGCCCGCGATCATGTCGGCCATGGCCAGGGGCGGCAGCACGGGCTCACGATCCTCGAAGCCGTTGCGCGAGGCGAAGCCCGACATCGCCTCGACGAGGGTGCCGAAGCCCGGGCGCTTGGCGTACGGGCCGGTCTGGCCGAACCCCGACACGCGCACGACGACGAGCCGGGGATTGCGCTCGAGCAGCGTGTCCGGACCCACCCCCAGCTTCTCGAGATAGCGGAACCGGAAGCTCTCGATCAGGACGTCGAAGTGCGCGGCGAGATCGAGGATGACGCCGGGCGCCTCCGGCGATTTGAGATCGAGCGTGATGCTCTTCTTGTTCCGCGCGTAGACCTTCCAGTGCACGCTCACGCCGGCCTCGCGCCAGTCGCGCAGCGTGTCGCCGGTGCCCGGCGACTCCACCTTCACCACGTCGGCGCCGAAGTCGGCGAGCTGCAGGCTCAGCATGTTGCCGGCGACCAGGCGGGAGAAATCGAGCACGCGGACACCGCGCAGGGGGCCCTCGGCGTGCGGCTCGAACGGGTGCTTGGGAATGGGCATCAGCGCCTCCGAGGGGCCAAGTGTACGGCCAAGCGGGCCGACTGGCGACAGCGCCGTCCCCGGGGGACGGGCCAGCCGTGTCGGGGTTTTCCCTACTGGCGGACGGCTGGGGAATGAGCTATGAAGCCGGATGCGGTCCGCCGGGCCCCCCATCGCCGGCGGGGCCGCCATCCGGGGGTGTCCATTGCCACGTGGGACGGGGAGGTCGTCGATGACGAAGGGCTTGTTGCTTGCGCTGGTTGTGTCATTCGGGCTCGTCGGTTGCGCCGGCTTGCGACAGTTCCCGGAGACGAGCCAGGACAACGCCAAGGATCTGGAGACTCTGGACAAGGACTATTCCAAGGCGCTCACGAGGGTCTATCCCAGCTCCAACACCTCGACTCCGAAAGCCATTCGCAACGAGATGATCGAGACGCGCATGGCGGTGATCGACGCTTACTTCAAGGAGTTCCAGGCCGGGCTGGTCAAGGAGAATGTGCGCGCCGAGTTCTTGATCGCCCTGGTTGGGGTCGGCGTCGGCGGCGCCGGTGCGCTGGTGTCGGAGACGGCGAGCCAGATCCTCTCGGCGGTGTCGGGCGGGCTCGCCGGCGGTCAGGCCGCGTACAGCAAGGCCGTCCTCTACGACAAGGCGATGTCCGCGTTGATCGCGCAGATGCAAGCCAGCCGCAAGGCCGTAGCGGTCACTATCTTCGAGCGATGGAACGAAGAGATCGATCAGTACCCGATGTGGATGGCGCGGACGGATCTGGAGGCGTACTACTTCGCCGGATCGCTGCCGGGTGCCATCATCGCGACTGCCTCCGACGCCAAGGTGAAGAACGACCAGGCCGAGGACAAGCTGGCCAAGTTCCGAATCACCGCCTTCA
>JBGQLG010000157.1:0-12378 GCA_041499965.1 Methylomirabilia bacterium
ACGGAACCTCTGGGGACCCTGTCGCCCCGCCGCCCGTCCCGCGAGCCGCCGCCGCGCGCTTCCACGCCGTCGGTTCCACGCGTCCGGGGCCCGGACCAACGACTCTAGGTCAGCACCGCGCGAGCGGCGTCGAGCGTGCGCTCGATCTGGGTCGCGCTCACGTCGAGGTGCGTGACGGCGCGGACCGTGTGCAGACCCATCGCGCCCATGCGCACGCCGCGCGCCAGCAGCCGATCCACCAGCGTGGGCGCGTCGACCGGTCCCGTCAGCTCGAAGAAAACCAGGTTCGTCTCCACCGTGGCCGGGTCGAGGACGACGCCGGGCAGGGCGGCCAGGCCCTGGGCCAGGCGCTTCGCGTTGGCGTGGTCGTCGGCCAGGCGCTTGACGTGGTGGTTGAGGGCGTAGACGCCGCCGGCGGCGATGATGCCGGCCTGGCGCATGGCGCCGCCCATCTGCTGCTTGAGCCGCCAGGCCTCGGCGATGAACTCGCGCGAGCCGGCCAGCGCCGCGCCCACGGGGGCGCCCAGGCCTTTGGTGAAGTCGATCCAGGCCGAGTCGAAGTGCGCGGCCCACTCGCGCGCCGCCACGCCGCTGGCGACCACCGCGTTCATGAGCCGGGCGCCGTCCAGGTGCGTGGCCAGGCGGTGGCGGCGCGCCAGGTCGGTGACCTCGCGGACACGGGCCAGCGGCCAGATCGAGCCGCCGCCCAGGTTGCTGGTCTGCTCGACCCACACCAGCCGGCTGCGGGGGAAGTGGCGGAAGTCGGGCCGGATGCCCTCCTGCAGCGTGGCGGCGTCGAACTGGCCGCGCTCGCCGTCGAGGGGGCGCACGTTCACTCCGGCCAGCGCGCCCGGGCCGCCGCTCTCGAAGTGGATGGGATGCGCGGTGCGGTGGGCCAGCATCTCCTCGCCCGGCCGGCAGTGCACGCGCAGGGCGATCTCGTTGCACATCGTCCCCGAGGGCAGGAACACGGCCGCCTCCTTGCCGAGGAGGTCCGCGACCATGTCTTGTAACAAGTTCACGGTCGGGTCCTCGTGCTTCTGCTCGTCGCCCACCTCGGCCTCGCACATGAAGCGGCGCATCTCGGCGGTGGGACGGGTCACGGTGTCGCTGTAGAGGTCGACCTCGATGGCGTTTTGCTTGGTCATGGTGCGCCGAGCATAGCAGGGGCTGTCCGGGCGGCAAGAGGGACCCGGGCGGCGCCGGCCGCAAGACGGTGGCATCGCGGCTGCAGCGTTGCATGGCTTGAGGGCGGTGCACGTGAACGATGGACACACCGAGCGGGCGCGGCAGGGCCGGAGGCCGCTCGTGACGGTGCTGACCCCGGTCTACAACGGTGAAGCCTACCTGGTCCCGTGCATCGAGAGCGTGCTGGCGCAGACCTACGAGCACTGGGAATACATCCTCGTCGACAACGCCAGCACGGACGGGACCGCGGAGATCCTGCGCGACTACGCCGCCCGCGACCGTCGCATCCGCGTCCACACCAACCCCCAGACGCTGCCGATCATCGCCAACCACAACGTCGCCGCCGCGCAGATCAGCCCCGACGCCGCCTGGTGCAAGTTCGTCTGCGCGGACGACGCCCTGTTCCCTGACTGTCTCGAGCGGATGGTGTCGCTCGCCCAGACGCATCCTTCGATCGGGCTCGTGAGCGCGTATCAGCTGCGGGGCGCCGAGGTCGGACTCGACGGCCTGCCCCACCCGAGCCCCGTCACCGACGGACGCGCGATCGGCCGCCTCAGCCTGCTCGGATGCCTGTCGGTCTTCGGCGGGCCGACCGCGCACATGATCCGGGCGGACTTCGTGCGGGGGCGCGAGTCGTTCTATGAGGAGTCGAACCTGCACGCCGACACCGCCGCCTGCTACGACGTGCTGCAGACCTCGGATTTCGGCTTCGTCCATCAGGTGCTCACCTTCGCCCGCGCCCACCGTGCCAGCGTCACCTATTCGGTCGCGCGGCGCCTGAACACCTACCTGCTCGGCCACGTGCGGATCCTCACGACCTACGGGGGCGTGTACCTGACGCCGGCCGAGTTCGCGGAGGCGCTGGCCCAGCGGATGGAGGCGTACTACAAGTTCCTGGCCCGGGCGCTGCTGGCGCCGGGCGGGCGCGAGATGTGGCGCTACCATCGCGACGGTCTGCGGGCGCTGGGCCTGCCGGTGAGTCGGCGGCGACTTGGGCGAGCGCTCTTGCAGCAGCTCCGGCAAGTCGTCACATCGCCCGGCCGTGAGCTGCCGAAGCTCGTGCGCCTGCTGCGCCGGGCCGCCAGCGACGATTCGAACTGGCACTACTGGTGGGCGCCGACGGGCTTCGAGGCGGTGAAGCACGTCTCCGCGCCAGCCGTGGTCATGCCGCTGAACGGCTCCGCCGTCCGGTCGGAGCCGTTGCCCCGACCGGCCCCCCGAAGCTGAGCGGCTCTACACCCGGTCCTCGCCTGGACTCCCAGCCCCGGCCCGAGCCGGCACCACGACCGGCTCCCGGAAGCTGAACGCCGGGTCCAGCGGCGGCAGAGGCGCGCCGAAGAACAAGCGGCGCTGGATCCGCGGCAGCAGCGGCGATCGCAGGAGCAGCGGCAACACCTTCGGCACGAGCCATGTCACCAGGGGATTGCCGCGGCGCTGGCCGAGCAGCACCCGTTGGGCGCCGAGCTGCACACGGTGCAGCGTGCGCACGTCCTCCTCGCGCAGGCGCTGGACCGCGCCCAGATCTGCTCGCGCGATCGGCCCGTGGCCGAGACGCGGGTAGATCTCCTGCGCGGCGACGGCCGCGGTGGCGATGGCGACGTTGACGCCGATGGCGCCGGCCGGGCTCATGGTGTGGGCGGCGTCGCCGATCAGCAGCAGGCCGTCGCGCGCCCAGTCGTCGACCAGGCGGATCAAGCCCTCCAGCGGGAAGAACGGCGTGAAGTCGCGCAGCCCGTCGGCGAAGGCGGCGAAGATCGGGTCGAAGCGGCGGATGCGCTCGGCCACCACCGCCACACCCTGCTGGCGCCAGCGCCGCCATTCTCCCGTGGGCAGGAACAGGCCGGCCTGGATGTGATGCGGATACTTCGGCAGCATCAGGCCGCGGGTCTCGCCCATCGAGACGTACATCGTGCTGGACCAGCCGGGCGGCTGCTCGATCGCGAACCAGATGACGTCGAAGTCGTGGTGCTCGTACGCGGCCTTGAACCCGCCCAGCTTGGCCACGGCCGAGTAGCGGCCGTCGGCGCCCACGACCACGTCGGCACGCACCTCGAAGGGCTCCGTGCCGTGACGCACGCCGCTCACGCCCACGACCCGGCCGTCTTCCTCGACGAGCTTCGTGACCTTGGCGCCCATCCAGCACTGAAACGTCGGGAACGGTTGTGCCTTGCGGAGCAGCGCGTCCAGGAAGATCGGCTGCGGCATCCAGATGGCGTAGGGATACTCCGGCGCGATGCGCTTGAAGGCGAACTCGCCGATCTCGCGACCGTTCAGCCGGATCTTGCCGGCTTCCAGGAGCGAGTGGGGCTGGGCCTTCACGTACTCGAGCAGGCCCAGCTCGTCGAGCAGGTGGGCGGTGCTGGGCTGTAGCACCTCGCCGCGGAACTCGCGCTCGAAGTTCTCGTGCCCCTCCAGCACCAGGACGTCGGCGCCCCGCTTGGCCAGCAAGAGTCCGAGCATCAATCCGGCCGGCCCCCCGCCCACGATGCACGCGCTCACGCGAACGCTCGTCATGGCTCTCCTCACTCGGCGGTGAGCGCCAGTATCCCACTTCGCCGACGGCTTGACTCCGCGCTGCGGCCGGCGCAGTCTCGCGTGACCATGGATTTCGGGATCAACCTGGCGACGTCAGCCGACTCGTGGAAAGTCGTCAAGCGTGCCGAGGAGCTCGGCTACGCGCGGGCCTGGTTTTACGACACGCAGATGCTCAACGCCGACGTGTTCGTGGCCATGGGCGCGACGGCCGTGCAGACCTCGCGCATCCGCCTGGCCACCGGCGTGCTGATCCCCTCCAATCGCATCGCGCCGGTGGCGGCGAGCGCGCTGGCCTCGCTGAACGCGCTGGCGCCCGGCCGCATCGACTTCGGTATTTCCACCGGCTTCACGGCGCGCCGCACGATGGGGCTGGGCCCGGTCAAGCTCGACGACATGGCCGAGTACGTCCGCCTCGTGCAGCGCCTCCTGGCCGGCGAGACGCCGGAGTGGACGTTCGAGGGCAAGCGGCGGAAGATCCGCTTCCTCAGCCCGGAGATCGGGGTCGTCAACGTGAAGGACCCGATCCCGCTGCACGTCTCGGCGCTGGGGCCGCGCGGCCGCCGGCTGACGGCCCAGCTCGGCGCCGGCTGGATCTACGCGACCGGCCACCTGGGCGCGGCCACGGCGGCCGTTGCCGACATGCAGGCGGCGTGGCGCGCGGCGGGCATCGATCCGGCCACGCGCGTGGCCACGGCCTTCACCGGCGGCTGCGTGCTGAAGGACGGCGAGGCGTTCGACGGCGCGCGCGTCAAGGCCCAGGCCGGGCCGCACGCGACGATCGCGCTGCACAACCTGGTCGAGGTCGAGGAGTTCGGCAACATGGGGCGCAGCGTGCCGCCGCACCTGGCCCCGCTGCTCGAGCGGTACCGGCAGATCTACCAGACGTACGAGCCGGCCGACGCGCGCTATCTCTCCAACCACCGGGGCCACCTCATGTTCCTCCGGCCGGAGGAGCAGGAGGTGTGCACCGCGGACCTGATCCGCTCGCTGACGTTCACGGAAACGGCGCCGGTGCTGCGCGAGCGCATCCGCGCGCTGCGCGCGGCCGGGTACAACCACTTCTCCATTCACATCCGTCACGGCCATCCCCAGATGCTGGAGGAGTGGGCCGACGTGTTCGAGGGGGTCTGAGATGAAGGCGATCGTGTTCGCGCAGACCGGCGGTCCCGAGGTGATGACGCTCGCCGAGGTGCCGAAGCCCGAGGTGCGGCCCGGCATGGTGCTCATCAAGGTGCACGCCATCGGCGTGAACTTCGCCGACGTGCGCTTCCGGCAAGGACAGTACGTCGTGAAGCCGAAGCTGCCCGACACACCGGGCATGGAGGCGGCGGGCGTCATCGAGGCCCTCGGCGAGGGCGTGACGGGGCTGAGCGTCGGCGCCCGGGTGGCCGCGTTCACCGTCAAGTCGTACGCCGAGTACTGCCAGGCGCCGGCACCGATGGTGGTCCCGCTGCCCGACTTCGTCAGCTTCGAGCAGGGCGCGGCGTTCCCCATCCAGGTGCTGACCGCCTATCACATGCTGCACACGGCGGATGCAACCGGACCGGGCCGCACCGTGCTGGTGCACTCGGCCGCCGGCGGTGTCGGTCTCGCGGCGGTGCAGCTCGCCAAGGTCGCCGGGGCCCGAGTGTTCGGGACGGTGTCGAGCGACGCCAAGGTGGGACTCGTCAAGGAGCACGGCGCCGACGCCGTCATCAACTACTCGACGGAGAAGTTCGCCGATGAAGTCTTGCGGCTGACGGATGGACGAGGCGTCGACCTGATCCTCGACGCGGTCGGCAAGCCGACGTTCGAGGAAGGGCTGCGCTGCCTGGCGCCCTTCGGCCACCTGATTCTCTATGGCCGGGCCGGCGGGCCGACCGATCCGCTCAACGTCGCGACCCTCTCGGCGAAGTCGATCAAGGTCAGCGGCTTCATGGTGCCGACGGTGACCCGCACCTTCCCCGAGAAGACGCGCGAGAGCGCCGCCCGCTGCTTCGCCCTCATGCGCGAGGGCCGTCTCAAGCTGCACATCGGCAAGACGTTTCCTCTCGCCGAGGCGGCGGCCGCCCATCGCTATCTCGAGTCCCGCCAGTCCACCGGCAAGCTCATCCTTTTGATTTGACCGAATTGGGGGCCCCGACATGGCCCCCAACCCCCCAACCGCTCGGGCCGCCCCGGCGGAGCCGTGGCGCCCCTCGATACCCGCCCTAGACGATCGACCGGACGAGGCCCCCGTCGACGAGCATCGTGGTGCCGGTGATGTAGCTCGACCGGCTGGAGGCGAGGAAGGCCACCAGGTACGCCAGCTCGTCCGGCTTGCCGACCCGACCGACCGCGGTGTCCGCGGCCCGCTGGGCGAGCGCGTCGTCCACCGAGATGCCGAGCTCCTTGGCGCGCGACGTCACGTTGGAGAGCATCCGCTCGGTCATGATCGAGCCCGGACACACGTTGTTGACGAGGATGCCGTCGCGCCCGACCTCGTCGGCCAGGCTCTTGGCGAAGGCCACCACGCCCAGCCGCGTGACGCCGGACAGCGCCAGGTTCGGGATCGGGTTGTAGACCGTGGCGGCCAGGATGTTGATGATCCGGCCGGCGCCGCTCGTCTTCAGGTGGGGCAGGGCCTCGCGTGACATGCGCGCGAAGAACAGCAGCGAGCGCTGCACCGCCGTCGCCCACTGCTCCTCGGTGGCGTTGTGGGCGCGGGCCAGGGGCGGGCCCCCGGAGTTGTTGACCAGCACGTCGACGCGGCCGAAGCGCTCGACGGTCGCCGCGATCAGCCGCTGGATCGTCTCGTGGCGATCCAGGTCGCCGGCGAAGGCCAGCACCTCGCGGCCAGTCGTGTCGTGGATCTCCTTCGCCGCCTTGTCCAGATCTGGCGCCGAGCGGCTGCAGATCGCCACCCGGGCGCCCTCGTGCGCGAGCACCTGCGCGCACGCCCGTCCCAGCCCCTTGCTCGCCCCGCCGACGATCGCGACCTTGCCCGTGAGCTCGAGATCCATGGGCGCTGTTATCGGAGCAAACCGTGCGGATGTCAACGTGCACGCCTCGCCTCGACGATCCCGCCCGGGTACTATGAGGGCGTTGCCTCGCATGAGAGCGCTCGCTGTCGTGCTGGTCGTGGCCCTGGCCGCGGCCGCCAGCCCGGCGTGGCCGGGCTCCGCCCCCGGGGCCGGTCCCACCCACGGGCTGTCGATCCACGGCGATCTCAAGTACCCGCGCGGCTTCACCCACTTCGACTATGCCGATCCGCGGGCGCCCAAGGGCGGCGGCGTCACGCTGTCCGCGCCGGGCACGTTCGACAACCTGAACCCGTTCATCCTCAAGGGTGTGCCGGCGTCCGGCGTCGCCAACACGTTCGACACGCTCACGGTCAACTCGTTCGACGAGCCGTCCTCCGAGTACGGGCTGGTGGCCGAGACGATCGAGACGCCGCCCGACCGCTCGTGGGTGGCGTTCACGCTGCGGCCGGCGGCGCGCTTCCACGACGGCCGCCCCATCACCGTCGAGGACGTCATCTGGACCTTCGAGACGCTGCGGACGAAGGGCCATCCACAGTACCGGTCGTACTACGCCGCCGTGGCGAGCGTCGAGAAGACCGGGCCGCGCACGGTGCGGTTCACGTTCAAGGAGGGCGAGAACCGCGAGCTGCCGGTGATCGTGGGCCAGCTCCCCGTGCTGTCGAAGGCGTCCTGGGCGGGACGCGATTTCACCAAGACGACGCTGGAGGCGCCGCTCGGCAGCGGGCCGTATCGCGTGGAGTCGTTCGAGCCAGGCCGCTCGATCACCTATCGCCGTGTTCCCGACTACTGGGCCGCCGCGCTGCCCGTCAACGCCGGCCGCTACAACTTCGACACGATCCGCTACGACTACTACCGCGACGACACGGTCGCCCTGGAGGCCTTCAAGGGCGGCGCCTACGATCTCCGCCGGGAGAGCTCGTCGAAGAACTGGGCGAGGGGGTACGACATCCCCGCCGTGCGCGACGGCCGCATCCGCAAGGAGGAGATCCCCAACGAGGTCCCGACCGGCATGCAGGGGTTCGTCTACAACACGCGCCGGGCCATCTTCCGCGACTCCCGCGTGCGGGAGGCCCTGGCCGCGGCGTTCGACTTCGAGTGGAGCAACGCGCACCTGTTCTACGGCGCCTACGTCCGCACCCGCAGCTACTTCTCCAACTCCGAGCTGGCCTCGCACGGCCTGCCGTCCGCGGCGGAGCTGGCCGTGCTGGGGCCGTTCCGCGGCCGTGTGCCCGACGAGGTCTTCACGCGCGAGTACCAGCCGCCCTCGACGGTGCCCGGCGGTCTGCGGCCGAATCTCGTGCGGGCGATCGAGCTGCTGCGGCAGGCGGGCTGGGTCGTGCGCGACCTGCGGCTGGTGAACGCGGAGACGGGCCAGCCGCTGACGTTCGAGATCCTGCTCGACGATCCGACCTACGAGCGCATCACGCTGCCCTTCGTGAAGAACCTGGAGCGCCTCGGCGTGACCGCACGGGTGCGGACCGTCGACTCGGCCCAGTACGAGTACCGCATGAAGCAGTTCGACTTCGACATGACGATGGCCCTGTTCCCGCAGTCGCTGTCGCCGGGCAACGAGCAGGCCGACTACTGGGCCTCCGTCTCCGCCGACACCCCGGGCAGCCGCAACTACCCCGGCGTGCGGGATCCCGTGGTGGACCGCCTGATCGAGCGGCTCATCGCCGCTCCCGATCGCGCCGCCCTGGTCGCGCGCACGCGGGCGCTCGACCGCGTGCTGCTCTGGGGCCACTACCTCATCCCGCACTTCCACCTGGCCGCGTTCCGGGTGGTGTACTGGAACCGCTTCGGCCGACCGGCCGTCGCGCCGAAGTACGACCTCGGCGTGGACACCTGGTGGGTCGACCCGCAGAAGACGGGGAGCCGCCGGTAGTGCTCGCCTATCTCGGCCGCCGCCTGCTCCTGGTCGTGCCGACACTGTTCGGGATCATGCTCGCCAATTTCCTCATCGTGCAGGCGGCCCCGGGCGGCCCGGTCGACCTCATGCTGGCCCGCATCCGAGGCGCCACGGTGCAAGCGACGGCGCGGGTGGGCGGCACCGGCGGCGGCGAGACGGGCGGCGGGACGCGGCCCGCGGTGGGGGCCGGCCAGGAGGGGCTGACGCGGGCGTCGCGGGGCATCGACCCCGAGCTGGTACGCCAGCTGGAGAAGCAGTTCGGCTTCGACAAGCCGCCGTGGCAGCGCTTCGTTCACATGATGCGCAGCTACGTGGTCTTCGATCTCGGCACCAGCTTCTACCGTGACCGCCCCGTCCTCGGCATCATGCTCGAGAAGCTGCCGGTGTCGATCACGCTCGGCCTGTGGACGACGCTGCTCGTCTACCTGATCTCGATCCCGCTCGGCATCGCCAAGGCCGTGCGCGACGGCTCGCCCTTCGACGTATGGACGAGCGCGGCGGTGATCGTCGGCTACGCCATCCCCGGCTTCCTGTTCGCCATCCTGCTCGTGGTCCTCCTCGCCGGCGGCTCGTTCGCCCAGTGGTTCCCGTTGCGCGGCCTCACCTCCGACACCTGGGCGCTGATGTCCTGGCCCCAGCGCGTCCTCGACTACCTCTGGCACATCGCGCTACCGGTGACCGCGCTCGTCGTGGGCGGCTTCGCCAGCCTGGCCATGCTCACGAAGAACTCGTTCCTGGACGAGATCAACAAGCAGTACGTGGCCACCGCGCGGGCCAAGGGGCTCAGCCGCCGCCGCGTGCTCTACGGCCACGTGTTCCGCAACGCCATGCTGATCGTGGTGGCCGGCTTCCCCAGCGCGTTCATCAGCATCTTCTTCGCCGGCGAGCTGCTGATCGAGGTGATCTTCTCGCTCAACGGCCTCGGCCTGCTGGGCTTCGAGGCCGCGGTGAACCGCGACTATCCGGTGATGTTCGGCACGCTGTACCTCTACACGCTGATCGGCCTGCTGCTGAACATCGTGACCGACCTCGCCTACACGTTCATCGATCCGCGGATCGATTTCGAGCGGCGGGACGCGTGAGCCTGTCCCCGCTGACCCGCCGCCGGCTGGCCAGCTTCCGGGCCAGTCGCCGCGGCTACTGGTCGCTGTGGATCTTCCTGGCGCTGTTCGGGCTGTCGCTCGGCGCCGACGTCCTGGCCAACGACCGGCCCCTGCTCGTGCGCCACGACGGCCGCTTCTCCCTCCCCGTGCTGCGCGCGTATCCGGAGACGGCCTTCGGCGGCGAGCTGCCGACCCAGGCGGCCTATCGCGATCCCGCCGTGCAGCGCCTCATCGAGGCGCGCGGATGGATGGTGTGGCCGCTCATCCCGTATCGCTACGACACCATCGACTGGGAGCTGTCGGGGCCGGCGCCCGCCGCGCCCTCGCTCCGTCACTGGCTCGGCACCGACGACCAGGGGCGCGACCTGCTCGCCCGGCTCATCTACGGCTTCCGCGTCTCCGTCCTCTTCGGTCTGGCGCTGACGCTGGCCAGCTCGCTGATCGGCGTGTCGGCGGGGGCGGTGCAGGGATACTTCGGCGGCTGGACCGACCTGCTCTTCCAGCGCTTCATGGAGGTGTGGTCGGGGCTGCCCGTGCTCTACCTGCTCATCATCCTCGCCAGCATCGTGCAGCCGAGCTTCTGGTGGCTGCTCGGCCTCATGCTGCTCTTCTCGTGGATGTCGCTGGTGGGCGTGGTCCGCGCGGAGTTCCTGCGCGCGCGCAACCTCGACTACGTGCGGGCCGCCCGCGCGCTCGGCGTGCGCAACACCGTGATCATGGCCCGCCACCTGCTGCCCAACGCCATGGTGGCGACGCTGACCTTCCTGCCCTTCATCCTCAACGGCGCCATCACCACCCTGACCTCGCTCGACTTCCTCGGCTTCGGCCTGCCGCCGGGCTCGGCCTCGCTCGGCGAGATCCTGTCCCAGGGCAAGGCCAATCTACAAGCGCCCTGGCTCGGCCTCACCGGCTTCCTCGTCCTGGCCCTCATGCTCTCGCTGCTCATCTTCATCGGTGAATCCGTACGCGACGCCTTCGATCCCCGGAAGGTGCGATGAGTCCCCTGCTCGAGGTGCGCGACCTGTCGGTCTCGTTCACCGTGGAGGGCGGCGAGGTGCAGGCGGTGCGCCACGTGTCGTTTTCCATCGAGCGCGGCGAGTCGATGGCACTGGTGGGCGAGAGCGGCTCCGGCAAGTCGGTGACGGCGCTGTCGATCATGCAGCTCCTGCCGTATCCCACCGCGCGTCACCCGACCGGCAGCATCCTGTTCCAGGGCCAGGAGCTGGTGGGCGCCCCTGAGCGCGTCCTGCAGCGGGTCCGCGGCGATCGCATCGCGATGATCTTCCAGGAGCCGATGACGTCGCTGAACCCGCTGCACACCATCGACAAGCAGGTGAACGAGGTCCTGCGCGTGCACAAGGGCCTGTCACGGACGGCCGCCCGGGGGCGCACGCTCGAGCTGCTGCGGCTGGCGGGGCTGCCCCAGGCCGAGCGGCGGCTCGACGCCTATCCCCACCAGCTCTCCGGGGGCCAGCGCCAGCGCGTGATGATCGCCATGGCGCTGGCCAACGAGCCCGACCTGCTCATCGCCGACGAGCCGACGACCGCCCTGGACGTCACCATCCAGGCCCAGATTCTTGCGCTGCTCCGCGACCTGCAGGCCACGTTCGGCATGGCGCTGCTGCTCATCACCCACGACCTCGGCATCGTGCGCAAGATGGCCGAGCGGGTCTGCGTGATGAGCGCCGGCGAGATCGTGGAGGCCGGCACCGCCCGCGAGATCTTCGAGTCGCCCCGGCACGCCTACACCCGGCGTCTGCTCGCCGCCGAGCCGCGCCCGATGCCGCGGGCGCCGCGGGCCGACGCCCCGGTCGTGATGGACGCCCAGGACATCCGCGTGTGGTTCCCGATCCGCCGCGGGCTCCTGCGTCGCACGGTGGGCCACGTGAAGGCCGTCGACGGGGTGAGCGTGACGGTGCGCGAGGGCCAGACGGTCGGCGTGGTGGGGGAGAGCGGCTCGGGCAAGACCACGCTCGGCCTGGCTCTGCTCCGGCTGCAGGCGTGCCAGGGGCGGATCGACTTCGCCGGCCGCGCGCTGCAGGGCGTGCCGGCGCGCGCGCTGCGACCGCTACGGCGCGAGATGCAGGTGGTCTTCCAGGATCCGTTCGGGGCGCTGTCGCCGCGCATGTCGATCGCCCAGATCGTCGGCGAGGGGCTCGGCGTGCACGGGATCGGCGCCACCCCCGCGGAGCGTCGCGAGCTGATCGACGGCGCGCTGCGCGAGGTGGGTCTGGAGCCTGCGCTGCGCGACCGCTATCCCCACGAGTTCTCGGGCGGCCAGCGCCAGCGCATCGCCATCGCCCGCGCCATGGTCCTCACGCCGCGCTTCGTCGTCCTCGACGAGCCGACCTCCGCGCTCGACATGTCGGTGCAGGCCCAGGTCGTCGACCTCCTGCGCGAGCTGCAGGCCCGCCACCGCCTCGCCTATCTCTTCATCAGCCACGACCTCAAGGTGATCCGCGCGATGAGCGACGAGATCCTCGTGATGCGCGACGGCCGCGTGGTCGAGCAGGGACCGACCGAGCGGATCTTCGAGCAGCCGGAGCAGGCCTACACCCGCGCGCTGATGGCCGCGGCCTTCGACCTCGAAGCGTTGGACGACGGCGGCGTCCGGACCTAATGCGTCGCGTGAAACACGGTG
>JBGQLG010000158.1:0-12349 GCA_041499965.1 Methylomirabilia bacterium
CCGCCCCGCGGTGGCCTCGTGCGCGAGCGGCCGTTCCGCGCGCCCCACCACACGATCTCCGTCTCGGGGCTCATCGGCGGCGGCAGTCCGCCCCATCCCGGTGAGGTGACGCTGGCCCACGGGGGCGTGCTGTTCCTGGACGAGTTGCCGGAGTTCCAGCAGCACGTGCTGGAATCGCTGCGGCAGCCGCTCGAGGACGCCCGCGTCACCATCGCGCGGGCCCGCGGCGTCGGCGACTTCCCGGCGCGCTTTCAGCTCGTGGCCGCCGCCAATCCGTGCCGGCGCGGGTGTCCCTCGCTCGAGCAGTGCCTGTGCACGCCGGCCGAGCGCAGCCGCTACCTCGGGCGTCTCTCGCGGCCGCTGCTCGACCGCATCGATCTGCAGGTCGAGCTCCCCGCGCTGGAGGCCACGGAGTTTCAGGCGACGGCGACGGGCGACACCTCGCGCACGATCCGCGCGCGGGTGCTCGCCGCGCGCGAGCGCCAGCGCGCCCGGCTGCGCGAGGCCGGCCTCGCGCTCAACGCTCAGATCAGCGCCCGCCAGCTACGCCGGCTCTGCCCGCTCGCGCCCGAGGCGGCTCGACTACTCGGCGCCGCCATGAGTCGGCTCGGGCTGTCGGCGCGCGGGCACGATCGCGCGCTGCGCGTGGCGCGCACCATCGCCGATCTCGCTGGGGCCGAGACCGTCGCCGTCGAGCACTGCGCCGAGGCCGTGCAGTACCGCGGTCTCGACCGTTCCTGGCGCGCGTGAACCGCCCGTCACCCGGATGTCAGCGCGCGTTGACAACGAGTCAGGCCCGTGCCGGATGGCGCAGCCGGGCGCGATGAACTTCTCGATTCCGCAGCGCTCATCCGTGGCATTCACCGTGCATGACGCTCGGCCCCGATTCACTTTCACGAAAGGGGACATACATGGCCCGGCTCTGGCACAAGCGATTGCTGAGGAGTAGTGCCGGTTTCACGCTGATCGAGCTGCTCATCGTGGTCGCGATCATCGGAATCCTGGCCGCCATCGCGCTGCCGCTCTACCAGAACATGCAGACCCGCGCCCGCATCGCCAAGGCGCAGGCCGACACGCGCGCGATGGCGTCAGCGGTCGGCATCTACTCGGCACTGTGCGGCGGCCTGCCCGACAACACCTCGTCGGCCAGCACGTGCCCGATGGCCACGGGCCAGAGCGGCGCCTTCCCGACGGCGCTGCTCACGCAGCAGACCAACGCCTTGAACCAGGTCGGCGGCCCGTTCCTCAACTCGATGCCGACGATGCCACAAGGCTGGACCGGCTCCGGCTCGTCGTACAAGTACAGCAGCACCGCCAGCGGCACGTATCTCGTGTGCGCGACGGGCGACAGCACCGGGGCCAACTCGAACGGCGGCACCGCCTGTCCCTAGCCCGCGACTGATTCCGGCAGCCGCCGGCTCGCGCGCCGGCGGCCGCTCCCTTCGCCCTCCGCAGAGCCGTGCGACGATATCGCCGCGCTCACGATGCATCCTCCCGGAGGTGTCATGGCCCACTCGGGGCTCGTCGTCGACGTGCAGGAACGGCTCTTCAATGCGATGGACGCCGACCGACGCGACGACATGGTGGCCAACGTGAAGCTCCTCCTGAGCGCCGCCCACCGCCTCGGCGTGCCGGTGCTCGTGACCGAGCAATACCCTCAAGGGTTGGGCCGGGCGCTGCCGGAAGTGCGCGCGCTGCTCGGGGAGGCGCCGCCGTTCGAGAAGACCGCGTGCTCGTGCGCGAAGGCCGACGGTTTCATGGACCGGGTGCGGCAGCTCGGTGTCGACCACCTGATTCTCACCGGCATCGAGAGGCCCATGTCTGCGTGCTGCTGACCGCGCTCGATCTGTGACCGCGTGGCGTGCTCGGGTCGATCGTGGGGCGCGCCGACTCCGACGCCTTCCGAGAGCTCAGTAAGCTCCTGCGGTGAGACCGGGCGCGGGCTGGTCCCCCGCGACGCTCAGGGCCGGCCGCGAGGCGGGATGTTCGTGTAGGTGACCGTGCCGTCCGAATCGACCGTCTGGTAGATCCGGGTCGGCGGGGTGGTACCGCCCTCGACGCCGCCGTAGAACTGCAAGACCTTCGTCACGTAGTCCTGAGTCTCCGGAAAGGGCGGAATCCCCCCGTACTGCGTCACGGCCTTCTCGCCCGCGTTGTAGGCGGCGATGGCCAGGGGGAGCCGGTTCGGAAACCGATCGATGAGACCTCGCAGATGGCGCACACCCCCGTCGATGTTCTCGCGCGGGTCGAACGAGTTGCGCACGCCCAGCATCGAGGCGGTCGTGGGCATGAGCTGCATGAGCCCCTGCGCGCCCTTGCGGGAGACCGCCCGCGGGTTGAAGCCCGACTCCGCGCGGATGACGGCCGAGACGAGCTTCACCGGCACGCCGTAGCGCTGGGCGGCGGCGTTGATCTCGCTCACGTACAGACCACTGGAGGCCTGAGCGTCGCCCGGTAGGCGCAGCCATCCGGCCGCCGTCCCCGACGTGAAGCCCATGCGTCGATAGCGCGGGTCGGTCGGCGCATTGGTGAAGTGCGTCGTGCCGTCCGGTTCCGTGAGCTTGTACGTCTGGGCGCCCGCGACGCCGGCGTCGAGGGTGGCCGCAAGCAGCAGGGTCAGGAGCGCGACGCGCGGAGAGAACACAGTGGGCCTATCTTAGCGAAGCGGCGCGCCAAGGTGCAACGACGCTCCGACGGCGAGGGCCGCCGGAGCGTTTTGCCAGTCGAACCGGAGAGTTAGAACTGGGCCGTCAGTTCCCGCGGATCGAAGGTGGCCACCTCGTCGAGGGCCTTGTCCAGGACCTGGGGGATCGAGTCCACTAGGTGGAAGGTCATCGCGTCCCGCACGGCCACCGGCACGTCCTCCATCAGGCTCTTCTCGTTCCGGCGCGGCAGGATCACCGTGCGCACACCGGCCCGGTGCGCCGCGAGCACCTTCTCCTTGATGCCACCCACCGGGAGCACGCGCCCCGACAGGCTCACCTCACCGGTCATGGCCAAGGCCGGCCGCACCGCTCGACCGGTGAGCAGCGACACCAGCGAGGTGACCATCGTCACGCCAGCCGATGGACCATCCTTGGGGATGGCGCCGGCCGGCACGTGTACGTGGATATCCGAGTACTCCCAGAAATCGGACGCCACGCCGAGCTCGCTCGCGTGCGAGCGGACCCAGGCCAGCGCCGCCTGCGCCGACTCCTTCATCACGTCGCCGAGCTGGCCGGTCAGCGTGAGCGTGCGTCGGCCGGGCATGCGCGTGGCCTCGACGAACAGGATGTCGCCGCCGACCGGTGTCCAGGCCAGCCCGGTGGCCACGCCCGGCACCCGGGTGCGCTCCTCCAGCTCCTCGAACTCGAAGCGCGGGGCGCCCAGGAACGACGTGACCGTGTCGGGCGTCACCCGCGCCGGCTCCAGATGCCCTTCCGCCCGCCGCCGCGCCGTCTTCCGGCAGACGCCGGCGATCTCCCGCTCGAGACTGCGCACGCCGGCCTCGCGCGTGTAGCCCCGCGTGAGCAGACGCAGCGCTTCGGGCGTGAATTCGATGTCCTCGTCCGGCGCCAGCCCGTGCTCCCGGGCCTGCCGCGGCACCAGGTGCCGGCGAGCGATCGCGATCTTCTCCTCCTCGGTGTAGCCGGCGAGGTGGATGATCTCCATACGGTCGCGCAGCGGCGCCGGCACCGTGTCCATGACGTTGGCGGTGGTGATGAACAGCACCCGCGACAGATCGAAGGGCACGTCGAAGTAGTGGTCCCGGAACGCCGCGTTCTGCTCGGGGTCGAGCACCTCGAGGAGCGCCGAGGCTGGATCGCCCCGGAAATCCATGCCGACCTTGTCGATCTCGTCGAGCATGAGCACCGGGTTCCGGGTCCCCGCCCGCCGCAGCCCCTGCACGATCTGCCCGGGCAGCGCGCCGATGTAGGTGCGCCGATGACCGCGGATCTCGGCCTCGTCGCGCATGCCGCCGAGCGAGATGCGGTGGAACTTGCGGCCGAGCGCCCGCGCGATCGAGCGGCCCAGTGACGTCTTGCCGACGCCCGGAGGCCCGACGAAGCAGAGGATCGGGTCCTTGCCGCCCGGTCGGATCTTCTTCACCGCCAGGTACTCGAGGATGCGGTCCTTGACCTTCTCCAAGCCCTCGTGGTCCTCGTCGAGGATCGCGCGCGAGCGGGGCAGATCGACGGCGTCCGTCGTCTCCTGGGCCCACGGCATCGCCACCAGCCAGTCGATGTAGGTGCGCGCCACCGTGTACTCGGCCGCGGCCGGGGGCATCTTGGCCAGGCGATCGAGCTCGCGCACCGCTTCCTTGTGCGCCTCCTCGCTCATCCCAGCGGCGTCGATCTTCTGCCGGAGTGATTCGATCTCCTGGGTGCGGTCGTCCGACTCGCCCAGCTCCTTCTGAATGGCCTTGAGCTGCTCGCGCAGGTAGTACTCGCGCTGCGTCTTGCTGACCTCCGACCGGACCTCGGACTGGATCTTCGAGCCCAGTTCGAGGACGTCGGCCTCCTTGGCCAGCGCCCCCGCCAGCTTCTGCAGGCGGGCGCGCACGTCGATCGTCTCCAGCAGCTCCTGCTTGAGCTCGTTGCCGAGCGTCGGCAGCGTCGCCGCGATCAGGTCGGCCAGCGCCCCCGGCGCGTCGGCGCCGCCCACCACGGTGATGATCTCGTCGGGCACGGCCGGAGACAGCGACACCACCTTCTCGAAGAGCGCGCGCACGCTGCGCGTGAGGGCCTCCAGCTCCAGGTCGGCGGCCGGCACGGGCTCGTCGATGGCCTCGACGCGCGCGCGCAGGAACGGCTCCCGCTCCAGCACCTCGAGCAGCCGGAAGCGGCCGAGCCCCTGCGCGATCAGCCGCAGGCTGCCGTCGGCCTGCTTCATCGCCTTGTGGATCACGGTCACCGTCCCGATCGAGTGCAGACCGTCGACGTCGGGGGCGTCCTGCTGGGAATCGCGCTGCATCACCGTCCCCACCAGCCGGCCCGACTGGATCGCGTCCTCGATGAGACGGATGGACGAGGCCCGACCCGCCCCCAGCGGCAGCACGGCGTGCGGAAGCAGCACCGTCCCCCGCAGCGGCAGGATGGCCAGCACGTCCGGAACCAGCCCCGCGCGGTTGTCCTTCACGTCACTCATGGGTCGTTCGCTTTCTCAGAACAGATCGATCGACTTCAGCTGGTTGGCCGCCGCCCGCACCAGCGCCTCGCGCGGCTCGGGGGCCGCTCCGGCGGAGGCGTCGCCCCCGCCGTCGCGGACGTAGCCGAGCAAGTCCTCGATCTGTCGCTGCATATCGATCATTCGGCGTCGCATCTTTAAGATGATCTCGACGCCGGCCAGATTCACGCCGAGGTCCCGGGTGAGCCGCAGGAGGCGCGCGATCTCCTCGAGGTCCTCCTCCGAGTACATGCGCGTCTGCCCTTCGGTGCGACCCGGCCTCACCAGCCCTTTCTTCTCGTAGAAGCGGAGCGTCTGCGGATGCACCTTCAGCATCTCGGCGACCACTCCGATCATGTACAGCGGCTTGCTGCGGTCGGTCACGATGCCCCTCCCCGGTAGCGCGCGAGGTCGGCTCGGGACGGACCCGGCAGCAGGCGCTCGAGCTCGCGTACCAGCTCGTCGGTCCGCGCGTCCAACCCCGTCGGCACCTCGATCCGCACCGTGACGTAGAGATCGCCGGGCGTGCCGTCGGCCAGTCGAGGCAGTCCCTGTCCGCGCAGACGGAACACGCTGCCGCCCGGCGTCCCCGGCGGCACCACCAGCACCGCCTCGCCGAGCGGCGTCGGCACCCGGACGCGGGCGCCTCGCAGCGCCTCCCACAGGCCGATCGACAGCTCGCAGTGCACGCCGTCGCCCTTGCGTACGAAAAACGGATGCTCGGCGACGCGCGTGCTCACGACGAGGTCGCCGCGCGGACCCCCGAAGGGCCCGGCACTGCCCTCGCGGGCCACCCGCACCTGCGTACCCGAATCCACACCGGGCGGAATCGTCACCGGCACCGGATCGACCACCCGCCGTACGCCGCGCCCCTGGCAGGCGGCGCAGAGCCCGCCCGGCTGTCGCCCAGCGGCGTCGCAGGTCGAGCACGGTGAGAACCGCTGCACCCCGAGCCGCAGGGTGGTCCCACGCGCGACGTCCGCGAAGTCGAGCTCGACGCTGACGTGGACGTCGTCGCCGCGGCGGCTCGCCCCCAGCGCCTCGCCGAGGACGCCGGCGCCGAAGCGGTCGTACATTGTCCGGGCTTGCGGGTCGCTCAGGATCCGATACGCCTCGGCGATCTCCTCGAACAACGTCTCGGCGGTCGCGTCCCAGAAGTTCACGTCCGGCGAGTACTGCCGCGCGAGCCGGCGATAGGCTTGCCGGATCTCGCGCGGCGCCGCCGTCGCCGCGATGCCGAGCACCGCGTAGTAGTCCCTCCGCATACCGCCCTACTTCTTTTCGCCCAGATCCTCGAACTCGGCGTCGACGACCTCGCCCTCCTTGGGCCCGGCGGCCTGACCCGTCGGTCCCGATCCGGCGCCCGGAGCGCCGGCCCGGTCCTGCTGGCCGGCGTCGCGGTATATCACCTCGGCCAGCTTGTGGGAGGCCTTCGTGAGCGTGTCCTGGGCCCGCGTGATGCGCTCGACGTCCTCACCCTTGAGCGCCTCGCGCGTCTCGGCCAACGCGGCATCGATCGCCTTGCGGTCCTCCTCGGCCAGCTTACCCCCGTGCTCGGCCAGCGTCCGCTCCGTCGAGTAGACGAGCGAGTCGGCCTGGTTACGTGCCTCGATCTCCTGCTTGCGCTTGGTGTCCTCGGCCGAGTGGGACTCGGCCTCCTTCACCATGCGGTCGATGTCGTCCTTCGTCAGCGTCGACGACGCGGTGATCGTGATCTTCTGCTCCTTGCCGGTCGCCTTGTCGCGCGCCGACACGTTCAGAATGCTGTTGGCGTCGATGTCGAACGTCACCTCGACCTGCGGTACGCCGCGCGCCGCCGGCGGAATCCCCACCAGATGGAACTTGCCGAGGGTCCGGTTGTCGCGGGCCATCGGCCGCTCCCCCTGGAGCACGTGCACCTCGACCTGCTCCTGGTTGTCGGCCGCGGTCGTGAAGACCTCGCTCTTCTTGGTCGGGATCGTCGTGTTGCGGGCGATCAGCGCCGTCATCACCCCGCCCAGCGTCTCGATGCCGAGCGACAGCGGCGTCACGTCGAGCAGGACCACGTCCTTGACCTCGCCGGTGAGCACGGCCGCCTGCACGGCCGCGCCAACGGCCACGACCTCGTCGGGATTGACCCCCTTGTGCGGCTCCTTGCCGAAGAGCTGCTTGACGGCCTCCTGCACCTTGGGCATGCGCGTCTGGCCGCCGACCAGCACCACCTCGTCGATGTCCTTGGCCGTGATGCCCGCGTCCTGCATGGCCTGCCGGCAGGGACCGAGCGTGCGCTCGATCAGGTCGGCCACCAGCGACTCCAGCTTGGCCCGGGTCAGCGTCATCACGAGATGCTTGGGCCCGCTGGCGTCGGCGGTGATGAACGGCAGGTTGATCTCGGTCTGGACCGTGGAGCTCAGCTCGACCTTGGCCTTCTCGGCGGCTTCCTTCAGCCTCTGCAGCGCCATCCGGTCCTTGCGCAGGTCGATGCCGTTCTCCTTGCCGAACTCCGTCGCGATCCAGTCGATGATCTGCTGGTCGAAGTCGTCGCCGCCCAGGTGGGTGTCGCCGTTGGTGGCCTTGACCTCGAACACCCCCTCGCCGATCTCGAGCGTCGAGATGTCGAAGGTGCCGCCGCCGAGATCGTACACGGCGATCGTCTCGTCCTTCTTCTTGTCGAGGCCGTACGCGAGCGCGGCCGCCGTCGGCTCGTTGATGATGCGGAGCACGTCCAGGCCGGCGATCTTGCCGGCGTCCTTGGTGGCCTGGCGCTGGCTGTCGTTGAAGTACGCGGGAACCGTGATAACCGCCTGGGTCACCTTCTCACCCAGATAGGCCTCGGCCGCCTCCTTCAGCTTGCGCAGGATCATGGCGGAGATCTCGGGCGGCGCGTACTGCTTGCCGCGCACTTCGATGCGGGCCTCGCCGCCGGCCGCCTTGGCGACCTTGTAGGGAACGAGCTTGATCTCCTGCACGACCTCGTCGTGACGCCGGCCCATGAAGCGCTTGATGGAGAACACGGTGTTCTCCGGGTTGGTGATGGCCTGGCGCTTGGCCACCTGTCCCACCAGGATCTCCCCGTCCTTCGTGAAGGCGACCACCGACGGTGTCAGCCGGCTCCCCTCCTGGTTGGGGATCACGGTGGGATTGCCGCCCTCCATCACGGCGACGACGGAGTTCGTCGTCCCGAGGTCGATGCCGATCACCTTCGCCATGTCCTTCTCCCTTCGTCTGGCCCTTCGAGCGCCGGCACTGCCGACGCTGTGCTCACGTCTGCTGTTGCGGAGCGGAGGGGGTGAGCGCCCCCTCCGCTGACCGACCGCGGGGCCCGAGGGCCCCGACCGGCTACAGGATGTCGATCTTGATGTCGCGGGGTTTCAGCTCCTCCACCTTGGGGAGGGTGATCTCCAGCACGCCATCGCGGTAGCTCGCCTTGACCTTGTCCGCCTGCACCGCCATTGGCAGCTGGATCAGCCGCTCGAACTGCCCGTGGACGCACTCCACGTGCAGGAACTTCTGATCCTTGACGTCGTCGTCCCAGCGACGCTCTCCCTTGATCGTGAGCAGATCGCCGGTGATCGAAACCGCCACGTCCTTGTCACGCACGCCCGGCAGCTCCACCTTCAGGACGAGACTATCCTTCGTCTCGTGCATGTCGACCGCGGGCAGCCAACTGCGACTCTGCTCCATCGCTCCGACCGGCTGCCGACCAGCGAAGGTATCGAGCAGATGATTGACCTCGCTCTGGACGTCGACCAGATTTCGGAATGGGTCCCAACGCTCTACCGATCCAAACGGACGCCAACGCACCATCGCCATAACTCCAAATCCTCCCTTGATCAGTGCCGGTCCGCCTGGACCGGCATATTGAGTACATACGCCTTATATCATCTGAGTCTTAGTCCGTCAAATAGTTGCCTGTAGGACCTGGCTGGCCCGGTGGAACCACCTTATTCGGTGATAGGGTGCGAGCGATGAAGCTCGGTTGCTCGGGGTGTCTGGGTTTGGTCGTCGTCCTGGCCCTGGGATCGCTCCTCGTTGGCGGTGCGGTCGGTGCCGTCACCCGGATGCTGGCTCGGCCCGACCGCAGCGCGCCGCCCACCACTGCCGCGGACGGTGCCCGAGCCCAGCAGAAGCTCTTCGACCTCGCTCGCCACGCGCGACCTGGTGAGACCGTCACCCTGACCGAGGTGGAGCTGAACGCGTTACTTGCCCGGCACCTCGTCGGCGGCCGCGGGACCAGACTGGCCGGGCCGAATGCGACCCTGGTCGGTGACGACCGCCTGGTACTCGACGCCCAGAGCCCTGCGCGTCAGTTGCTCGACGAGATATCGCTGGGGGCGCTGGCCGACATACTGCCGGCTCGCTGGCAGACGCGGCCCGTGTGGCTTCACGTCGGCGCGCGCGTACGGATCGACAGTAGCGGTCCTCGTCGTCAGCTGCGCATGGACGTCGACGAGTTTGCCGTCGGCCGGCAAAGGCTCCCGGCACCGCTACTGCGCGTGTTGCTCGACCCTGCCGCCGTGGGCCTAATGCAGTGGACGCTGCCCGACCACGTCGAACGCGTGGACATCGAGCCCGGCCGCGTGATCATTCGGACCGCTCTACCAAGCTGACCTCGTCCCGAGGGAGCGGCGGCATCAAGAAAACGGGTGCAGTCCTTCGCCGCGGGGCAGAGCTGCAGCGGACTCGACGGGCGCAGGGACTGGGCCCGGGCCCTAGTGGATGGGGTGTTCCCCTCCTGCCGCGGTGTCCCGTGGTGGCGTCGAGCGGTGCCCCGCGAGCCGCCTGCGTATCGTCGGCGGCCAGAGCGGGGAGCCTAGGACACGCGCAAACCCTTGATGTATAATCACTCGACCCCAGGAACGCATATGACCCAGTCTCCCGGCGCTTTGTTCGAACGGCTCCTGGACATCATGCGGAACCTGCGCGGGCCGTCCGGCTGTCCATGGGACCGCGAGCAGACCCCGGCCACCCTCAAGCCCTATTTGATCGAGGAGGCGTACGAGGTCCTCGAGGCGATCGAGTCCGGTGAGCCTGATGCGCTCCGAGAGGAGCTCGGCGATCTCCTGTTCCAGGTCGTCTTCCATGCGGAGGTCGCCGCCGAGCGCGGCGATTTCGCGATGAGCGACGTGCTGAGCGGTCTCATCGACAAGATGATCCACCGCCACCCGCACGTCTTTGGTGGCGCCAGTGTCGAGACGCCGAGGCAGGCGCTGGCTCAGTGGGAAGCGATCAAGCAACGCGAGGCCGAGACGCGGGGCCGCCCGCGCTCGGTGATCGACGGGGTACCGCGCGCGCTGCCCGCCCTGCTGCGCGCCCAGCGCATCCAGAGTAAGGCGGCCCGTGTGAACTTCGACTGGCCAGACGCGAAGGCGGCCTGGACGAAGGTCGAGGAGGAAATCAAGGAAGCCGCGGCGGTTCTGAGCGCCGGCGACGGCGCCCGCTTCCAGGAAGAGCTGGGAGACGTGCTGTTCTCGCTCGTCAACGTCGCCCGCCTCTCGGCGCTCGACGCCGAGGACGTGCTGCAGCGGGCCATCGAGAAATTTCGACGCCGCTTCACCACCATGGAGAGCGAACTGATCGCCCGGGGAACGTCGATTGCCAGCGTCTCATCGGAGGAGCTCGAGCGTTCGTGGGACGCGGCCAAAGCTCAGGAGCAAGCGCGATGAAGGTGAAGGTGGGTCCGGCGTCGGTCGCGGTCGAGCGCGGCGACATCACGGCGTGGGACGTCGATGCGATCGTCAACGCCGCCAGCACGAGCCTCACGATGAGCACCGGTGTGGCGGCGACCATCAAGCGCAAGGGGGGCATCCTCATCGAGGAAGAAGCCTTGCGGCAGGGACCGATCGAAGTCGGCGAGGCGGTGCTGACCCCGGGCGGTAACCTCGTGGCCACGCACGTGATCCACGCCGCCGCGATGGGCGCGGACCCCAAGACCGATCCGGAGACGATCGCGCGCACGACCCAAGCCGTCCTCACGCTGGCCGACAAGCACCGCTTGACGTCGCTCGCGTTCCCCGCGCTCGGCACCGGCGCTGGCCACGTGGCGCCGGCGGCGGCGGCGGAGGCGATGCTGGGTGTCGTCGTCCCGCACCTCAAATCCTCGAAAACGGCGCTCAAACGAGTGGTGTTCGTGCTCTACCAGGACGAAACGGTCCGTGCCTTTACGGATACGTTGAAACGAGTGGCTGCGCTACAGTAAAAGGTCTCCATGGCTCAGGTGAAGCTCGGCCAGCAAATGGTGCGGCGGCTCGGCGACCTGCTCGTCGCCGAGGGGCTCATCACCGACGAGCAGCTCCGCCAGGCGCTGGGTGAGCAGAAGGGCAAGGCTGACAAGCTCGGGTCGATCCTCGTCCGCCAGGGCTCGATCAGCGAAGAGCAGCTGATCGGCTTTCTCTCCCGCCAGTACGGGATTCCGTCGATCACGCTGGTCAACCTCGACATCGATCCGGAGACGCTCCGCCTGGTGCCCGCCCACATCGCCAAGAAGTACGACGTGCTGCCGGTCAAGCGCATCGGCGGCACCCTCACCCTGGCCATGTCGGATCCCACCAACGTGTTCGCGCTCGACGACATCGCCTTCATGACCAACCTCCAGATCCTGCCGGTGGTCGCGCCCCAGGCGGCCATCCGGAAGGCGCTCGACCGGGCCTACGAGGCGAACCAGCCGGTCTCGTCGATGACCGACATGATGTCGGAGATCACCGGCGACGCCAGCAACGTCGAGGTGGTCGAGGACGAGCAGGCGGGCGCGCAGGTCGACGTCTTCGAGCTGAAGGAGTCGGCCGACGAGGCACCGGTCGTCAAACTCGTGAACATGGTGCTGGTCGATGCCATCCGCAAGGGCGCCTCCGACCTGCACTGGGAGCCCTACGAAAAGACGTTCCGCGTCCGCTTCCGCATCGACGGCGTGCTGCACGAGATGCTGTCGCCGCCCAAGCGGCTGGAGCCGGCCATCATCTCCCGCCTCAAGATCATGTCCAACCTGGACATCTCGGAGCGGCGGCTGCCCCAGGATGGGCGCATCAAGCTCCGCTACGGCAGCCGGGAGATCGACTTCCGGGTCTCGGTCCTGCCCACGATCTTTGGCGAGAAGGCCGTGCTCCGGATCCTCGACAAGGAAGCGCTGCAGCTCGACATGACCAAGCTCGGCTTCGATACCTGGAGCTACGAGAAATTCGGCCACGCGATCCACCAGCCGTACGGCATGGTCCTGATCACCGGACCG
>JBGQLG010000159.1:0-12341 GCA_041499965.1 Methylomirabilia bacterium
ACTGGATCGCCCGCCCCCGGCTGCCATGATGGAGCCCGCGCTCGTCGCGACGAAGGTCTGACCGACCGCCCTCAGGCCGCCGTCTGCGTCGCTGTCTGTTCAACGGGGCGACGGCCAGCACCGCGCGTCTCTTCCGGGCCCCGTTGGCCTGCTCGAATCGTTCGCCGTTGCTTGACAGGCCCCTTGTCCGCGCTGTACGTAGGGCCAAGGATGAACCCGCGCGCGTCCCGCTTCCCGTGGCCCACCGATAAGGGGCGTTTATGCCGCCTATGCTCGTCCCGAGGGGAGCGAGCGATTGACCGTCGACCTCGCTTCCGTCGCGGTACTCCTGGGCGCCTTCACCGGCTTTCGGACCGCTTCGATCGCGATCCCACACGAACAAGGGGGCTTATCATGTTTGGTCTACGAAGACTGGCTCTTAGGGCGATGCTCGCAGTCGTCTCGTTGCTCGCGTTTTCCGCAGGCTTGTCGCCGTCGATGGCCGACGCGGCAACCCTGAGGGTGCCGGCTACCTTCCCAACCATTCAGTCGGCGGTGGACTCCGCGAGTCCTGGGGACACGATACGTATCGCCTCGGGAACGTACGTCGAGCAGGTGTCGATCGGCAAGGATCTCCATCTCACTGGTTCGGGGGCTGACTCGACGACCATCCGAGCCCCCGGGATCCTTGTCCCCGGGCAGCTTGGCACCAATTCCATTGTCGAGATTCACAGCGGCGCATCAGTCACGATGTCCGGGGTCACGGTTAGCGGACCGGGCGCCGGGACGTGCGACGACGGCGCGCTTGGCGACGGTATTCACGTTTTCGATGGCGCGCACTTGGACCTCAGCTTCGCCGCCGTCACGCACCTCCACGATACGCCGATCTCCAACTGCTTTCCCAATGGCCTTGGAATCACGATCGGTGATCCCTTTGTCTCGACCGCGACTGCGACGATTCGCCACTCCGACATCAGCGACTACGCGGGGGTGGGAATCATCGTCTTCAACGAAGGGTCGTCGGTGACAATCTCGGACAACGTCATCACGGGACCGGGATTGTCGCCAGTAGTAGCGACCGGTGGCGTCGAGTTTATCTTCGGCGCGGTCGGAACGGTCTCGCACAACGTCATCAGCGGCAATGCCTGTGGCTCACCCGCACTCGGTTGCGGCCCCGACTTCTTCAATGAGTTCCAGGTCGCCGGGATCACGGGCGGAGGACCGGGGACCGTCATCACGCAGAACCTGCTCTACGGCAACCAAGTCGGCATTTACGCTGTTGACACAGCGCAGATCAGCCATAACACCTTCGCTGACAATCACTACTTCGGCATGGCCCTCCAGGATGGATCGTTCACCGCCAGTCACGACAAGATCTCGGGCGGGGTCGGCGGCGTCGCGGTCATCGCGGCGTTCGCTGATACGGAGGCGATCCTGGATAAAGTGAAGATCGCGGGCACGTCGGGGGCGCCCGTCCAGAAGTTCGAGTGCTGCGGCTTCACGACCACAGTGATCGGCCCCTAGTCGGTGGAACCTGGGCCGCCCCTGGGAGATCTCGGCCGAGATGGCGCCGCCCACGGAGGTGAGCAGGACGACCATCGAACCATCGTAGTTCGCAGTCGAGTGAGGAGGCCAGCGTGATGACTGAGCGACGCAGGTTTATCGCGAAGGCGAGCGGTGCGATGGCGGCCGCCGCTGCCGCCGCCTGTACGTAGGGCCAAGGATGAACCCGCGCGCGTCCCGCCTCCCGTGGCCCACCGATAAGGGGCGTTTATGCCGCCTACGCTCAGCACGGCATCATCCAGCGCGCGCGGCCCGGTCACATCGTGGCCTGCATGAGCAGGATCGATCCGCTGGCGGCGCGACGGCTCGGGGAGGCGCTGGGCGCCCGCGGTATCGCCTTGGTCGACGCGCCGGTGAGCGGCGGCACCGAGCGGGCGGCGTCCGGCGAGCTGTCGGTCATCTGCGGCGGCCCCACCGACACCGTGAAGGCCTGCGACGACCTGTTCCGCGCGATGGGCAAGAACGTCTTCCACGTGGGCGCGCTCGGCCAGGGGCTGGCCATGAAGCTCGTCAACAACATGCTGGTCCAGGTCAACACGGTCGCGGTCGCGGAGGCGCTGGTGCTGGGCGTGAAGGCCGGGCTCGATCCGCAGACGATCTACGACGTGGTGCGCGTGAGCACCGGCACCAGCTTCGCGTTCGAGACCCGGGTGCCGCGCATCCTGAGGCGCGACTTCGCGCCGGGCGGGACGGTCGACATCTCGTTCAAGGACCAGGAGCTGGAGACGCAGTTCGCCAAGCAGCTCGGCGTGCCGGTGCTGCTGGCCAACGTGAGCCAGCAGGTCTACCAGATGGCGCGCGCGGCCGGCCTCAACAAGGAGGACGGCTCCGCGATCGTCAAGGTGCTCGAGCGACTGGCGGGCGTGACCGTCAAGGGCGGGGCCTGAGCCGATGGCGACCTACGTGCTGATCCACGGGGCGTACCAGGGTGGCTGGATCTGGAAGCCGGTGGTCGAGCGGCTGCGCGCGGCCGGTCACGTCGTCTACGCGCCGACGCTCGACGGCTGCGCGGAGCGCAAGCACCAGCTCCGCCCGGGCATCACGGTCTCGACGCACGCCGAGGAGGTAGCGCAGGGGATGTTCTACGAGGACCTGAAGGACGTCGTCCTCGTGGGCACCAGCTCGGGCGGCATGGTCATCAGCCGGGCCGCCGAGCAGGCGACCGACCGCATTGGCCACCGGGCCCACGCGCGAGGACGCCGAGGCGCGGATGTTCGCCGACCTCGATCCCCCCACGCGCGCGTGGGCACTGGCGCGCTACACGCTGCATCCCATCGCGGCGATGAACGCGCCCATGGAGCTGAAGGACTTCTGGGGGCGCGCGTGGAAGGCGACGGTGATCCGGTGCCGCCGCGCCGCCAACCCGCCGGAGGCGCACCAGCGCCGCACGGCCGAGCGGCTCAAGGCGCCCTACCTCGAGATGGACACCGGCCACTATCCGATGCTGAGCCAGCCCGACGAGCTGACGCGGCTGCTGCTGTAGACTGACGCCGGTGAGCAACCGGGGCCTTCGGGCCGAGGCGAAGGAGACGCAGCCATGAGCGTGCAGACGACGTCGATCAAGGCGGCGCGCGAGCAGTACACGGCGCATCTCTCCGCGGCGGGCCTCGACGCACCGTGGCTGGAGCCCGGGCCGCTGATCAGGCCCAAGGCCTCGGCGATGCAGGCGCGCGCGTGGCGCTGGCGCGACATCGAGCCGCTGATCCATCGCAGCCCGGAGTTCATGGCCCCCGGCCGCGGCGCCGAGCGGCGAATCTTGAGGTTGGACAATCCCGGCGTGCCCGAGCGCACCGCCGGGCACACGATCTCGATCGCCGTGCAGTACCTGCTGCCGGGCGAGGTCGCGCCCGCGCATCGGCACACGCCCAACGCCGTCCGCTTCATGCTCCACGGCGAGGGCGCCTACACCACGATCGAGGGCGACAAGTTCGTCATGCACCGCGGCGATCTCGTTGTCACGCCCAGCATGACGTGGCACGACCACGGCAACGAGGGCCACGGGCCGGTCATCTGGACCGACGGCCTCGACTCGCCGGTGGTGCGCTACCTCGAGAACCTCGCGATGGATCCCTACGAGGGCGAGACGCAGCCGGTGCGCACCGGCCCACCGGCGCGCCACCTGCACTACCGCTGGGAGACGGCCTACGCCGAGCTGCAGCAACGCGCGGCCGGCCCTGCCGATCCCTTCGACGACGTGATCATGGAGTATCTCGACCCAGCGACCGGGCGGTCGGTGGTGCCGGCGCTCGGCTGTTACTTGCAGATGCTGCGCCCCGGCGTGAGCACCCGCGCGCACCGGGAGACGTCGAGCGCGGTCTATCACGTCGTTGCCGGTGCCGGCCACACCGATGTCGACGGCGTGCGCCACGAGTGGGGCGTGGGCGACTTCTTCGCGATCCCCCCGCGTGCGCTGCACGCGCACGGCGCCGACGGGAGCGTGCCCGCCATCCTGTACTCGGTCCAGGACGTGCCGCTGCTGCGCGCGCTCGGCTTCTACCGGGTGGAGGCGGCGTGAACCGGCGGGCCTTCCTGCGCGCCGGCAGCGCCGCCGGCGTGTGGGCGCTGGCCCAGCCCGCCCCGGCCCGTGCCCAGCCCGCGTCGCTCTCCTTCGCCAGCTCCACGGGCGCGGTGGGTCTCACGACGCAGGTCGTGCGCCGGCTGGATCTCGAGAAGAAGTACGACGTCAAGCTCGACCTCAAGATCCTCGACCCGGCCGGCGCCGAGAAGGCGTTGCTGCTGCGCCAGGTCGACGCCGGCCTCTTCCCGGTCGTCACCGCGGCCGACCTCTATGGTCGCGGCCAGGAGATCGTCCTGTTCGCGCCGCTCCTCTACATGCACATCTACGTGGTCACCTGGAACGACGCGCCCGCGCAGACGTTCGCCGACCTGCGCGGCAAGCGGATCGGCGTCATCGACAAGGTCTCCGGCGCCTACCGGGGCCTGCAAGCGCTCGCCGCCCGCGCCGGCTTCGATTTCGAGCGGGACTTCCAGCCGGTGACCGGGCCCCCGCCGGCGCTCGTCGCCTTCCTGCAGCGCAAGCAGGTCGATGCGCTCGCCATCCATGAGCCGATCGTCACCAAGCTGCTCGTCGAGGGCAAGTTCCGGATCGTGATGGGCCTGAACGACGAGTGGAAGAAGGCCGGCAAGGGTGACTGGCTCTTCGTCTGCGCCGGCGCCCACCGCGAATGGCTGATGAGGAACCGCCCGACCGCCAAGCGGCTGGCCGACATGTTCCTCGACGCCATGCGCCAGATCAATCGCAACCCCGATCTCGTCGAGGCCGAGGCGGAGTTCCTCGGGCTCAAGAGCCGGGCCGAGATCGATCTGGCCAAGGAGCGGATGCCGCGCTTCTTCCCGACCGAGTGGAACGAGGCGGCGGTGACGGGGGCGATGGAGAGCGTGCGCGAGGCGGCGCGCCTCGCCCAGATCAAGCAGGTGCCGCCGCAGGACTTCATCTCCGTCCTCCGATGAGGCGGCCCGCCGTCTGGCTCCTGTCCGTCGCCAGCATTCTGGCGCTGTGGGCCGTCATCGCGGCGCTCTTCCCACCGACGCTGCTCCCGGGGCCGGGCGCCGTCGGCCGCCGGCTCGTCGAGCTGATGGTGCGCGGCGACTTCTGGCTTCACCTGCGCGCCACCATCCAGCGCGTCGTCCTCGGGTTCGGCATCGCGTTCGTGGTCAGCGTGGGCGCCGGCGTCCTCATGGGGGCGCGGCGGCTCGTCGAGAGCGTCTTGGAGCCGTACGTGCTGGTCGGGCTCACCATCCCGGGGCTTTGCTGGGCGGTGCTCGCCGTCATGTGGTTCGGCATCACCGAGGCGGCGCCGGTGTTTGCCATCGTCGTGGTCGTCCTGCCGATGCTCACGCTGAACATGTGGCAGGGCACCAAGAGCCTGGATCGCGACCTCATCGAGATGGCGCGCGTCTTCCGGGCCTCCCGCGCCGCGCTGCTGCGCGACGTCGTGCTGCCGCAGCTGCTGCCGTTCTGCCTGGCCGGCGCCCGGCTCGGCTTTGCGCTCGGCTGGAAGGTCGTGGTGCTGTCGGAGATGTTCGGATTGTCCAGCGGCGTGGGCTACATGATCAACCGCAGCTTCTCGGCCTACTCCATGGACGACGTGCTGGCGTGGACGGTCGGCTTCACGCTGGTCATGTTCGTGGTCGAGTACGCCGTGATGCTGCCGCTCGAGCGCCGTCTCGTCCGCTGGCGCCCGGTGGTCGCGTTCTAGCGCCGTGCGCCTCGAGGTCTATGGTGTGCGCAAGCGGTTCCAGCGGGCCGACGGGCGGGCGCTCGACGTCCTCGACGGGCTCCAGTTCACCGTCGAGCCGCACGGCTTCGTCTGCCTGGTCGGCCCTTCCGGCGCCGGCAAGTCGACGATCCTCAACCTGCTGGCCGGGGTGCTGACGCCGGACGGCGGCGTCATCCGGGTGGACGGCCAGCCGTTCGATCCGGCGCGTCACCGCATCGGCTACGTGTTCCAGAAGCCGCGGTTGCTCAACTGGCGGACGGTACGACAGAACGTGGAGTTCGCGCTGCAGGCGGCGGGAGTCGACCGCCGGGAGCGCGAGGGGCGGGTGCGCCAGGTCCTCGGCCTCGTCGGGCTCGATCAGTTCGCCGACGAGTACCCGCTGGCGCTCTCGGGCGGCATGCAACAGCGCGTCGCCATCGCCCGCGCGCTGGCCATCGAGCCGGAGCTGCTCCTGATGGACGAGCCGTTCAGCCACCTGGACGAGCTGACCGCCCGCGCCCAGCGCCGCGAGCTGTTGCGCTTCCGCGACAAGATCGAGGCCAGCGTGGTCTTCGTCACCCACAACGCGTTGGAGGCGGTGTACCTCGGCGATCGCGTGTGCGTGCTGAGCGCGCGGCCCTCGCGCATCGTCGCCGAGCTGCCCATCGAGGCGCCGCGCACCCGCGGGCTGGACGACCCCGCGCTCCTCGGCCTGGAGCGCGACGTGCTCCGCGCGCTGGGCGTCGAGTGACCGCGTCGAGGCCTAGGCGAAATCTTCCGGCTGGGCGGGGCGCACGATGAGGTCGGTCGCGAGCCACAGCGCCTTCGAGACCGGGTAGAAGGCGATCGGCATCAGCACCATGAAGACACCGCCTCCGTAGAGCAGCAGCTTCCACGGCGGATCGGGCCAGGTCGTGAGCAGCGTAACGAGCAAGCCAACGCCGAAGACGACCTCCGTCACGATGAAGTTCAGCGTGTACGCGCCCAGCCAGTCGTCGTGCTCCTCGTCGTGGCCCCGCTCGAATCGCAGACCGCACGCCCCACACCGCTCGCTGATCGCGAACCACGACGTCATGACGCGGCCGACACCACAATTCGGACATCGCCCGCGCATTGCCCGGGCGATCGATCTCAGCCGCGGGGGGCGCCGGGGCTCAGACGGCATGGGTGCGCTGCCCCGGTGGGCCCTCAGCGGGTGCGGCACGAATCGTGCCCGGCGGCTGCTCCCCGGGCACTCAGGGCGCGATACCCTGCCGGCGTCAGCCCGAACGCGGCCTTGAAGGTGCGCGTGAAGTGCGCCTGATCGGCGAATCCCGTTTCGCACGCCACGTCCGCCAGCGGCCGGCCGACGCGCATCCGCTGTCGCGCGAGATCGAGGCGCCGCCCGAGCAGATAGGGGCACTTCGTAGCGCGTGAGCTCCGTGATCGCCGCCAGGTCCGTGGAATGCACGACACGGGTCCGCTCCGCATCGAGGAACTGTCGAGCGCGCTCGAGAGCCTACGCTCCGAGACGCGCCAGTCGAGCCACACCTCCAAGATGATTTTTCCGGTGGACGAGTGCATCGCCGTGCTCTTGCTCGGCTTCACGATCCTGCCCGGCGACGTCATCGCCACCGGCACGCCGGAAGGCGTGGGCGCCGCGCTGGGCAAGTTCCTCAAGGCCGGCGACAGGATGGAAGCCGAGGTCGAACGCATCGGCATGCTGGCCAACAAGGTCGTCGCGCCCTGAGGGATAGCGGCAGATGACGAGGCCGCGGTGAAACCCGCCGCGGCCTCGTCGCCGGCCTTCCGGCCTATCGGAGCCGCACGCCGTTCGTGGGATCGAACGGCAGGGCCGAACCCGTCGCGGACACCGCGGTGATCTTCACGCCGTTCTGCGGGTCGAAGCCGCCCTTGACGCGCGCCGCCTGACTCTTCCCGGCCGGCAGGTCGGCCAGCTTCTTGCGCTTCCCGTCCTTCGCCGCGCTCTTGCTCTTCATCACCGTTCCTCCTCGTCGCGTTCGGTTCACTGCACTCCTCCGCCCACGGCCTCGGGCGCGCGCCCAGGGCCGGAGCCGGGTCCACTGCCGCGCTCAGCCGCGCTGGATCTCGAGCGGCATCAGCGTGTCTACCAGCGAGGCGCCGCCGTCCGCGTAGATGAGCTGGCCCGTGATCCAGGCGGAGTCGGGCGAGCAGAGCAGCGCGACGGCGTTGCCGATGTCGGCCGGGGTGCCCATGCGCCCCATCGGTGTCCAGCCGCTGGCGTGCCATTCACGGGCGGTCTGAACCACCGCATCGGGGAGCCCGTTGAGCACGCTGTCGTCGGTGAGCCCGGGGCTCACGGAGTTCACCGTGATCCCGCGCGGCGCCAGCGTCACCGCGAAGTAGCGCACCAGCGATTCCATCGCGGCTTTCGCCGCCCCCATCGCAACCCATGGCTGCCAGGTGCCCTTCCGGGCGCCGGGCGCGTAGGTGACGGCAATGATCCGACCGCCGGCGCCCATCATCGGCACTGCCTGCTGGACGCCGACGAGAAACGCCTTGGCTTGCGAGTCGAGCGCCTGGTCCCACGCCTCGAGCGAGAGCTCGAGAGGCTTCTGGTAGAACTTCGCCAGCTCCGGCCGCGCGTTGGCGACGAAGACGTCGAGCGTCCCGAAGCGCTGCCGTACCTGCGCGACCATCCGCCGGACGTCGTCGCCGCGCGAGACGTCCGCCTGCACCAGGAACCCATCCGCCCCGTGCTTGCGCACGCGCTCGAGCGTCTCCTGGGCGGCGGCTTCGTTGACGTAGTAGTGGATGGCCACCCGGGCGCCGGACTCTGCCAGCTTCAGCGCGATGCCCCGGCCGATGCCTCGTGAACCCCCGGTGACCAGCGCGTGCTTACCCTTCAGCGACATGGCCTCCTCCTTGTCGAGGACCGCCGTGATGACCCGGGCGACGTCCTCGACGGCTTCGATGGGCTCCTTCTGTCCAGTCCTGACCCGCTCGACCACGCCGCGGAACCCGCCCTCCCCCTTGGGGAACAGCCGCACGATGAAGGTCAGGGGCCGGTCCACGCTCATCGCTCCCTCCATGCACCCGTTGTCGCACCTGGGGCGTTCAAGATCCGTAGAGGCCGCCGTCAAAAGTTGCGTCAAAAGGTGCTATGGTCGGTCTCCCACGGGCGCCATGGCGAAGCTCAGCCTCACGCTCCTCGGCGGCTTCCAGGCCCGGCTCGACCCCGGTCCGGCCCTCACCCTGCCCACTCGCAAGGCCCAGGCGCTGCTCGCGTATCTCGCGCTCCCGCTTGGGCGGGCGCACCCGCGCGACAAGCTCGCGTCGCTGCTCTGGGGCGGCATCCGGGAGGAGTCCGCGCGGGCGAGCCTGCGGCAGGCGCTATTCTCGATCCGCCGGGCGCTGGGCGAGACGGCGGGCGCGTTACGGCAGGAGGGTGACGCGCTGGCGCTGGACCCGGCGGTCGCGGACGTGGACGCGGCGGCGTTCGAGCGAGCCGTGGTGGAAGCTACGCCGGAGGCGCTGGAGCGGGCCGCGGCGATCTATCGTGGCGATCTCCTGAGCGGCTTCGCGCTGGGCGAGGCGTCGTTCGAGGAGTGGCTGCTCAGCGAGCGGGAGCGGTTGCGGGAGCTGGCAGTGGAGGCACTCGCCCGGCTGCTCGTGCACCAGCGGAAAACCGGGACGCCGGAGACGGCGATCCAGACGGCGCTCAGGCTCCTGACGCTGGACCCGCTGCAGGAGAGCGTGCACCGGGTACTGATGCGCCTCTACGCGGACCTCGGGCGCCGGGCCGCCGCGTTGCGGCAGTACCAGCAATGCGTCAGCGTGCTTGCCCGAGAGCTCGGCGCCGAGCCGGAGGCCGAGACCAAGGCCCTCTATCAGGAGACTCTGCGACAGCGGGCGACGCGCGCGGTGGCCACAGAGTCCGTAACGCCGGGCCAGCTGACGGGCGCGACCGTGCACCGGGCGCCGGCAGCGGGTCACGACACCACGCTGCTCGGACGCGCGGACGAGTTGGGTGCGTTGCGCAGCGCGCTGGATGTCGCATCGATCGGTGACGGTCGTGTGATGGTGGTCCTCGGCGAGGCCGGGATCGGCAAGACCCGGCTGGTCGGCGAGCTCGCCACCGAAGCGGCCCGCCGGGGCGCGATGGTACTGGTCGGCCGCTCGTACGAGTCCGAGCAGATCCTGCCCTTCAGCCCCTGGGTCGACGCGCTGCGCGCAGGACGGGTCGGCGAGGACGCGGAACTGCTCGAACGGCTGGGTTCCTCGTTACGCGGGGAGCTCTCGCGGCTCCTGCCCGAAGCAGGCCAGCCGCCCGCCGGCGGGGCCGCCGACGTCCGGCCGGTCTTCGAGAGTGTCACGCAGGTCGTCGCCGTGCTGGCCGGCCGGCAGCCACTGCTGATCGTCCTCGAAGACGTCCACTGGGCCGACGAGATGAGCGCCAGGTTAGTGGCCTTCGTCGGCCGGCGGCTGGCTGGTCGACACGCCCTGCTCGTCGCCACCGCCCGCGAGGAAGAGGTGGCCGACGTCCCGGCCGTCCGCCACGCGCTGGACGACCTGCGACGGGACGCGCTCCTCACCACGCTGACGCTGGGGCCGTTGTCGCACGAGGACACGGTGGCGCTCGTGCGGGCGATCGCGCGGAGCGGCGATGAGGCGGCGGCCGCGCGTCTCGGCGAGCAGGCGTGGGCCACGAGCGAGGGCAACCCGTTCGTCGCCGTGGAGACCGCGCGAGCGTACGCGGAGGGCGCCGCGATCGGCAGCGGACGCGGCCTGGCGCTTCCCGAGCGGGTGCGCGACATCGTCGGCCGGCGGCTCGAGCGCCTGTCCGAGCGCGGGCAGACACTTGCCGGAGTGGCCGCCGTGATCGGCCGCGAGTTCGAGTTCGCGCTGCTGCAGCGGGCGGCCGGGCTCACGGAGGAGGACACGGCGGCCGGGGTCGAGGAGCTGGTGCGCCGGCGCGTCCTGCACGGCCTCGGCGAGCGATTCGACTTCACCCACGACCGCATCCGCGAGGTTGCGTACCACCGCGTCCTGTCCCCGCGTCGCAAGCTGTTCCATCGCCGCGTGGCTGAGGCGCTGGAAGCGCTCCGCATGGAAGGTCGCGACATCGAGCCGTTGCCGCTCGGGCTGCACTACTGCGAAGCGGAAATCTGGGACAAGGCCGTCGAATATCTGCGGCAGGCATCGAAACGAGCGGCGGAGCGGGGGGGATTTCGGGCCTCGGCGAGTTGCTCTGAGCAGGCTCTGGCCGCGGTGCGCCATCTACCGGAGAGCCGCGAGCGAACGGAACGGACGTACGACATCACGTCCGAGCTGCGTGGCGCGTTGATCCCGCTCGGCGACCTCAAGCGGCAGGTGCAGACGCTCGAGGAGATGGAGGCGATCGCCGAGGCGCTCGGCGATCGCAATCGGCTCGGCCAAGTTCTGTCGACGGCCGGCTACACCGTGGGCGCCCTCGGCGACCACCTGCGCGCAATCGACATCGCCAAGCGCGGCCGGGTCCTCGCCGAGGAGACCGGCGATCTTCATGCGCAGGTCGGCGCGGACGCCATGATGGGCCGGGCCTACTACGCGCTTGGAGACTATGCGCGCACAATCGAGACGGCGGGACGGGCTTTCGCAGCGCTGCCCGACACGCTCGCCTACGATCGCTTCGGCCGCAGGTCGACGTTCCAGGCTGTCGGCGCCCGTGTGTGGGTGGCGATGTCGCTCGCCGAGCAGGGCCACTTTGCCGAGGCGAACGCCCGGGTCGAGGAGGCGATCGCCATTGCCGACAGGGCCGAGGCCCCGCACGAGCGTGTCTGGTCGCGCTTTGGCGCCGGTCGAGTCGCGTTCGTCCAGGGTGAGCTTGACCGGGCCGCCGCCTTCCTCGAGGCGATCCTGCCCCAGGCGCGCAGCGACCTCAGCATCTACATCTCCCGGATCGCCTCGACGCTCGGCTCCGCGCACCTGCTGGCGGGACGGACTGCCGAGGCGCTGCCCCTGCTCGAGCAGGCGGCCGAGCATGGCCGCTCGATCGGCTTCATGCACGGTCACTCGCTGGTGCTGGCGCTGCTGGCGGAGGGCTACCTCCGTGCAGAGCGACTCGACGATGCGAGCCGGACCGCCGGCGACGCGCTCGCGCTGGCGCGAAAGCACGGCGAGCGCGGGTGGGAGGCGTTGACGCTCCGGCTCCTCGGCGAGCTCGCCGTGGAACGCTCGCCGGCGGAGGCGACCGGGCGCCTCCAGGAGGCGCTTACTCTGGCGACCGAGCTTGGCATGCGGCCGCTGCTCGCCCACTGCCGCCTCGGCCTCGGCGAGGCCTGCCGCCATGCCGGCGACCGCGCCCGCGCGCAGAGGGAGACCGACGCTGCACTGGCGGAGTACCGCGCGCTCGGGATGCCGTACTGGACGGAGCGCGCCGAAAGGGCTCTACGCGCCGTACACTCCGGGGGAGCCGTGCGCGTGCAGGGGTTCGACGCTACATCCTCGGAGCTGCCGTCGATGCTCGACATCCGCCGCTCTAGCAGCGAGCTAGCCGAATGACGGCGTGCCGCATGACGCACGGCGACCACGATCATCTGTACGTAGGGCCAAGGATGAACCCGCGCGCGTCCCGCT
>JBGQLG010000160.1:0-12338 GCA_041499965.1 Methylomirabilia bacterium
GACCGATCCGGCAACGCCGATCCCGCCCGGCCACCTGGCTGCCATCGTGCAGTCCTCACTCGACGCGATCATCGGCCGGACGCTGGACGGCGTGATCACCTCGTGGAACCCGGCGGCCGAGCGGATGTTCGGCCACACGGTCGCCCAGGCCGTGGGCCAGCCCATCACGCTGATCGTCCCCTCGGACCGGCGCGACGAGGAGGTCGCAGTCGTCGACAGGCTCGGCCGCGGTGAGCGCGTCGAGCACTTCGAGACCGTCCGGCAGACGAGGGACGGCTGCGCGCTGACGGTGTCACTGGCCATCTCCCCGGTCGCCGACGCCTCCGGCGCCCTCGTCGGCCTGGCCACGATCGCCCGCGACGTCACCGCACAGCGCCGGGCGGCGGAGGCGGTCACGCGGTCGCTCGAGCGGCTGGCCCGCACGGAGAGCCTGGCGGGCATGAGCGATCTTCTGGCGGGTGTGGCGCACGAGATCAACAACCCGCTCGCCATCGTGCTGGGCCAGACCGCGCTGCTCGGCCAGGGGGCGCCCAAGCCGATCCAGGATCGAGCCGAGAAGATCCGGGTGGCGGCCGAGCGGTGCGCCCGGGTCATCCGCAACTTCCTGGCCCTGGCCCGCCCGCGCCCGCTCGATCGGGCCGCCGTCGATCTCAACCGCGTCGTCACCGAGGCCGTCGAGCTCCTGGGCTACGAGCTGAAGACGGGCGGGGTGAGCATCAGCCTGGACTTGGCCCCCGACCTGCCCCGGGTTTGGGGCGACGGCCACCGGCTGGACCAGGTCATGCTCAACCTGCTCGTCAACGCCTGCCACGCCCTGCGGCCGATGACGTCGGCCCGGCGACTGACGATTTCCACGCGGCTCGACGCCGCCTGCCGCGCGCGGATCGAGGTCGCCGACAACGGCCCCGGCATCCCTGCCGCCGTGCTGCCACGCGTCTTCGATCCGTTCTTCACCACCAGGCCTTCCGGCGAAGGCACCGGACTGGGGCTATCGCTCTGCCGGCACATCGTCGAGGAGCACGCGGGCACCATCACCGTCGCCAGCGAGCCGGGCCGGGGTGCCAGGTTCGTCATCGACCTGCCGCCGGCGTCGCCCGCCGTCCTGGCCGCCGTCGGCACCCCATCGACGTCGGGCGCGGCCACGCGGCGAGCCCGGATCCTCGTCGTGGACGACGAGGTCGACATCGCCGTGATCCTGCGCGACGCGCTCGAAGTGGACGGTCATGCCGCCGACGTGGCCGACAGCGGCGCCACGGCGCTCGAGATGCTCGCCGGACAGAGTTACGACCTGCTGCTGGCGGACGCCACGATCGAGCTGTTCCACGCGGTCGAGCGGCGCCTGCCCCAGTACCGCGATCGGCTGATCCTCATCACCGGCGACACGGTGAGCCGCGATCAGCTGCAATTCCTGGAGCAGACCGGCGTGCCGGTCGTCCTCAAGCCGTTCGACGTGTGCCAGGTGCAGGATCTCGTGCGCCGGCTCCTGGCCCGTCGCCAGGGCGAAGCCCGGGCGGTCGGCGCCTCTCAGCCCGCAAACGCCTGGTGGAGGGCGCGGGCCAGGGCCGGGACCGAATAGGGCTTGGGGATCACCTCGAGGACGCCCAGGACGGCGGCCGAGGCCAGGGCGTCGTCGCTCAGCAGGCCCGAGCACAGGATGATCGGCACGTCGGGCCGGATCTCGCGGAGCGCGCCGGCCAGCGCCAGGCCGGACATGCCGGGCATCGCCATGTCGCTGATCACCGCGTCGAACTCGAACGGCCGGGCCTGGAAGAGCTGGAGCGCCTCGGAGGGATCGACGACGCCCGTCACCTGGTAGCCGAGACGCTGCAGCAGCTCGATCCCCAGCTCCGCGATGTCCTCCTCGTCGTCGACGAACAGCACCCGCCTGTCATGCCCCGGCACCGCCGCGTCGAGCTCGGCCGGCGCCCCGGCGCTCCGCTCGCCCACGGGGAAATAGAGATAGAAGACGGTGCCGCGGCCCGGCTCGCTGTAGGCGGTGATCGCGCCGCCGTGGCTCTGCATGATGCCGTGGACCACCGAGAGGCCGAGGCCGGTCCCCTCGCCGGGGCGTTTGGTCGTGAAGAACGGATCGAAGATGCGGGCCAGCGTGGCCCGGTCCATGCCGTGGCCGGTGTCGCGGACCGAGACGAGCACGCAGGGCCCGGCCTGCAGGCCCGGGGTCCGGCGGGCGCGCTCCACATCGACCGTGAGGGCCTCGGCGCGGAGCTCCAGGCAGCCCTGGCCGCCCATGGCGTGGGCGGCATTGGTGCCGAGATTCATGATCACCTGATGGACCTGCGTGGCGTCGACGGCGACGTCCGGCAGCCCCGGCGCCAGCTCGACGCGGATCTCGAGCATCGCCGGCAGCGTCGCCCGCAGGAACTGCACCGCCTCGTCCACGATCGGCGCCAGCGGCGTCACCTCGCGCGCGCTCTCCTGCCGGCGGCTGAAGGTCAGGATCCGGCGAACCATGTCGCGGGCGCGCAGCGTGGCCCGATCCATCCGGCCGAGATAGGTCTGCAGCCGATCGGTGGCGGGCACCGCCTCGGTCACCATCGAGAGGTTGCCCATGATGATGCTGAGGACGTTGTTGAAGTCGTGGGCGATGCCGCCGGCCAGGGTGCCCAGCGCTTCCATCTTCTGGGCCTGCAGCAGCGAGGCCTCCGTGCGCTTGCGGGCGCTGATGTCGGCCGAGACACCGGTGACCCGCCGGGGCCGCCCGTCCGCGTCGTACTCGACGCGGCCACGCGAGGCGATCCACACTTCCACGTCGTCGACCCGGGTCGCCCGGTACTCCACGTCGTACTTCCGGTCCTCGCGCACCGCGGTGTCGAGCGCGGCCCGGACGCGCTCCTGGTCCTCGGGATGGATGCGCGCGAACACCGTGTCCATCTCCAGTTCGATGGCGCCCTGCTCATCTCCCCGTGGATCGAAGAGCCTCCGCAAGGCCTCGTCGCCCGACAGGATGCCGCGCGGGATGTCCCACACCCAGGTGCCCATGTCGCCGCCCTCGAGCGCCGCAGCGAGCCGGGCTCGTGAGACGTGCGCGTCCTCTTGGGCCCGCTTGCGTTCGGTGATGTCGGCGCTGGCCTCCAGGATGCGGAACGGCCGGCCGTGCGCGTCGCGGTACAGCGCCCACCGGGTGGCGACGACGACCGCGCGTCCGTCGCGCCGGTGGCGCGTGACCTCACCGTCCCAGGCCCCGGTCCGGTCCAGGCACGCCTGGATCGTCTCGAGCGGCTCCGGAAACGCCGTGCGTAGCAGCGCGCCGGCGTCGCGGCCGAGCGCCTCGGCCTTGGTGAAGCCGTAGAGCGTCTCGGCGCCCTGGTTCCAGAGCACGATGCGGCCATCCATGTCACGCACGGTCACGGGGGCGAGATCGAGGATGCTGGCCTGCTCCCGCAGCTCCGACTCCAGCTTGGCCCGCTCGCTGATGTCCACGATCGTCGCCAGCAGGCGCGCGTCGAGTCCCGTCGAGATCGGCGTGAGACCCAGCTCGATCGGGAACACGAGGCCATCCTTGCGGCGCCCGTGCTGCCGCCGGCCGCCGGGATCGATCGGCAGCAAAGTCTCGGCCGGCGCCCCGATCAGCTCGTCGCGGGCGTAGCCGAACGCCCGCTCCACCTCGCGGTTGACCATGACGATCGAGCCGTCGGCGGCCAGGATCGCCATGCCGTGCGGAGAGACCTCCACCACCGCCCGAAACCGCTCCTCGCTGTCGCGCAGCGTGCGCTCGGCGCGGCGGCGGGCCGTGACGTCACGGGAGATGCTGAGCTGGCCGATCGGCACGCCGCCGGCGTCGCGAATGGGCGTCACCGAGATCTCGACGTCGAGCGTCTCCCCCGCCTTGTTGCGGCGGCGCGTCTCGAAGAAGCGCTCCCGCGTATCGCGCACACGCTCCAGCACAGCGGAGCGCTCCGCGAAGGCGTCCGGCGGCAGGAGCAGATCGGGCCCGAGGCGGCCGATGGCCTCGGACGCGGTGAAGCCGTAGATCCGCGTGGCACCGGCGCTCCAGCTGGTGACGCGGGCATCCAGGTCGAGGCCGATGACGGCGTCCGAGGCGTGCTCCAGCGCGAGACCGAGCAGACGGGCCGAGTCCTGGGCCTCGCGGGTCGCCGTCTCCGCCTCGAGCCGGGCCGTGAGCTCCCCGCGACGCTGCGCCTCCAGCCGGTCGAGCCGCTGGGCGGTGCGCCACACGACGGCCGTGAACAGCACGATCGTGCTCACGGCGAACGCGCCGAGGACCACCTCGTCACCGATCGCCCGCGCCCGCTCGAGCCGCAGGAGCGCCCAGGCGAGCATCACGGGAATCCCGATCGTCGCCGGCAGGAGGCTTCGGGCCAGCGCGCCGCCGGCCCCCGGGCGAGTCAGGATCGCGAACGCCCCGGCGCTCGGGCGGATCAGCAGCAATCCCAGCCCCACGACGACGAAGAGCGTGGCGGTGTGGACGGCCATCGACGAGTAGAACCACACGCCGCGAGGCGTCGTCGCGTGGAAGAGATAGAGCTCGAGACCCAGCAGTCCGAGCAGCGCGACGCCCGGCGCCAGTGGCCACGCGGCGCGACGCAGGCGGCGGGAGGGCACGTCGAGCAATCCGAGGGCGAGGCCCGTGAGGAGGAACCCGGTCGCCGTCGCCGGCGACATGCCACCGCCGGCCGCCACCAGCGCGTGATGGAACAGCCAGCGGTTGATGCCGAGGTCGCGCTGCAGGACGTACTCGGCCAGCGTCAGCAGCCCGACGAGTGCGACCACGCTCGCGACCCCGAGGGCCAGGCGCCGGCGCCAGCCGACCGGCGCCGGCCGATGGCCGTGCAGCAGCAGGGCGACACCGGCCAGGAGGAAGCAGAGCGCGGTGTTGGGAGCCATCATCGCGCCGCCGGTGAACACGGTCGTGAGCGCGCGGAGATCGAGGGCCCAGCCCCAGACCCCGAGGCCTCCACCGAGTATGGCGGCGTGCGCGGCCAGGCTCGCCAGCCACGAGGCACGGCGATCCAGCCGCGATTCCGTCTCGATGTCCGCGTGCAGCTCCATCCAGTCAGCCTCCAGGGGCCCCGGGAATGGTGCACGGTTGACGCCAGGCCGCGCGCCCCGAAAAACACCAACGCCAGGCCCGGTTGGCGGCGGCCTCACGTCGCCGGGACGCGGCCGGATCGACCGCCCGATCGGAAGAGCGTTCCGGCGGCCACCGGCGCGCTTGACACGCGTGGAGCCGCTCGGTAACGTCCCCGTGCCGATCTCCGGTCCACGGGAGGACCCCTCCATGAAGCGCGCCGCGGTCTTGCTGGCTATTTCGATGGTGCTGGTGTCGTGCGCGACGATGCAGCCGCGCGGTCAGACGCTCGTGAGCCGGGCCGTGCAGGCGGCGGGCGGGGCCGACGCGCTGGCCGCCGTCACGACGCTCTCCGTGCGGGGCACGGTGCGCGAGTGGGAGCCCGAGCAGTCGATGGCGGCCGGCGGCGAGATGCGCTTCGCCTGCGAGTCGGCGTTCGAGGCGGTGACCGACGTCGGCGCCGGGACCGCGCGCATCGACTGGTCGCGCAGCTTCGCCTATCCGGCGCCGCGCGCGTTCACCTACACCGAGATCGTCACGCCCGAGGCCGGCTACATCGCCGGCATCGACAGCAACGGCCGCACCAAGCAGAGCCTCGAGGCCAAGCCGCCCGCGCATTCGATGTCGGGGCTGCGCCTGGCCGCCGCCCAGCGCGAGCTGCGGCGCGGCTCGGTGGTGCTGCTGCTCGAGATGCAGAAGAATCCCGGCCGCGTCGTGCCGGGGGCCGACGTGACGGTGCACGGCGTCGCCTATCCGGCCGTCGACTACCAGGCCGGCGCGCAGACCTTCACCGTCCTGTTCGACGGCGCCACCGGGCTGCCGGCGCGCATCCGCACGCTCGACTACGACAACGTCTGGGGCGACGTCACCTACGACCTCGTGCTGGCCGACTGGCAGGTGACCAGCGGCGTGAAGGTCGCCACGACCCGCCGCTACGAGCTGAACGGGCGCCTGGTGTCGGAGACGAAGCTCACCGCGGTCCAGGTCAACCGGACCGTCTCCTCCGACCTGCTGGCCATCCCCGAGACGTTCAAGACGGGGGCGCCGAAGCCGGCGACCGGCGCGGTGCCGTACCAGTGGGTGCTGCGACGCCAGTTCATCGGCACCTATCTCGACTCCGATGCGCCGAGCTACGACACGCGCGCCACCTCGGGCCTGCGGCTGGTCGAGCTGGCGCCCGGCGTGCAGCACGCGGTGGGCGGCTCGCACCACAGCCTGGTCGTCGAGATGCGCGATCACCTGATCGTGTTCGACGCCCCGGTGAGCGACTGGCAATCCGCCTGGCTGCTCGGCGCCGCCCGCGCGAAGTACGCCGGCAAGCCCGTGAAGTACCTGGTCCTCACCCACCACCACATGGACCACACCGGCGGCCTGCGGGCCTACGCCGCTCAGGGCGCCACCATCATCGTCGGCAAGGGCAACGGCGAGCACTTCCGCCGCGTCCTGGCCGTGCCGTTCACGCGCAACCCCGACCTGCCCGGTCGCGACCTGAGCCGCACGCCGATCGTCGAGGTGGCCGATCGCCACGTGATCACCGACGGCCAGCGCGAGGTCCACGCCTACCGGATCGACAACCCGCACGCCGAGGGCATGCTGATCGGCTACGTGCCCGACGCGCACCTGGGCTTTGCCACCGACATCTGGAGCCCGGGCGCCGGCCCGCTGCCCGACAAGCTCAACCCGGCGCTGGCCGCCCTCGTGGCCGGCGTGAAGAAGGCCGGCATCGCGCCGGCCCGGTTCGCCGGCGGCCACGGCTCGGTCGCCGACTACGGGCCCCTGGCCGCACTGGAGGGCAAGTAGCCGCCATGCCCATCGCCACCCCCGAGGTCTACGCCGCGATGCTCGACCGGGCCAAGGCCGGCGCCTTCGCCTACCCGGCCATCAACGTGAGCTCGTCGCAGACGCTGAACGCGGCGCTGCGCGGCTTCGCCGACGCCGGCAGCGACGGGATCTTACAAGTGTCCACGGGCGGCGCGTCGTATCTGTCCGGCGTCGACGACATGGTGGTGGGGGCCACGGCGCTGGCCGAGTACGCGCACGTGGTGGCCGCCAAGTACCCGGTCCACGTCGCGCTGCACACCGACCACTGCCCCAAGGACCGGCTCAGCCGCTACGTGCGTCCGCTCGTCAAGGTCAGCCAGGAGCGGGTCGGGCGTGGCCAGGCGCCGCTGTTCCAGTCGCACATGTGGGACGGCTCGGCCGTGAGCCTGCACGAGAACCTCGACATCGCCCGCGAGCTGCTGGCCGAGTGCGCGAAGGCCAAGATCGTGCTGGAGGTCGAGATCGGCGTGGTCGGCGGCGAGGAGGACGGCGTGGTCGGCGCCATCAACGAGAAGCTGTACTCCACGACCGAGGACGCCCTGCTCACCGCCGAGGCGCTTGGCACCGGCGACCGCGGCCGCTACCTGCTGGCCGCCACCTTCGGCAACGTGCACGGCGTCTACCAGTCGGGCCACGTCAAGCTGCGGCCGAAGGTGCTCAAGGACATCCAGGACACCGTGGCGGCCCGGACCGGCAAGGCCAAGCCGTTCGACCTCGTCTTCCACGGCGGCAGCGGCTCGCTGCTGGAGGAGATCCGGGAGACGCTCGACTACGGTGTGGTCAAGATGAACATCGACACCGACACCCAGTACGACTTCACGCGCCCCGTGGTCGACCACATGCTGAAGAACTACAGCGGCGTGCTGAAGGTGGACGGCGAGGTCGGCGAGAAGAAGGCCTACGACCCCCGCACGTGGGGCAAGGCGGCCGAGAAGGGCATGGCCGCCCGGGTGGTCCGCGCCTGCCAAGATCTGAGGTCGGCGGGGACCGCCCTGGGCAAGGCCTGAGCCCTACCTCGTCCTCAGCTTCAGGTCCTCGTAGGGCGCGGAGTACGAGAAGCCCTTGATGTGGTCCACGCACGCCTCCTCCACGCGGGGCCCCACGCCCCACAGGAAGGCCAGCTCGTAGATCGGCACGTACATCACCCGGTCGACCATGATCTGCTGGATCTGGTGCAGCATCGCCTCGCGCTTCTTGCGGTCCAGCTCGCGCGACTGGCGCGCGAAGAGATCCTCGATCTCCGGCACCACGCCCGAGGAGTAGATGCCGCCCTTGGTCACGTACGTCTCGATGCGCGTGGCCGCGTTGCCGGCCGGGGCGCCGAGGCCCATGATGACGCCCTTGAGCTTCTTGTCGCGCCACGCCGAGAGGAACGCGGCGCGCTCCATCGTGCGCAGGCGAGTGCGGATGCCGACCGTCTGCAGGTAGTTCACCAGCCCCTCGGCCAGCCCGAAGAACGGCGGAAACGGCGTGAGGTCGCCGGCGTCGAAGCCGCTGGGATAGCCGGCCTCGGCCAGCAGCTTCTTGGCCTGGGCCGGGTCGTAGGGCGGCGGCTCGAAGACCTTGGCGAACTCCAGGACGCGGGGAATGAGGCCGCCGGTCGGGCGCGAGAGCCCCAGCGTCTCGGCCTGGTTGAGCGCGTTACGATCGAGCGCGAGGCTGGCGGCCAGCCGCACGCGCCGGTCGTGCCAGGGCGACTTCGGGTCCCACTGCTCGGGCAGGTCCAGGTAGGGCACGCCGGGTGGCTTGGCCGCGACCAGCTTGAAGCCGGGCGTGCGCTTGATCTCCTCGGCCGTCGGCCCGCTGAGCAGGTAGACGATGTCCACGTCGCCTGCCTTGAGCGCGGCGGCTCGCGTCGTCTCGTCGGGCATGCTGCGGAAGACCAGCCGCTTCACCGACGGCGTCTTGCGCCAGTAGCCGTCGAAGGCCTCCAGCACCAGATCGATGCCGGGGTTGAAGCTCACCACCCGGTACGGCCCGGCGCCCACCGGCGCTTTCAGGAACCCGTCGTCGCCCACCTTCTCGAGGTACCGCTTGGGGACGATCCAGGCCGCACCGGTGGCGGAGGTGCCGTAGAAGGTCATGAAGTCCGGCCAGGCCTCCTTCAGCACGAAGCGGATGCGCCCGGGATCGACGACCTGGATCTCGCGCACGCGGTCCTTGAGCAGCTTGGCGGCGGCGCCGCGGTAGCGGTCGAACGAGAACTTCACGTCCTCCGCCGTCACCGGATCGCCGTTGTGGAACTTCACACCCTTGCGCAGGAGGAAGTCGTAGGTCAGCCCGTCCCGGGAGACCGTCCACGACTCGGCCAGGCTCGGCGTGTTGTCGCCGGCCGGCATCGGCTTCACCAGCGCGTCGTGCACGGCGTAGAGCACCATGAACGGGTTGATGAAGGCCTCGGTGTCGCCGGGATCGAGCCACTTCGCGGCCAGGGTGACGTGCAGGCCCCAGGTGAGCGTTCCCTCGGGTGCGGCGGCGGCGGGTGGGGCGACAGCGGCGAGCAGCAGCAGCAGCACGACGGCCAGCGTCACTCTCATGGGCGCCTCCCGGCGCCCCGATCCTAACCCCGTCAGCCCATCAGTGTCTGGACCGTGTGCTCGGCGGCGGCAGCGGTCCGGAAGGACGCCGCGTTGGCGGCGAAGGCGCCGCGCGTGCCCAGGGCAGAGATCATCACACGCGCTCTGATGCTCTTCATCGGCCCGGACGCGCGGGGCTTGAGGAAAATGGGCGATGCGTCGAAGAACCGACGGAGGAGACACGATGAGCAGCCAGACGTTTGTCGAGGACGGCGACCGGGCGCAGGCCCCCAGTGATCTGAAGACCCTGCTCTCGGAAAAAGTGGTCGGCCAGCCCCACGCGATGGAGCACATCGTGCCGTTCGTGCAGATGCACCGGGCCGGCCTGTCGCCCGAGGGCCGGCCGGTGGGAACATTTCTCCTCATGGGGCCCACCGGCACCGGAAAGACGCGCACGGTCGAGGCGTTGGCCGAGGTGCTGCACGGCAGCGCCGCCCACGTCCTCAGGATCGATTGCGGCGAGTTCCAGTCCGATCACGAGGTGGCCAAGCTGGTGGGGGCGCCGCCTGGCTACATCGGCCACCGCGAGACCCAGCCGCGGCTCACCCAGGGCCGCCTCACCGCGGTGACCACGCCGGGGTGCGATCTCTCGCTGGTGCTGTTCGACGAGATCGAGAAGGCCGCGCCGGCGGTGCTGGTGCTGTTGCTCGGCATCCTGGACAAGGCGACCCTGCAGGTGGGCGACGGCTCCTGCGTGGATTTCGGCAAGAGCCTCATCTTCCTGACCAGCAACCTCGGGGCCCGCGAGATGATGGACGACCTGCAGCCGGCGCTGGGGTTCCAGGGCTCGGCGACGCGCAGTCGCGGCGAGCAGGCCGGGCGGCTGGAGAGCATCGGCCTCACGGCCGCGCGCAAGCAGTTCGCGCCGGAGTTCGTGAACCGCATCGACGTCGTCCTCACCTACCATCCGCTCGACGCCGGCTCGCTGGCGGTCATCCTCGAGCAGCACGTCGTCGAGCTACAGCGGCACGTGCACACGCGCCTCGGCCACCGCTCGTTCGAGCTCGCCGTCAGCGACGGCGCCCGACGATTCCTCCTCCAGGCGGGCACCAGCGCGGTGTACGGCGCCCGCGAGATCAAGCGCACGATTCACCGGCACCTCACCCAGCCGCTGGCCGCGCTGGTGGCCGCCGGCCAGGTCGCGCCCGGCGCGACCGTCAGCATCGACGTCGATCCCCAGGGGCGCACGCTGGCGCTGCGGGCGCCGCCGGTTGTCGTCGAGGTACCGAGCCCGGGCCGGCCGCTGATCGTGGTGGTCGACGACAACGAGGACATCCTGGACTGGCTGGCCGAGGTGGTAGCCCGCCTGGGCTACCGCTCCGTGCTCGCCACCTCGGTGGCCGAAGCCACCAGGCGGATGACGGGCCTCCGGCCCGACGCCGTGCTGCTCGACTACTTCCTGCCCGACGGCGACGGCGTCACGCTCGCGCTCGACATCCGGCATCGCGTGCCCGACGCCCAGGTGATCCTGATGAGCGGCTTCGAGCTGGCCGAGTCCGACGCCCGCGGCTTTCCGATCCTGCGCAAGCCCTTCCTGGCCGAAGATCTCGAGCTCACGCTGAAGGGCGTGCCCCGGAGCGCCCACACTTCCGGCTGAAGACCGCGACGCGGCGCCGTGGGCCGCTAACGACGCTCGAGGAATCGGGTGACGCCGCGGGTTGGGCGCCGGGGCCGCGGGCGCGCCTCCGTGGCGAGCCGTCGTCGCCGTTGTCGCTCCGGGCCCGGCTCGCGAGCCGCCCACGACTCAACTCGTTCACGACCCAACCCCCTTTGGGGGATGGGGGGCCCGAGCGAGCCGGGCCCGGAGCGAGTTACGGCGACAGGCGAGCCACGCAGGCGCGCCCGCGGCCCCGGCGCCCGACCCGCGGCGCCACCCGATTCCTCGAGCGTCGTTAGCGGCCCACCGCGCCGGCCGCGCTGCGCACGACGCTGATGACGCGATGGCCGGACTGCCACACGGCGTCGACGAAGGCGTCGGCCCCGCGGCCGGTCACCCTCACCACACCGAGACGCCGCCCCTCGCGCTCCAGGCTGAGGACGGTGACCACGCTCATGTCGTGACGCGTGGCCAGCTCGGTCACCAGGCCGGTGACGTTGTCGCCGGCGTCCAGGTCGAAGGTGACGCGGATGCCCGGCGTGTCGCCGCCCATGGCGGCCACGAAGGCGCGCAGGATGTCCGACGCGGTGATGATGCCGACGATCTCGTGGTCGCGCATCACCGGCAGCGCGCCGATCCGCCGGTCGAGCAGGATCATCGCGGCGTCCTCGAGGGCGGCGTCGGCGCCGATCGTCCGCACGTTGGCGGTCATGATGGTGGAGACCGGCTGCCGGGGCCCCTGCTCGGTCGCCATCGGCGACAGCGGGTTGACGTCGGGAGGGAAGGCCCGGGTCAGGTCCAGGATCGACACGATGCCGACGAGGCGGCCGCCCCGCGGCCCCGGCTCGACGACGGGCACCCGGCGCACGCCCCGCCGCGCCAGCTCGGCGCCCACCTGCGCGATGGGCATGGTGGGGGGGACGACGACGACCTCACGGCTCATCCACATGTTCACCAGCATGCTGGCTCCTCGCGGGACGCGAGTCTGCACCGCGCCACCCATGAGTGTCCAGTGTCCGGGCCGGCTCCGCAAGACGCGCGTCGGTGACCGGGCCTCGATGGCGGTTGACGCCGGCGACAGCTTCGGACTAGAACGGTGGCGCGATGCCCCGGCTGAAACCGCTGACGCGCGACGAGGTGGCGCCGGACCTGAGGCCGCTCCGGGACGCGTGCGAGCAGGTCGCGCCGCCCATCGCACCCCGGTGACGCGCACGGCGTGGTGGCTCGCGGTGCTGGGCGTGCTCGCCCTGGGCGCGCTGCGCGCCGAGGCGGCGGCGGCCCCGGAGACCATTCA
>JBGQLG010000161.1:0-12173 GCA_041499965.1 Methylomirabilia bacterium
CAGGCGCGCGAGAGCCGCCCCGACGTTGTGCTGCTCGACATCATGGTCCCGCACCTCAACGGCTGGGAGGTCTGTCGCCGCCTCAAGCAGGAGCCCGAGACGCGCGCGATCCCCGTGATCATGGTGACCGGTCGGGCCGAGGAGGGCGACAAGGTCCTCGGCTTCGAGATGGGTGCCGACGACTACGTGACGAAGCCGTTCTCGCCCCGGGAGCTGGTGGCCCGCGTGCGGGCGGTGGTGCGCCGGGGGCGCGCCGACGGCGGCGAGCGCAAGAGCCACGTGAAGGTGGGCGACCTGGAGATCGACCGGCACCGGTTCGAGGTGCGCCTCAAGGGCCGGGTCGTCGAGCTCACCCCGAAGGAGTTCGAGCTGCTCGCCAGGCTGGCCGAGTCGCCCGGGCGCGTGTTCGGCCGCGAGGAGCTGCTGGACGCGGTGTGGGGTCGCGACGGCTTCGTCGAGCCCCGCACCGTGGACGTCCACGTGGCCCGGCTCCGCGCGAAGTTCACCGGGGCCCGGCTCCCGGCGCCGGGGATCGAGACCGTGCGGGGCGTCGGCTACCGCTTTCGTGATCCCGCCCGGTCGTAACACGCTTGTAACGTGTCGGTGATGCGCCTGACACATGGATCGAGCAGCATGCAACCCGAACCGGAGGAGACGAGATGAGGATTCGCCGTGCAATCGCGCTGGTGGTGGCCGCGATGGCCATCGGTTCGACCGCCCACGTACTGGCGAGCACACCGCCGAAGCTCGACCCGGCTTTGACGCCCTACAAGTCGGTGAGCGGCGTGAGCGGCAGCATCTCCAGCATCGGCTCCGATACGCTCAACAACCTGATGACGCTGTGGGCGGAGACCTTCGGGAAGTTCTACCCGAATGCCAAGATCCAGATCGAGGGCAAGGGCTCGTCGACGGCGCCGCCCGCACTGATCAGCGGTACCGCGCAGCTCGGGCCCATGTCGCGGGAGATGAAGGGCTCGGAAATGGACGCGTTCGAGAAGAAATACGGCTACAAGCCCACGGCGATCCGGACGTCGGTGGACGCGCTGGCGGTCTTCGTGAACAAGGACAACCCGATCAAGTGCCTGACGATCGCCCAGGCCGACGCGGTGTTCTCCAAATCGCGGCGCCACGGCTACAAGGACGACGTGAAGACCTGGGGCCAGCTCGGTCTCACCGGAGAGTGGGCCGGCAAGCCGATCAGCCTGTACGGCCGGAACTCGGCCTCGGGCACCTACGGGTTCTTCAAGGAGCACACGCTCAAGAATGGCGACTACAAGGACGAGGTCAAGGAACAGCCCGGCTCGGCCTCGGTCGTGCAGGGGGTGACGGTCGACCGCTTCGCCGTCGGCTACAGCGGCATCGGCTACGCGACCGCCGGCGTGCGCGCCGTCCCGCTGGCCGAGAAGGAAGGCGCCAAGTGCTATGAGGCCGAACCGGACAATGCCTATTCCGGCTCGTACCCGCTGTCCCGGTTCCTGTTCGTGTACGTCAACAAGGCCCCCGGCAAGGGGCTCGACCCTCTGACGCGCGAGTTCGTGCGGCTCATCCTCTCGCGGCAGGGACAGGAAGTCGTGATCAAGGACGGCTACTTCCCGATCACTGCCGGCATCGCGAAGGAAGAGCTGAACAAGGTCCAGTAGGTGGCGATCAACGCGGAGACGCTGGGAGCGAGCGGGCCGGGTACATCGGCTCGCCCGCTCGTCGTCTCGCGGGCTCGGACCGCGCGCCGGATTCTGGCCGATCGCTGGGCCTCGCGCCTGGTCGTTCTCGGCGGCGTCATCATCATCGCGTCCATCCTCGCCATCCTGGTCGTGATCCTGGGCGAGGTGTGGCCGCTGTTCCGGCCGCCCACGGCGGAGCGCGTGGCGCAGGGCCTCGCCGGCGCCGGCGCTCCCCCGGCGCGCGGAGAGGCGAGCGGTGTCGACGAGTACCGGGAGATCGTCTACACGATCACGGAGGGCGGCTCGCTGCAGTTCACGCCTCTGCGCGGTGCCGGCGCCTATCCGCCCGTGGCCGTGCCGGGCCTGGACGGCGCCCGCATCACCGCCGTGACGGCGAGCGGTGCCGGCCGCCACATCCTTGGCACATCGGACGGTCGCGTCGCGCCCGTCGAGGTGACGTTCCAGGTAGGGTTCAAGGACGGTACGCGCGTCCTCAGCCCCCAGCAGGAGTTCGGGGCGTGGAGCCCGGTCGATCCAGAGAAGACGCGCGCAATCGTGCGGGTGACGGGCGCCGTGACCGGGTCAGGTCCGGTCGTTGTGGCCCAGCTGGGACCGCGCGACCTCGTGATGCAGACGGTGGTCGAAAAGAAAGCCCTCATCGGGGAGTCGCGTCGGGAGGAGTCGTTGCAGGCGGTCACGGTCGAGGTGGACGGCGAGGTGACCGCGCTCCGACTCGATGGCCGCGGCGAAGACCTGTTCCTCGGCACCTCCAGGGGCGAGGTGATCCGTTACGATCTTCGAGACAAGGACAAGCCCACCCGGCTGGACCGTGCCCTCGCCGCCTCCGCCGCGACCCCGATCACGTTGCTCCAGTTCCTCAATGGCGACCGGACCGTCGTGGTTGGTGACGGTGCCGGAGCAGTCACGACGTGGCAGGTCGTGCCCCCGCCGACGGGCGGGGCCGCCCGCCTGACCCGCATCTCCGAGTTCGCGGGGCACGGCGCCCCGGTGATCGCCGCGAGTCCGTCACGCCGTGACAAGGGGTTCGTGACGGCCGACGCCTCCGGGGCCGTCCATCTCAACTACGCGACGTCGGGCACGACGCTGCTGAGGCTGAAGGACGACGAGGGGCTGCGGGGCGTGATCTTTGCTCCCAAGGCCGACGGCGTGGTGACGTTCAACGAGCGCGGCCAGCTCTCGCACTGGGCTGTACACAACCCGCATCCTGAGGTCACGCTGGGCACCCTGTTCGGACGGGTATGGTACGAGGGCTACTCGCAGCCCGAGTACGTCTGGCAGTCGACTGGCGGCACCGACGACTTCGAGGCCAAGCTCAGCCTCACACCGCTGATCTACGGCACGCTCAAGGGGACCTTCTACGCACTGCTGTTCGCCGTGCCGCTGGCGCTGCTGGCCGCCCTCTACGTGAGCGAGTTCATGCACCCGACGGTCAAGGCCTACGTCAAGCCGGCGGTCGAGATCATGGCGGCACTGCCGAGCGTTGTGCTCGGGTTCCTGGCCGGCCTGTGGCTGGCGCCGCTCGTCGAGCGGGTGGTCCCGGGATTGTTCCTCCTGCCGCTCGTCGAGGTGCTCTGCGTGCTGACGACGCTGCTGCTCTGGAGGGGGCTTCCGCTCGGACTCCGGACCTGGTTCCGGCCGGGATCCGAGGTGTTCCTGCTGGTGCCAGTGGTGATCGCCGGGGCCTGGCTGGCGTTCGCCCTGGGCGGGCTGGTCGAGAGCCGCCTCCTCGGGGGTGACTATCATGGCTGGCTGCTCGGCACCCTGGGACTCACCTACGACCAGCGCAACTCGCTCGTCGTCGGCGTGGCCATGGGCTTCGCGGTCATCCCGATCATCTTCACGATCGCCGAGGATTCGCTGGCCAACGTGCCCCAGCACCTGCGGGCGGGGTCGCTTGCGCTCGGCGCCAACCGCTGGCAGACCGCGCTGCGCATCGTGCTCCCGACCGCGAGCCCCGGCATCTTTTCGGCGGTCATGATCGGCTTCGGCCGGGCCGTCGGCGAGACGATGATCGTGCTGATGGCCACGGGCAACACCCCGGTGATGGACCCCAGCATCTTCAGCGGGTTCCGGGCGCTGAGCGCCAACATCGCCGTGGAGTTGCCGGAAGCGCCGGAAGGCGGCACGCTGTTCCGCGTCCTGTTCCTGGCGGCGTTCCTGCTGTTCTGCCTGACCTTCGCGGTCAACACCGTGGCCGAGCTCGTGCGCCTGCGCCTGCGCCGGCGGTACCGCTATCTATGAGGACGCGCGGCCTCCGGACGCTCTGGCGCAGCGGCGAGCCGTTCATCTGGCTCACCGGCGGTGCGCTCGCGCTCGCGCTGATCATGGTGGCGACGCTCCTCGGCGTCATCGTGCTGAACGCGCTGGGGCTGTTCTGGCCCTCCGAGGTCGTCAGGCTCACGCTCCGGGACGGCCAGACGCTCGCTGGACCGCTGGTCGAGCGGGAGCCGGTGCCCGGCAAGGCGGGTCAGTATCGCGTCAAGCTGAACGTCGGCAACCGCGACCTGTACGGCGCCGACTTCGTGTGGGTGGACGAGTCGCAGATTGCCGCCCGCGAGCGCCCGGCCGACGCCGCCGTGATCGAGCGGACGGAGTGGGGACACCTGATCGGCACGATCAGCGCTCTGCGCGAGGGTGATCAGGTCGTCGCCCGGGGTCCCGCCGCGTGGGAGGAAGCCCGCCAGCGCTTGCCCGACGGGGCGAGGCTACGCGCCGAGATCCGCAGGGTCGAGCGCTCGGACATCGGCAGCATCAACCATCGCCAGGAGCAGATCCGTCTGCGCCTGCGCGGGCTGGAGCTGAAGGGTGTCACCACCGGACCGGAGATCGAGGCGCTGCGGGCGCCGCGGGCCGCGCTGCAGGAGCAGTACAAGGAGCAGGAGAACCGCCTGGCCGGCCTGCGCGCGCGCCAGACGGCCAGCATCGTCGTGGCCGCCGAGGGCGGGAAGGAGAAGATCCTGCCGCTCGCTCAGGTGCTCGACGTCTACTTCCCGAATCGCATGGGCGTTGGCGCCAAGAGCCTGCACTACCTGGCCAAGGTCTGGGAGTTCGTGTCCGACGATCCGCGGGAGTCGAACACCGAGGGTGGCGTATTTCCGGCGATCTACGGCACCGTCATGATGGTCCTCATCATGTCGATGCTGGTCACCCCGCTCGGTGTGCTGGCCGCCTTCTACCTGCGCGAGTACGCCCGGCAGGGGGCCTTCGTGAGCGCCGTGCGGATCGCCGTCAACAACCTGGCCGGCGTGCCCTCGATCGTGTTCGGCGTCTTCGGCGTGGGCTTCTTCGTCTACTTCGTCGGTGGCACCATCGACCACCTGTTCTTCGCCGAAGCGCTGCCGACGCCGACCTTCGGCACCGGCGGCATCCTGTGGGCCTCGCTCACGCTGGCCCTGCTGACCATCCCGGTGGTGATCGTGGCCACCGAGGAGGGCCTGGCGGCGATCCCCGGCGGCACCCGGGAGGCCTCGCTGGCGCTGGGCGCGACCAAGCTGGAGACCACGCTGCGGGTGGTCCTGCCGGCCGTGATGCCGTCCATCCTGACCGGCCTCATCCTGGCGATGGCCCGGGCGGCCGGCGAGGTGGCGCCGCTGATGATCACGGGCGTCGTCAAGCTGGCCCCGTCGCTGCCGATCGATACCGCCTGGCCGTTCGTGCACCTGGACCGGAAGTTCATGCACCTCGGCTTCCACATCTACGACGTCGGTTTCCAATCGCCCAACGTGGACGCCGCGCGGCCGATGGTGTTCACCACGACGCTGCTGCTGCTCACGATCGTCGTGCTGCTGAACCTGTTCGCCATCACGTTGCGCAATCGGCTCCGCCGCCGGTACGCTGCGGCGGCCGTCTAGGAGAGCGTCGATGGCTGGATCCGTTCAGGTGTCCGCGAGCCTCAATCCCCGTGCCACGACCGCCATGCTGGAGACCCCGATGGTGGAGATCGAGGGTCTCACACTGTGGTACGGCGACAAGCTGGCGCTCAAGGACGTCTCGATGTCCATCGCCAAGCACCGGGTGACGGCATACATCGGACCGTCGGGTTGCGGCAAGTCCACCCTGTTGCGCTGCCTCAACCGCATGAACGACCTGGTCGACGGCGTGAGGATGACCGGCGTCATCCGGATCGGCGGCACCGACGTCTACGACCCCGGGCTCGACGTCACCGAGCTGCGCAAGCGGGTGGGCATGGTCTTCCAGAGGTCCAATCCGTTTCCCAAGTCGATCTTCGAGAACGTCGCGTACGGCCCGCGCATCCTCGGCGTCGGCCATCGGGCGGACCTCGAGGGGATCGTCGAGCGCAGCCTGCGGAGCGCCGCGCTGTGGGACGAGGTGCACGATCGCCTGGGCGATTCGGCGCTCGGCCTCTCGGGGGGCCAGCAGCAACGCCTCTGTATCGCCCGGGCCATCGCGGTCGAGCCCGACGTGCTCTTGATGGACGAGCCATGCTCGGCGCTGGATCCGATCGCGACCGCCAAGATCGAGGAGCTAATGCTGGAGCTGAAGAACAGCTATACGATCGTGATCGTCACCCACAACATGCAACAGGCGGCCCGGGTGTCCGACTACACTGGCTTCATGCTGCTCGGCGAGCTGGTCGAGTTCGGCGTGACCCGCACGCTGTTCACCAACCCCGGCGACAAGCGGACCGAGGACTACATCACCGGGCGATTCGGCTAGAGCGGAGGCACGCATGCCGCGGCATTTCCACGAGGAGCTCGACGCGCTCAAGCAGACCCTGCTGGCCATGGGCGGGCTGGTCGAGGACCAGATCCGCCGGGTGATGACGGCCCTGCTGGAGCGCGACAGCGACCTGGCCCAGGAGGTCATCGACCGCGACCGCCAGGTGAACGCCTACGACGTCGAGGTGGACGAGAAGTGCGTGGAGCTGCTGGCCCTGCACCAGCCGGCCGCCGGCGACCTGCGCTTCATCACCACCGCCATGAAGATCGTCACCGACCTCGAGCGCATCGGTGACCAGGCGGTGAACATCGGCCAGCGGGCGCTGGAGCTGAACGCCGAGCCGCAGCTCAAGCCCTACATCGACCTGCCCCGGATGGCCGAGCGCGCGCAGCGGATGGTCAAGGAGAGCCTCGACGCCTTCGTCGCCCGCGATACCGAGCTGGCCCGCCGCGTGTGCGCCGCCGACGAGGAGGTCGACGCGCTCAAGGAGCAGATCTTCCGCGAGCTGCTGACGTTCATGATGAGCGACGCCCGGACCATTCCCCGGGCCATCCGGCTGATCCTCATCTCGCGCTTCCTCGAGCGGGTGGCCGACCACGCCACCAACATCGCCGAGATGGTCATCTACATGGTCGACAGCAAGATGGTGCGGCACACGCTGGCCTGATCGCCTATCGTAAGGAAGCGTGCGTCCGGCCTACGCGCTCCTCTTCGCCGCCAACCTCGTCTACGCGACGTCGTACGTCGCCACCCGCGTCGTGCTCGACGATCTGCCGCCGGCGCTCCTCGCCCTCGTGCGGCTCGTGCTCGGCGCCGCCATCCTGGTGCCCGTCGCCCGTGCCCTCGAGCCGGCGGCGGCGGCCCCCGCGCGGGGTGACGCCTGGCGCATCGCCTGGATGGGGGTGGTGGGCTTCGCGGGGGCGTTCGCGCTCAGCCACTGGGGGCTGGCCCGCTCGACCGCGACCAACGCGGCGCTGCTGATCATCGTGGAACCGCTGTCGATCATGGCGCTGAGCCCCCGGCTGCTCGGCGAGCGCCTGCGCCGGCGCGAGGTGGCGGGCGGCGCCCTCGCCCTGCTCGGCGCCGTCCTCGTCGTGCTCAACGGCGTGCCGGGGCTCACGCTGGCGCTGGCGCCGCACTGGCGCGGCGATCTCCTGCTCGTGCTGGCCGGCCTCGCCTACGGGGCGTACACGCTGATCGGCCGCGGTGTGCTGGCCCGCCACAGCCCACTGGTCGTCACCGCCCGATCGATCGCGTGGGGCGCGGTCGTGATGGTCCCGCTCGCCGGCGCCGAGTGGCTCGGCGGCGCCCGGCCGGTGCTGAGCCCGGCCGCGGTGGGGGGCGCGCTCTACCTGGCCGTCGTCATCACCGCGTTCGGCTATCTGCTGTGGAACTGGGTGCTCGCGCGCGTCAGCGCCCCCCAGGTGGCGATCTTCGTGACGGTGCAGCCGATCGGGGGCGCCGTCCTTGGAGTGACGCTGTTGCACGAGCCGCTGACCGTCTTCACGGTGGCCGGGGCCGCGCTGATCGTGCTGGGGCTTTGCTTGACGGTCACCGGACAGGACTGACGGTATACTCGAACCGTGGCTGAAACACGCAAGTATCAACTGCAGAACGACGCCGCCAATCGCCTGATCGCCCAGCTGGTCGAGGTCGCCGGCGTCCCCTCCGAGCGCCGCGGCTACGTCCAGCAGATGCTGACCACCGTGCTGAAGCTGCACGAGGACGGCGCGCAGTCGGGCGACCTCAAGATCACCAGCACCGCGCTCAAGGAGCTGCGCTACGCCTACAAGGTGTTCGCGCCGTACCGGGCGGTGCGCAAGGTGACGGTGTTCGGCTCCGCCCGCACGGCCGGCGACGAGGCCGCCGCGCTCGTCGCGCGCGACTTCGGCCGGCGCATGGTGCAGGCGCGCTGGATGGTCGTCACCGGGGCCGGCGCCGGCATCATGGGCGCCGCCCAGGAGGGCGCGGGCGGGGAGCAGAGCTTCGGGCTGAACATCCGGCTGCCCTTCGAGCAAGAGGCGAACCCCTGGATCGCCTCCGACCCCAAGCTCATCACGTTCAAGTATTTCTTCACGCGCAAGCTGTTCCTGGTGAAGGAGGCGAGCGCGGTCGTGCTGTTTCCGGGCGGCTTCGGCACGATGGACGAGTGCTTCGAGCTGCTCACGCTCATGCAGACGGGCAAGTCGGTGATCGTGCCGGTGGTGCTGGTGGAGACGGGGCCCAAGCCCTACTGGCGCATCTGGGATCGGTTCGTGCAAGACGCGCTGGCCGATCGCAAGCTCATCGAGGCGGGCGACACCGGCTTCTACCGGATCGTGGACAGCGCCGAGGCCGCCGTGCACGAGGTCACCAGGTTCTACCGGATCTTCCACTCCTCGCGCATCGTCGGCGACCACCTGGTGTTCCGGCTCACGCGGATGCTGACCGACGACGAGGTGCGTGACATCGCGCACCACTTCGAGGACATCCTGAAGGGCCCGCTGGATCAGGCGCCGGGGCCGGTGCCGCAAGAGCTGAACGAGTTTCCCGAGCTGCCGCGGCTGATCATCCCGTTTGCCCGGTCGTCGTACTCACGGCTGCGCCGCCTGATCGATCGGCTGAATGAGATGGGGGGCCCCGAGATGGCCCCCAACCCCCCCGACGTTCGCAGAGCCCCGGCGGAGCCGGGGCTCTCCTCTACCTGACGCTTCCCACGACCGTCCAAGGCGCGCGGCCGAGAGGTCCGTCTCTCGGCAGCGTCGTCTTCGTCATTCCGGCTCGGGGCGCTCCTGGGTGATCTGGCATTCGGTGCAGACCCAGGTGCGCATCACGGTCTTGGTGCGATCGTCGCGCCGCAGGGTCCAGGGGATGAACGCCAGCTTGCCGCAGCGGGGGCATCGTTCGGGGCGAGCGCCCGGCGGCAGGTGTGACGGCAACCATGGGACCTTGGCTGTCATGGCGCGATGATAGCACTCGCCCGCGCGGATCCAGGGCGTCGCGGAGCCGGTCGCCGGCCAGGATGACGGCGGCACCGTCCGCCGGCACCGGACAATGCGCCGGCGCGCCCGCGCGGCGGGTACAATACGCCATGCGTCGCTTCCGGATCGGCCTCGCCCAGATCAACGCCACGGTCGGTGATCTCGAGGGCAACGTGGCCAAGATCCGCGCCGGACTGGAGCAGGCGCGGGCCCTGGGCTGCGGTCTCGTGGCGTTCCCCGAGCTGGCCGTCACCGGGTATCCGCCCGAGGACCTGCTGTTCAAGTCGGCGTTCATCGAGGCCAACCTCCGCGCCATGGCCGACCTGGCCCGCGCCACGACCGGCCTCACCGCAGTCGTCGGCTTCGTGGACAAGCGCGACGACATCTTCAACGCGGCGGCGGTGCTGCACGACGGGCGGCCGGCCGGCGTCTATCACAAGCAGTACCTTCCGAACTACGGCGTCTTCGACGAGAACCGCTACTTCCAGGCCGGCACCGAGGCGCCGGTGTTCGCGCTGGGCGAGACGTCCTTCGCGGTCAACATCTGCGAGGACATCTGGTACCCGACCGGGCCGACCACGCGGCAGGCGCTGGCCGGGGCCGAGCTGGTGGTCACGATCAACGCCTCGCCCTACCACGCCGGCAAGGGCCACCAGCGCGAGCGGATGATCGCCACCCGCGCGGCCGACGACGTCGTGTGCCTGGCCTTCGTCAACATGGTCGGCGGCCAGGACGAGCTGGTGTTCGACGGCGGCAGCCTGATCGTCAACGAGCGGGGCGAGCCGGTGGCCCGCGGCCGCCAGTTCGCCGAGGACTTCGTCGTCGCCGACCTCGACCTCGACGCCGTCTTCCACGCCCGCCTGCACGACTCGCGACGCCGCAAGGACAAGCAGCAGGCGGTCGAGAGCGTGCGGGTCGGGCTGCCGGCGCTGGTGCGGCGGCCGACACCGGAGCTGCCGGCCCGCGCGGTGGTGCCACTGGCGCCGATCGACGAGGTGTACGAGGCGCTCGTGCTCGGCACCCGCGATTACGTTCGCAAGAACGGCTTCACGCGCGTGGTGATCGGCCTGTCGGGGGGCATCGACTCCTCGCTGGTGGCCGCCATCGCCGTCGAGGCCCTCGGCAAGGACAACGTCACCGGGGTCACCATGCCCTCGCCGTACTCGTCGTCGGGCACGCGGGGCGACGCCCGGCGGCTGGCCAGGAATCTCGGCATCGACTTCCTCACGCTGCCGATCACGCCGGTGTTCAAGGCGTTCAAGCGCACGCTGGCCGCGCCGTTCCAGGGGCTGAAGGAGGACGTGGCCGAGGAGAACATCCAGGCCCGCATCCGCGGCACCCTGCTGATGGCGCTCAGCAACAAGTTCGGCTGGCTGGTGCTGACCACCGGCAACAAGAGCGAGATCGCCGTGGGCTACTCCACGCTGTATGGCGACATGGCCGGCGGCTTCGCGGTCATCAAGGACGTGCCGAAGACGCTGGTGTACGAGGTCTCACGCCACGTGAACACCCGGGCCGATCGCGCGGTCATCCCTCAGTCGGTCTTCGACCGGGCGCCCTCGGCCGAGCTACGCCCCGACCAGACCGACCAGGACACGCTGCCGCCCTACGCGGAGCTCGACGCCATCCTCCAGGCCTACGTCGAGCAGGATCGCAGCATCGCCGACCTGACCTCGCGCGGGTTCAGCGAGGAGACCGCGCGGCGCGTCGTGCGCATGGTCGACGTCAACGAGTACAAGCGCCGCCAGGGCCCGATCGGCGTCAAGATCACGTCGCGTGCCTTCGGGCGCGACTGGCGGCTGCCGATCGTCAACCGCTTCCGCGAACGCTGACGCGTGGGCGCCGCGAACGCTTCGAGGCCATGGCCGGCGCTGCCGACGAGCGGCTTCATCGGGGGCCGGGCCGCCACCCAGCGGGACATCACCGAGGGCAACGCCGTCTTCGTCGCGGAGGTGGGCGGCCGGCTCGTCGGCCTGCCGCTGGCGATCACCGTCCCCCAGTACGCGTTTCACGTCGATCAGGCGACCGGGGCTCGCACGCGGGTCATCGTCCTGCAGGCGGAGCGGGCCGGTAAGCTCGAGATGATCGGCTACGTCGCGCCGGACACGAACACCTACGGCGTCGGCACCGCGCGGGAGTTCGAGCTCCTGGGTACCGCCGTGCCGGCCGCGTCGACCCGATCGCCGGGGCGCCGTCCCCCCACCCGGTAAGCGATCAGCAGGGCTCGGCGTCGGTCGGCGCCGGCACTCCCGCGTCGGCCAGCCACGTCCGCGCCCGGCGCACTTCCTCGCGGCCGGCCGGGCCCTGGCGCACGACGCGCAAGAACATCGCGGCCGCCTGCTCGCGGTCCCCCACGTAGGAGAGCGCCACCCCGATCCGGTAGTACGCCGCGACGTCCGCCGCGTCCAGGACCACCGCGTCGTCGTAGGCGCGCAAGGCGCCCTGCACGTCTCCGGCGGCCAGACGTTGATCGCCGTCCTCCAGCAGCTGGCCGGCGGTCATCGGCGTGGCCACGGCCTGCCGGGCCCGCGAGATCATCGACGAGCCGACGACGATCAGCGAGCTACCCGCGGTGAGCAGCACCGCCGTGAGCCAGGTGAGCCAGCGGCCGGGAGAAACCTTGCCCATGACGATCGCGATGAGTATTCATCCGTCGGGGGCCCGGGAGGAAATTATCTGACGCCACAACATTGCCGGCCTCGCCGTGCCGAGGGCACCGCCGCTCGTGGGCGGCCGGCGAGCCAACCCGGATTGTTCACGAACATGCACACGGTGGCCGAACGGGCCAGGTCGGGCGGTGGGCGCGGCGGGGGCGACAGGCTCCGACCACCCCTTCGCGCACCGGGCAGTC
>JBGQLG010000162.1:0-12172 GCA_041499965.1 Methylomirabilia bacterium
CCGAGGTCGACGAGCGCGACCTCGGGCTGGACCCGCGAGGCCATCTCCACCCCTTCGGTTCCATCGGTGGCCACGAAGACCTCGTGGCCCCGGCGCTCCAGGTAGACGCGCAGCATCTCGCCGGCGTCCTCGTTGTCCTCGACGATCAGGACGCGCCGCCGCGGCGTGGCCGACGTGTCGGCGCCCGGCGAGGTCGCGGACGGCAGCGGGACGAGCGGCAACCGGACCGTGAACGTGCTGCCGCCTCCCCGCCCGGGGCTCGTGGCTTCCACGGTTCCGCCGTGAAGCTCGACCAGCATGCGCACCAGCGTGAGGCCGATGCCCAGCCCCCCCCGGGCGCGATCGACCGTCTGATCGCCCTGCGCGAAGAGATCGAAGATCGTCGACAGCGCCCCCTCGCTCAACCCGACGCCCTCGTCGATCACCCGCAGCACCGCCTGCCCGTCCTCGGCGCGCGCGGTGAGACGGATCCGCCGGCCGGCCGGCGTGTACTTCACCGCGTTGGTGAGCAGGTTCAGGATGATCTGCTCCAGGCGAGTGGGATCGGCACGGGTCCCGACCTCGTCGGCGTCCACCTCGATGACGTGCCGGATCGGGACGGCGGCCGCTCGAAGGACCGTGACGGCGTGGTCGACGGCATCGCGAAGGTTCACCGGGCTGATGTCCAGGGCGATCTTGCCGGTCCGAACCCGGGCCGCGTCGAGGAGATCGTCGATGAGGCGGCGCAGATGCGCCACCTGCCGGCGGATCACGGCGAGCGGACGCGGCAGCTCGTCGAGCCCGCGGGCCAGGGCGATCACGGCGGCCGCGCTCGCCACGGCGGCCAGCGGGTTGCGGAGCTCGTGGCCGAACATGGCGAGAAAATCGTCCCTGGCGCGGTTGGCCGCCTGCGCCTCGAGCAGCAGGCGGACCCGCTCCTCTTCAGCACGCTTGCGCTCCGTCACGTCCCGGACGATCTTCGATGCGCCGACGATCGTGCCATCGGCCGCGCGCACCGGCGAGACCGTGAGCGAGATGTTGATGAGGCGCCCGTCCTTGGTCTGGCGCACGGTATCGAAGTGGTCGACACGCTCGCCGCGCCGGAGCCGAGCCAGCACCACATCCTCCTCGCTGCGCCGGTCCGCCGGGATGATCAGCACGATGTAGCGTCCGATGGCCTCGGCCGCGCTGTAGCCGAACATCCGCTCGGCGGCCGGGTTCCAGGAGGTGATGACCCCGTCCAGGGTCTTGCTGATGATCGCGTCGTCCGAGGAGTCGACGATCGCCGCGAGGCGTGACAGGACGATGTCGGCGTTTTCCGGGGCGCTCACGACACCGCCATCGTAGCACCGCCGCGATGGCCCGCACCGAGACCCCCGGGCGGGGTGGGAAAATCTTTTCCTACTACTCCGCCCAGACCTCGAGCGGCGTGTCGCGTCCGCGCAGCGTGTGGGGGCCGCGGGGCTTCAGCCCCTCGAGCAGCGCGACCTCGGCGCCCTCGCGCTCGACGGCCTCCACCAGCGCGCCGCCGGCCACGATGGTCGCGTCCATCTCGCGCGTGAGCACCTGCAGGCGGCTGGCGACGTTGATGGTGTCGCCGACCGTCGCGAAGGCCATGCTGCGCTCGCTGCCGATGTCGCCGAGGACGGCCTGGCCATGGTGCAGGCCGATGCCCATGCGCAGCGGCGGCAGCCCCTCCGCCGCGCGCTGGGTGTTCCAGTCCCGCAGCGTGGCGAGCATGCCCCGGGCGCAGGCCAGCGTGTCGGTGGCGTCACGGGCGCCGACGTCGGGGACACCGAACGTCGCCAGCAGCGCGTCGCCGATGAACTTCTCCAGGCAGCCGCCGTGGCGAAACACCTCGTCCTCCATCCGCCCGTGGAAGGCGCGGAGCATCGCCATGACCTCCTCCGGCGGCATGTCCTCGGCCAGCGTCGTGAAGCCGACCAGGTCGGCGAAGAGCACGCCGACGGCCTGGCGGCGCACCCGGCCCAGCGGCTCGTCGCGGCCGGCCAGGACGTCGACCACCTTGGGCGAGAAGTAGCGCGCGAGGTTGCCGCGCTCGCGCTCGGCCTCGGCCCGCTCGGCGACGAGGCCGCGCGAGCGCCAGACCAGCAGCGCCAGGCCGCTGCTCACGAGCAGGAAGATGACGATCTCGTACTGGTACTTCAGCACCGAGAGGTAGTTCGGATCGAAGTAGTCGGCGGACACCGTGATGACCCCGGGATGGCTCCGCACCCACCGAAAGCCCAGCGTCCAGGCGCCGGCGCCGCAGACGCCGGTCCACAGGAGCAACGACGGCCGAAAGGAGAAGGTCATCTGCATGAGGAACACGAAGAAGAAGAGGAAGTTCGCGTAGCGGAACGGCATGGGCGGCGGCAGCCGGACGGCCGAGAACGGATTGGGGACGATCAGCACCGCGGCCAGGACCAGGCAGTCCACCGCCACGAACACGTACGCCATGAGCGTCGAGCCGGACCGGCGCCGGTAGAACATGAACTGCGCGAGGCCGGTACACAGGAAGAACAGCGCGGTGAAGGCGATCCAGGCGTAGGCCAGGCCCCGCTCGGGGTTGACCAGCGCGGTCCAGCCGATGATCAGGACCACCGCGACCGAGCGAACGGCCGCGGCCAGCATCAGGCCGCGCCGCTCCTCGCGCGCGAAGGCCGCGTCGAGCCGCGCCCGCGCGCCGCTGTCGCCCGCCGTCACCGCTTCTTGGGCGGATGCGCGCGGACGGCCTCCTCGTTCACGTCGGTCCCCCAGCCGGGGCGGCCGGAGAGCGTGAGGTGGCCGTCCTTGATGTCGGGCTTGTGGGTGACGAGGTCGTCGTACCAGGGCACGACGTCGGGATCGATCTCCATGATGCGCAGGTTCGGGACCACCGCGCAGAAGTGGGCGTTCATCAGCGTGGCCAGGTGGCCGTAAAAGTTGTGGGGCGCCACGTTCACCTCGTAAGCGTCGGCCATGGCCGCGATCTTGGCGGACTCGGCCACGCCGTTCCACGGCGTGTCGATGATCGCCACGTCCACCGACTGCGCCTCGAAGTACGGCCGGTAGTCGCGCCGGCCGAACAGGCACTCGCACGACGCGACCGGGATGGTGGTGCGCGAGCGGATGTAGTGCAGCGCCTTGGCGTCGCGGGTGTCGATCTCGATCCAGAAGATGTCGAACGGCTCGATGGCTCGCGCGATCTTCAGGAACCCCTCGGTCTTGAAATTGAAGTTCAGGTCCACCAGGATGTCCACGTCGGGCCCGGTGCCCTCCCGGAAGGCGGCGAGCTGCTCGCGGATGGCCTGGAGCACGTGGCGGTCGGCGTTCAGCTCGGGGAAGCCCGGGCCGCGGCGGGCGAAGCCGGGCGAGTGCAGGTAGGGATCGGCGCCCAGCACGAAGACGTTGGTCTTGAGCGCGGTGTAACCGCGGCTCACGACCTCCCGGCCGGCGTTCACGCAGTCTTGCAGCGTCCGCAGCGGCGGGATCTGCATCTCCTTGGACCACTGCAGGCGATACGTGCCGCAGTGCGACCAGTAGAGCCGGATGCGATCGCGCACCGGCCCGCCCAGCAGCTCGTACACCGGCACGCCCAGCGCCCTGGCCTTGAGGTCGAGCAGCGCGTTCTCGATGGCGCCGAGCGCCTGCTGGACCACGCCGCCGGCCGCCTGCCGGCGCACCGCGTAGAGCTGGGTGCCGATCGCCTCGTAGGCGCGCGGGTCGCGCCCGATCACCTGCGGGGCCAGCCCGTCGATGACCGCGGAGACGCCGAGTCCGCCGAACGACTCGTTGTACTCGCTCCAGCCGACGAGCCCGTCGTCGGCGGTGATCTTGAGGAAGTCGAAGTTGCGCTGGCCGGCGTCCGCGTGCAGGTGCTCCATCGAGGCGATCTTCATCTCGCTCACTCTCCGCCGCGGCCGAGCACGCCGAGCACCCACGCGTAGTCGAAGGACAGCTCGCGCAGGGCGTCGTAGCGCCCCGACGATCCGCCGTGGCCCGCGGCCATGTTGATCTTGAACAGCAGGGGCGGATGACCGCCGTTGAGGAGGCGCAGCCGGGCCACCCACTTGGCCGGCTCCCAGTACATCACCTGGCTGTCGTTCAGCGCCGTGCGCACGAGCACGTGCTGGAAGCTCCGGGGGGCCAGGTTCGTGTACGGGCAGTACGTCTTCATGTACGCGTAGTGCTCGCGGATCTTGGGGTTGCCCCACTCCTCGAACTCGCCGACCGTGAGCGGCAGCGACTCGTCGAGCATCGTGTTGATCACGTCCACGAACGGCACCCGCATCAGCGCACCGTGGCCGAGGTCGGGTCGCAGATTCAGCACGGCCCCGATCAGCAGGCCCCCGGCGCTGCCCCCCTCGATGACCAGGCGGTCGTGGGCCGTGTAGCCGGCCGCCACCAGCGCGTCGGCGGCGGCGATGAAGTCGGTGAAGGTGTGGCGCTTGGCGAGCATGCGTCCCTCGTCGTGCCAGCGCTTGCCCAGCTCGCCGCCGCCGCGGATGTGGGCGATGGCCACCGTCACCCCGCGATCGAGCAGGCTGAGCCGGCTCGACGAGAAGGTGACCGGGTACGGGATGCCGTAGGCGCCGTAGCCCGTCAGGAACAGGGGGCTGGTGCCGTCGCGGGGCGTCCCCGCGCGGTACACGAGCGAGATCGGCACGCGGGTACCGTCGGGCGCCGTGGCGTGCACGCGCTCGGAGCGGTAGTGGACGGGATCGAAGTCGCCCAGCACCGGCGTCCGCTTGAGCAGGAGCAGGCGCCGGGCGGCCACGTCGTAGTCGTAGACCGACCCCGGCGTCACGAATGACTGGTAGCGCAGCCGGTAGTGCGGCGTGGCGAACTCGGCGTTGGCGTCGGCGGAGACCTCGTAGGTCGGCTCCGGGAACTCGACGTGGTGGGTGTCGCCGCCCGGCACGGTGATGCACAGGCGGATGAGACCGTCGCCCCGCTCGTGGACGACGTAGTGGCCGGCGAAGACGTCGACGTCCTCGAGCATGACGTCGTCGCGATGGGCGATCAGCTCCTGCCAGCGCTCGGGGCGCGGATCGGCGGCCGCCGTCACCACCAGGCGGAAGTTCCGGCGGCCGCCGCCGTTGGTGCGGATGTAGAACAGGTCGCCGGCCGGCCCCACGCCGTGGTCCACCGAGTACTCGTGGTCCTTCTCGCGGGCCAGCACCAGCGTCCAGTCGCCGGTGGGCTCGCCGGCCGGCAGCCAGCGCACCTCGGTCGTCGTGAAGCTGCCCGTCGCGGCGAAGAGCAGGGCCCGGCTGCGCGAGCGCCACACGCCGAGCCGGAACAGCGCGTCGGTCTCCTCGTAGAGCAGCACGTCGCCGGCCACCGGCGCGCCCAGCCGGTGGCGCCAGAGCCGGAACGGGCGCTTGGCCTCGTCCTCCAGCACGTAGAACAGCGTCACCGAGTCGGCCGCCCAGGCCACACTCGAGACGTTGTCGATCCGCTCGGCGGCCAGCGCGCCGGTGACGAGGTCCTTCACGTAGAGGGTGTAGTCGCGAAAGCCGGTGACGTCGAGCGTGTAGGCGAGCCAGCGGCCGTCGTCGCTCACCGCGTAGGCACCGAGGGCGAGGAACTCGTGGCCCTCGGCCAGGGCGTTGAGGTCGAGGGTGATCTCCTCGGGGCCGTCGGCCGCGCGCTTGCGGCAGTGGATCGCGTACTGCTTGCCCGTCTCCGTGCGCGAGTAGTAGAGCCAGGCTCCGTACGGGTACGGCACGCTCTGGTCGTCTTCCTTGATACGGGCCAGCATCTCGCGGTAGAGCGACTCCTGGAACGCCTCGCTCGGCTTCATCACGGAGTCGGTGTAGGCGTTCTCGGCCTCCAGGTAGGCGGTGACGTCGGGCGAGTCCTTGTCGCGGAGCCAGAAGTAGTCGTCGACACGGACGTCACCGTGGACGACCTCCGTCCGGGGCACGCGGGGCGCGACGGGCGGTTGCGTCACGCTCGCCAGCCCTCCCAGTGCGTGAGCTCCTCGATCGGCAGCCGCCGCCGGGCCACGGACCGCGGCGGCCCCGCCCGCTCGGGATCGATGTAGCCGAAGCCGAGCACCCGGTTGACGTGCAGGCCCGGCGGCACGGCGAGCAGGGCGCCCAGCTCCGCCTCCGGCACGTGGGCCGGGCACGAGCCGATGCCGTCGGCCCAGGCCGCCAGCATCATGTTCTGCGCGCAGCGTCCGGCGTCGTACTCGTGTCGCTGCGTCTGCACGAACACGATGACGGCGGCGGCGGCGGCCAGCCACCGCGCGCGGGCGCCCAGCGCGCCGATCGCCGCCAGCCGCGCGCGGTCGCGGGCGACCACGAACCGGTTGGGCTCGCTGTTCTTGGAGCTGCCGGTCATCCGCCCGGCTTGCAGGATACGCCGCAGCGCATCCTCGGGAATGGGCCGCGGCAGGAAGGCCCGCTGGTCACGCTTGTCGACGATCGCCCGGTAGGCGTGCATGGCCACCGATTCTACGCGAGCCGCGAAGCGTCAGCAGCCGAGGCGGGTGGCCAGATCCTCGAAGCTGTCGGCGATGACGTCCCACTCGCGGGCGGGCTTGACGTCGACCTTGCCGCCGGGGCCACGCTCGAGGGGGCGCGGCACGAAGGCGGTGCGCAGGCCGAACGAGCTGGCCGCCGCGAGATCATTGTTGTGGGCGGCGACCATCAGGCACTGCTCCGGCCGCAGCCCCAGCAGGGCCGCCGTCGTCAGGTAGGCCTCGCGCTGCGGCTTGTAGTGGCGCGCCACCTCGGCGCCGAGGATCGTGTCCCACGGCAGCCCCGCGCGCTTGGCCATGTTGACCATGAGGGCGACGTTGCCGTTGGAGAGCGTGGCCAGGATGAACCGGCGCTTGAGCCGCGTGAGGCCGGAGACCACGTCGGGCCACGGATCGAGCCGGTGCCAGGCCCGGTTGAGGTGGTCGATCTCCGCCTCGGTGAGCCCGGTGATCTTGAAGTCGACGAGGAGCTGATCGAGGGCCATGCGGTGCAGGTCGTCGAGCTTCGTCCAGCCGATGGCGCCGGAGCGGACCTTGTCCATGTTGGGCTGATAGAGCCCGCGCCAGGCATCGGCAAAGGCCGTCCAATCCACCTGGAGGTTGTGGGCGCGGCCGACGGCTTCGCCCTCGCGGGTGATGCTGCTCCGCCAGTCCACGACCGTTCCGAACACGTCGAACGTGAGCGCCTGAATGCTGCCGGGGTCGATAGCCATGGTGGCGCCGTTGGTACCACCCCCCTCGCCGTGCTGTCAAGGCGAGGTATCATCTTGCGCATGACGCCGTCCGGCCGCCTCACCGTCCGCACGATGTGCCCGATGAACTGCCACCCCACGCTCTGCGGCATGCTGGTCGACGTCGAGGACGGCCGGCTGCTCGGCGTGCGCGGCGACCCCGACAACCCCGACAGTCAGGGCTTCCTGTGCATCCGCGGCCAGGCCTCGCGCGAGATCATCGGCAACGAGGCGCGCCTCCTCCACCCGATGATCCGTGCCCGGCGCGGGAGCGACGAGTGGCGCCGGGCGACGTGGGACGAGGCGCTCGATCTCATCGTCGCTCGGATGCGCGCCGCCGGGCCGGCGGCGGTCGGCACGTGGTCGGGACACGGCTTCTTCGCCAACAATTACGGCACGCGCGTGGCGTCGCACCTGCTGCGCCGCTTCGCCAACCTCTACGGTGCGCACTGGTGGAGCCCCACGATGATCTGCTGGGGCCTCGGCGCCTATGGCCTCGGCCTCACCGGCATCCTCGAGACCAACACCAAGGAGGACATGGGCGCGCACGCCCAGCTCATCGTGCTGTGGGGCGCCAACCTCGCCTCGCAGCCCAACACCGGGCGCCACCTTGCGGCGGCCCGGCGCCGCGGCGCCCACGTGGTCACGATCGACGTGCGCGAGACCGAGGCCGCCGCGCAGTCCGACGAGACGATGCTGGTGCGGCCGGGCACCGACGCGGCGCTGGCCCTGGCGCTCATGCACGTGATCGTGGCCGAGGGGCTGTGGGACCGCGATTTCGTCGCGCGTCACACGGTGGGCTTCGAGGCGCTGGCGGCGCACGTCGCGCACCACTCGCCCGCGTGGGCGGCGGCGATCACCGGCGTGCCGGCCGAGCGCATCGTCGCCCTGGCCCGTCGCTACGCAACCACGCGCCCGGCCATGATCGTGCTGGGCGGCAGCAGCATGCACAAGGGCGCCGGCTCCTGGACGGGCGCCCGCGCGATCGGCTGCCTGCCCGCGCTCACCGGCAACGTGGGCATCGCGGGCGGCGGCTTCGGCCCGCGCCACGGTAGCGCGGCCCACGGCCAGGGCCTGACCGGCATCGTCCCCGACGACCGGCGCCCGCTCGACGAGCGCATCCCCAACCAGATGGAGCGCATCACCGACGCCATGGTCGACGGTCCGGTACGCGTCATGCTGCTGTTCGGCACCGACATGCTCTCGTCGTTCGCCGACGCCACGCGCGTGGCCTCGGGGCTGGCCCGCCAGGAGCTGGTCGTGTCGTACGAGCTGTTCATGAACGACACGGCGCGCCGCTTCGCCGACGTGGTGCTGCCCGCTACCGCCTGGCTCGAGGAGCTCGGCTGCAAGAGCACGAACACGCATCTCTACCTGATGCCGAAGGTGCTCGAGGCGCCGGGCGAGACGAAACCCGGCGCGTGGGTGTTACAGGAGCTGGCCCGCCGCCTCGGCCTGACGGACTTCTTCCCGTGGGACAGCGAGAGCGGGCCGCTCGACGCGATCCTGGCGCATCCGGCGACCGGCCATGCCACCGTCGCAGCGCTGGCCGCCGAGGGCGGGATACGCCCGCTCAACATCTCGCACGTCGCCCACCCCGATCTGAAGTTCGCGACGCCGTCGGGCAAGATCGAGCTGTACTCCGAGCGCGCCGCGGGTCTCGGCCTGCCGGCGCTGCCGGTGTACGAGCCGCCGGCCGCCTCGCCCTACCCGCTGGCGTTGCAGCAGGGGCGCACGCTCACGCACTTCCACAGCTTCTATGACCACGGCCGGGCGCTGCCCAGCCTGGCCAAGGCCGACCCCGAGCCGGCGCTGTGGATCTCACCGGCCGACGCCGCCAAGCGCGGCGTCGGGGACGGCGCGACGATCCGCATTCACAACGCGCGCGGCCAGATGCGCGCACGGGCGCGGGTGACGAACAAGATCCCGGCCGGCACCGTGTGGATGCGTGACGGCTGGGCCGGCCTCAACGAGCTCACGTCCGGCGCCCCGGTCGTCGCTGACGCCGCCGTCGATACCTTCCACGCGCTCGGCTTCTCCGGCGGCCAGGCCGCCTTCGACGCGCGGGTGGAGGTCGAGGCCGTCTGAGCGTGCTGCTGGAGCTGGCGCACTGCACGCTGAGGCCGTGGCGCCGCGGGGACGAGGCTTCGCTGGTGCGCTACGCGAACAATCGGAACGTCTCGCGCAACCTGCGCGATCGCTTCCCGCATCCCTACACGGCCGCCGACGCCGACGACTGGATCGCGAGAGCCACCGCCCCGACGCCGGCCACGAGCGGCGCGATCGTCGTGGACCGCGCCGCGGTGGGCGGCGTCGGCATCGAGCTCGGCGTCGACGTCTTCCGCCGCTCCGCCGAGATCGGCTACTGGCTCGGGGAGCCGTTCTGGGGGCGCGGCATCGCCACCGAGGTGCTCGGCGCCTTCACCGAGTACGCGTTCGCGCACTTCGACCTGTGCCGCCTGGAGGCCTGGGTCTTCGAGTGGAACCCGGCCTCGGCGCGCGTGCTCGAGAAGGCCGGCTACACGCTCGAGGGCCGGGCTCGCCTCGCCGTCACCAAGGACGGGCGCACCGGCGACCGCCTCCTGTACGCGCTGCTCCGGCCGTAGCCGTGCCCGAGCTCCCCGACGTCACCGTCTATCTCGAGGCGCTGGCGCGCCGCGTCGTGGGCGCGCGTCTGGAGCGGGTGCGACTGCTCACGCCCTTCCTGCTCCGCTCGGTCGATCCGCCGGTGAGCGCCGTCACCGGCAAGACCGTCACCGGGCTGCGCCGCCTCGGCAAGCGTATGGTCCTCGCGCTGGAGGACGAGCTGTTCCTGGTGATCCACCTCATGATCGCCGGACGTTTGCACTGGAAGGCGGCCGGAGCCAAGCCCCCCGGCAAGATCGGCCTGGCCGCGTTTGACTTCTCGACCGGCACTCTGACGCTGACCGAGGCGGGCACCAAGAAGCGTGCATCGCTCGACGTCGTGCGCGGCGAGGCGGCGCTGCGCGCCCACGACCCCGGTGGTATCGATGTACTCGACGCCGACCTGGCGGCATTCCGGACGGCGCTGACCGCCGAGAACCACACGCTCAAGCGCGTGCTGACCGACCCGCGCGTGTTCAGCGGCATCGGCAACGCGTACTCCGATGAGATTCTGCATCGCGCGCGCCTGTCACCGGTGAAGCACAGCCAGGCGCTCGACGACGACGAGGTCCGGCGGCTGTACGAGGCGACGCGCGTGGTGCTGGTGGCGTGGATCGAGCGGCTCCGGCGCGAGGCCGGTGAGGACTTTCCGGAGGGCGTGACGGCGTTCCGCCCCGACATGGCCGTGCATGGCCGCTACGGCAAGCCGTGCCCGGAGTGCGGCGCGCCGGTGCAACGCATCGTCTACGCGGACAACGAGACCAACTACTGCGCGCGCTGCCAGACGGGCGGGCGGATGCTGGCCGATCGTTCGCTCTCGCGGCTGCTGCACGATGATTGGCCTCGAACGCTCGACGAGTGGGAGGCGCGGCGCCGACCGGCGAGTTGAGCACTGTCTGAAATCGTCGACACTTGACAATCTCCGGCGCGCGCAGTGGCCGCACGCTGGCAACTGTCGGCTGGCAGCCATCCACCGGGCCACGGAGCCCCTCAGAATCTGAACGGGGCGCTTCGTCGGGCAAATTTCGGATCGCGTCGTCTTCGCCGCTCACCGCGCCTCCCAGGAGCCCCCAAAACCGCGGTGTAGAGTCGCCCCAGCAGAAGGGAGGCTCGCTATGCAGATGCTCTCGCTGGATCAACTGGGCGACGAGATCGCCGAGTTGTCGGCGCATCTCGACGCCGCGACCGCGCGCCTGCTCGACCTCATCCGCGAGTTCGACGCCCGCGAGGGCTGGAACACCGGCTTCATCTCCTGCGCCGCCTGGCTGAGCTGGCGCGTGGGCCTGGCCCCCGGCGCGGCCCGCGAGCACGTGCGAGTGGCGCGCGCGCTCGGCACATTGCCGCTGCTGGCCCAGGCCCTCGCCCGCGGGGAGCTGTCGTACTCCAAGGTCCGGGAGCTGACGCGCGTGGCCACGCCCGAGACCGAGGAGCGACTGCTGGCCGTGGGGCGTGCCGGCACGACAGAGCACGTCGAGCGGATCGTCCGCGGTTGGCGCCGGGTGGACCGGCAGGCCGAGGCCCGCGAGGAAGTACTGCGGCACGCGAGCCGGGCGCTGCACGTCTATCCCGACACAGACGGTACCGTCAGGATCCGCGGGCGCCTGACTGCGGAGATCGGCGCGCTGCTCTTGCAGGCGCTGGCCGCGGCCCGCGAGAGCCTGTATCAGCGGAGCCGCGACCAAGAGCCGGATCGCGACCCGCCGACGATGGTCCAGCAGCAGGCGGACGCGCTGGCGCTGCTCGCGGAGACGGCCCTGCACCACGGCATCGACCCCGGCGCCCCGGGCGAGCGCTACCAGGTGGTGGTCCACGTCGATGCCGAAGTCCTGGCGGACCCGGATCACCCGGGCCAGTCAGTCCTCGAAGACGGCGCGCGCGTTCCAGCTGGAACGTCCCAGCGCCTGGCGTGCGATGCCAGCCGGGTGGTGATGCGGCACGACCGCGATGGGCGGGTGGTGGAGGTCGGCGCGCGAACCCGGACGATTCCCCCGGCGCTACGGCGAGCGCTCCACCACCGCGACCGCGGCTGCCGCTTCCCGGGCTGCGGAGTCCGGGTTGGTCAGGGCCATCACATCCGTCACTGGGCTCAGGGTGGTCCCACCACGCTCTCGAATCTCGCGTTGCTCTGCCGGCGGCACTACCGCGCCGTGCACGAGGAGGGCTACCAGGTCGATCGACAGCCGGATGGCGCGCTTCGGTTCCGCAGGCCGGACGGTCGGGTCTTGCCCGAGGTCCCACGTCCTCCGGGGGTGCTCGGCGACGCCGTGCAGGTCTTGCGGGCGCGACACGATGCGGAGGGGCTGGTCCTGGACGCGGGGACCGCGACGCCCGGCTGGCTGGGCAAGCGGCTGGACGTCGGCTGGGC
>JBGQLG010000163.1:0-12081 GCA_041499965.1 Methylomirabilia bacterium
CGCCATGCCCATCACGCGCGCGAGGGCGATCTGCTGCGGGTCAACGGCCGCACGCTGAACATGCAGACGGTCATGGGCTATCTCGATGCCCTCTGGTACGACGCGGGTCTGCTGACGAGCTTGGTGGACGGCTGCCTCGTTCGCGAGGCCGTCGACGCTCACGGCATCGAGGCGTCGGACGTCGAGGTGCGGCGCGCGGTCGACGCGTTCCGCACGAGGCACGGTCTCGCCTCGGTCGCGACCAGGGATGCGTGGCTGCGCCAGCGCGGCTGGACGGTCGACGACCTCGAGCACGAGATCCGGCGACAGGTGATCGCGGCGAAGCTGCGCCGGCAGATCGCGGGCGGACGCGTCGGCGCGTACTTCACCCGCCATCGCCGTCAGCTCGACACGGCGACCCTGGCGCGGGTGCGCGTGGCCGACCGCGACGCCGCGCGCCGCGTCGCCCGCCGGCTGCGCCCGCGCGGGGTGACGATGGCGCAGGCCGTCGAAGAGGCAATCGCGGCCGGCGAGATCACGCCCACGAGCAGCGAGATCGAGACGGTCCAGCGCCGGGACCTGGCGTCGCGATACGCCCGAGCGGTCTTCGCCGCGTCACCCGGAGGGGTCGTGGGCCCGATCGAGAGCGCCTCGGGGTGGGACGTCGTGCGCGTGCTTCGCGTCACGCGCGCCCGGCTCGACGCGCCGATGCGCGAGCTGATCACCGGGCTCCTGTTCGACGAATGGCTGGTCGCGCGTCGAGCCGAGGCCACGGTCGAGTGGTTCTGGGGCGACGCCGAGCGGGCGCCGGCGCGCTCGGGCCGGCCCGGCCCAGCCCGATGAAGATCGCGCTCCTGCACAATCCGCGACCCGACCCGACGCCGCCCGGGCTGCCGGACGACGCCTTCGAGGAGTTCGATCGCCCCGAGACCATCACCGCCATCACCCGGGCGATCGAAGCGCTGGGCGTCAAGGTCGACACACTGCCGGCCGATCGGCACCTGCCGTGGCGACTGGACGAGGGGCGATACGACTTCGCCTTCAACATCGCGGAGGGCTCGGGCCGCCGCTGCCGCGAGGCCATCCCCGCCGCCGTGTGCGAGCTGCTGGGCGTCCCCATCACCGGCTCCGACACGCTCACCCTGGCGCTCACCCTCGACAAGGCGCTGGCCCGCCGCGCGGTGTCGCCCGAGGTACCGGTGGCACCCGCCGTCCTGCTCGAGCGCGAGGACGACGAGCGTGGGCTCGCATCGTTGCGCTACCCGGTCATCGTCAAGCCCAACGACGAGGGATCGAGCAAGGGCATCCGCGAGGACGCGGTGGTCGACGACCTCGCCGGTGCCGTCGAGCGCAGCCGCCGGCTCCGGGCCCGCTACGGCTGTCCCGTGCTCGTCGAGGAGTACCTGCCTGGCGCCGAGGTCACCGTCGGCGTCACCGGCAACGGCGCCGGCGCGGAAATCTTGGGATTGATGGAGATCGCGCCGGCCGACGGCGGGACTCCGTTCGTGTACTCGATCGAGGTCAAGCGCGATTGGCGCCGTCGCGTGCGCTATCACGTGCCGCCGCGCCTGCCGGCGGCGGTCCTCGACACGCTCCGCCGGCTCGCGCTCCTCGCCTACCGCCTGCTCGGGTGCCGTGACTTCGCGCGGATCGACTTCCGGCTCGACGCGGCGGGTGCTCCGCGGTTCATCGAGTGCAACCCGCTGCCCGGCCTCGACCCCGACAACAGCGACCTCGTCATCCTCGCCGCGCCGACGCGCTCCTACGACCGCCTCGTCCAGGGCGTGCTGCTCGACGCCGCCAAGCGCACCGGCGTGCGGATCGTCTGAGCGACGCACTCGCCGCCGCCATGAACGTGCTGATTCTGCACACCGCGCCGCCGGAAGCCGTCGCCCCGGGGCGGCGCGTGTGGGAGTTCGATCTGCAGCCGGCGGCGCAAGGCATCGCTGAGGTCTTGCCCGGGGCTGCCGTAGCCCAGGTGCGTGGCGAGCCGCGCGAGATCCTGGCGCTGCTGGACGCCCACGTACCCGACGTGGTCTTCAACCTCTGCGAGGCCCCGCTCGGCCGGCCCGAGCTGGAGCCCCACGTCGCCGCACTCCTCGAGTGGGCGGGCGTCCGCTTCACCGGTTCGGGCAGCGAGACGCTGGCCCTCTGCCGGCGCAAAGACCGGGTCGACGTCGTGCTGGCCGGCCTGGACGTGCCGGTGCCGCGTGAGGACCGCTTCCCGTGCATCGTCAAGCCGGCGGATCAGGACGGCTCGGCGGGCGTCGACCACGACTCGATCTGCGAGGACGAGCGCGCGCTGGCGCGGGCCCGCGCGCGGATCGGGGGCCCGGTCGTGATCCAGGAGTTCCTACCCGGCCGCGAGTTCGTCGTCTCGCTGTGGGGCGGGGCCGAGCCCGACCACGTGTCGATCGGCGAGACACGGTTCCAGGCCGGGCTCCGGCTGATCACCTACGCGGCCAAGTGGGACATCGAGAGCGCCGACTTTGCCAACTCCCCGCTCTCCTACGAGCTCGACCTCGACGAGAGCCTGCGCGAGGCGATCGTCGCCGCGGCCCGGGGAGCCTGGCGGGCGGTCGGCGCGCGCGGCTACGTGCGCGTGGACGTCCGTCTCGACGCCGCCGGCGACCCGCGGGTGCTGGACGTCAATCCCAACCCCGAGATCGCACCCGAGGTGGGTATCCATCGGGCTGTCGTGGAGGCCGGGTGGACGTGGGAGCGCTTCGTCCGCGCCCAGCTCGCGTGGGCGTGACCGTTCGCGAGCTCCGGCCCGGCGATCGCCTCGAGGTCCGCGAGGCGCTCGTGGCCTGCGGCGCGTTCACGGAGGAGGAGGTTCGCGTCGCCCTGGAGGTTCTCGACGCCGGCCTGGCCGGCGGTCTCGACGGTGACTACCCCCTGTTCGCCGCCGAGGTGGAGGGGCGTGTGCGCGGGTACGTCTGCGTGGGCCAGACGCCGCTGACCCAGGGCACGTGGCACCTCTACTGGATCTGCGTCCACCCGAGCGCTCAGGCCCGGGGCGTCGGGCGCGCCTTGCAGGCCCACGCCGAGGCGTTCGTGCGCGCGCGCGGCGGCGAGCGGCTCGTGCTCGAGACGAGCGCCAGCCCGGGCTACGCGCGGGCACGCGCCTTCTACGACGAGGCCGGCTACACGGTGGTCGGTCGCATCCCCGATTTCTATCGTCCGGGCGACGACTGCATCCTGTACTGCAAGGCGCTGGGGCCGGCAGCGCCATGATCGTGGTGGGCCCGAGCCCGGGCAAGGGCCGCGGGGTGTTCGCCGGCCGGCGGATCGAGGCCGGCGCGATCATCGAGGAGGGGCCGGTGGTCGTGGTGCCGCGTGCCGAGGTCGAGCACCTGGACCGGACGGTGCTGGGCGACTACTACTTTCTCTGGGGCGCCGACGAGGAGGAGGCCGCGCTGCTGCTGGGCCTCTGCTCGCTGTGCAATCACTCGTATCAGCCGAACGCGGTCTTCCAGTGCCAGCCCGAGAGCGGAACGATCCGCTTCGTCGCGCTCCGGACCATCGAGGAGGGCGAGGAGATCACCACGAACTACAACGGGGCTCCCGACAACGCCAAGCCCCTCTGGTTCGACGTCCAGCCGTGACTCAGGCCGATAGGTAGTTGGTGGACGCGTAGTCGTCGATGGCCAGCGCCGCCATGCCGCCCCTCACGGCGCCGCTCTTCTTCTTGGCGACCGGCAGATCCCCGATGGCCTTGGCCTTGCGCTTGATGTTCTTGGCCGACGCGCGCTTCTTCATGAGCTCTCCCCTTGCGGGCCGGCCATCACGGCACTCCTCCGGGCCCGTCCGCGAACGATCCTAGCGCCGACGCCCGGCCATCGCAATCGCGTGCTACTCCGTCAGGATCTTGTCGGCCCACTCGACGAGGCCGACGAACCCGGCGGGGTTGGAGAAGCTCGCGTTCTTGCCGGCCAGGTCGGACTCCAGGACCCCACGGGCCCTCGAGCAGGCGCCTCAGACGTGAATCGGAACCCGATGGGCGATGACCGTGTCCAGCGCCTCGGAGAGCGGTGGCCAGCCCACGGGAATGACCGAGCCCGCCACGACCGTCCGCATGAGGCTGACCGCCTCGCCGAGGAGGAAGATCTGCACCTCGTGCCTGGCGTCGGCGAACGCGGTGGCATGATGAAACGCGAACGCAGCCTGCGTCGGATCGGCCGAGCCCCACGCGCTCTTGATAAGGACCTTCATCCCCGCACCTCGCTTGTGAGCCCTAATACCACCGCCACCGCCAGACCGCGGCGAACAGCACGACGCCGAGCAGGAGCGCCAGCGCGAACAACGCGCGGTGCCAGCGCAGGGGGAGTCCGAAGTCCAGCAGCAGCGAGCGCACACCGAGCAGCGCGTGGAGCAGCACGAGCGCCAGCAGTGCGGCCTGCACCCCGCGCCGGAACGGATTGACGAGATGCACGGCCACGACGCCCAGCAGCGCGACGGCGGCGGCGCGCTGCAGGAGCCACGCCCACATGCCCGCTCGCGTGCCGCGCCAGCCCTCGGCGGTGGCCCACTGGCGCCGCAGGACGCGCCGCGTCTCGATCATCGGGGCGAGAGATCGAAGACGATCGGCGTGAGCACGGCAGCCAGCACGACCGCAGCGCCGATCAGCAGCGCGATCCAGGTGCGCGGACGGGCCATCGCGCTCAGCCCCCCGCCGGTGCCCCGCGCCTGTCCCTGCCCGCCGATGCCTCGCTCAGAGCGTCGCCTTGCGATAGGAGCGCTTGGCCGCGATCTTCCCGTCGCGCACGGTCAGGATGTCGCAGCCGTGGGTCTCGAAGCGGCCGGCGCCGCGCGGGGTGCCGCTCGTCACCCACTCCACCACCACCAGGTCCGGATGCGCGGCGTGGCGCGTCTCGTCCCAGCGGATGTCGGGGATGCGCTCGAACATGTCGCCGAGGAACTCTCGCACCGCCGTCTTGCCGACCACGCGCGAGCCCCACGGGTCCTTGCCGAACGAGGCCTCGAAGATCACGTCGTCGGTCATCATGGCCAGGATCCCGTCGAGGTCGTGGCCGTTCCAGACGCTGTTGAAGCGCGTGACGAACCGCTCGCCGTCGAACGTCATGACGTCCTCCTTTTTCTCAGACGCGATTCACGATCAGTCGTCCCCGGGCCATCACCAGTCGCACCTCGTCGAGCACGCCGATGCGCTCGAGCGGATTGCCGGCCACCGCCAGCAGGTCGGCGGCCAGGCCGGGTGACACGCGGCCGGTCTCGCCCTCGAGGCCGAGGGCCCGGGCGGCCCCGGCGGTGGCGGAGTGGATGACGTCGAGCGGGGCCTGCCCACCCTTCACCATCAGCGAAAGCTCCGGCACCATCGAGCCGTGGCCGTTCAGCGGCGTGCCGGCGTCGGTGCCCGCCGCGATCGGCACCCCCAGGCGCAGCGCCATCTGGAAGCTCTCGGCGTGACGCTCGCGCACGGCCTCGGACTTGCGCACCGCGAATTCCGGGATGCCGGCCGCCACGCCGCCCGCCGCGATGGCCGCGGGCGCGATGAGCGTCGGCACCAGGGCCACGCCGTCCTGGGCCATGCGCTTGCAGAGCACCTCGGTCAGGAAGATGCCGTGCTCGATCGTCGTGATCCCGCCCTCCAGGCAGTTGGCGATGCCGTCGGTGCCCTGGGCGTGGGCGGCGGTACGGCGGCCCGCCTTGCGGGCCTCCTCGATCGCCGCGCGGATCTCGTCGAGGGTGAGCTGGGCGGAGTTCGGATCCACGCCCGGCGTCATCACCCCGCCGGTGGCGAAGAGCTTGATGACGTCGGCGCCGGCCTTGATCTGCTCGCGCACGCCCTTGCGCACCTCGTCGGGGCCGTCGGACTCGCGGCCGATGAGGTGCCAGCCGTGGCCGCCGGTGATGCAGATGCCGCGGCCGGCGCACAGCATTCGCGGCCCGGGGATAGTGCCGGCGCGCACGGCGTCGCGCACGCTCAGCTCGGCGTAGTCGCGCCCGCCGAGGTCGCGCACGGTGGTGACGCCGGCCTCGACGGTCTGCCGGGCGCGCAGCGTCGCATTGATGACGGTGGCGGCGTAGGCGTCCTTGAGCATCGCGGCCGCGGGATCGGCCTCGCCGCCGAAGCAGAGGTGGACGTGGCAGTTGATGAGCCCGGGCAGCAGCGTCAGCCCGTCGAGGCGACGCACCGTCCCGGGCGGCGCGTCACGCTCGGCGACCACGGCGGTGATGCGCCCGCCCTCCACCACGACGGCGCGGCCGGCCACCGGCGGCGCGCCGCTGCCGTCGATGAGCGTGGCGCCACTGAAAATGATCCGCTCCATAGCGAGGGATGATACTCCAGAGCCACCTCGCGCGGCTCATCGCTCCCCGCCCGGTGAGTGGTATACTCTGAATGTCGTTCAGAGCCCGAAAGGAGAAGACAATGCGAGACCTCGAAAAGCAGATCTAGCAGCTACGTCTCCTCCGGCGCATCCAGCGTCGGCCCCCTCTCGTCGCCCGCGCCTATTCTCTCGGCAGCTCCGGGAACAGGCGGTATCCATCCGGTGGATAGCAGCTCACCATGATGCCGTGGCCGGTCACCATCCAGTCGTCGTAGTGAAAAGTAACGCCGAGGTTCGTGAGCGTCTCGGTGCGCCGCGCGCTCAACAAGCCGAAGGCCCGGACGTGGAAATGCTGTGCTCCCGGCCACCGGACGGACAGGGTCACGTCCTTCGTCCGACCGGCGATCCGCACGACGACCGCCCACGGGAACCGATGCTGGACGATCGTCACGGTCTTTTCGTAGTAGGTCAGCTCTTCGCCGACATCAGACTCGAAGTCCTAACTCACCTGCACGCGGTCCACGTGTTCGTCGCGAATACTGGCGATCTGTCGGGTTGTGTTCTCGATGGTCTTACCGCTCTGATAGAGCACGCGGGAGAGCCACTCTGAGACGTGATCCTCGGCCTTCACACCAGGAATCGCGTCGACGACGAGCGGGCTGGGGACCCGATACTTCGTGGTGCCACGGGTTCTGATCGGCACAACCGTGTACTGGACGATGGTCGTTTGCTTCACGGTCGGTGCGTCGCCATGCGGCTCGATTTCCACCGTTACGTCAAGGTTCCGTCGATACGTCTCGCCGGCCAGCTTGATGTGGTGGTTGCGGAGGTACGAGTAGAAGCTCTCGCCGTCGGCGTCATCGGGACCGCCGACCAGGAACTTCGTGACGGCTCGATGCACCTCGCCCAACGTATCCAGCGACAGCTTGGCCAGGAATCGCGTGCTGAGGAACACGCGAAAGAGCCGGTCCTCGACGTAGGAGACGACGTGTGCGACCTCGAGGACCCACGCGATGGCCCCGGTGATGAGTAACGCCTTGCCGGCCTCCAGCAGAAGATCGAGCAGCAACGCGACCACTTCTCCTGTGGCTTTCGGCTGCCCGGCCTCTCCGGCGGTCTGGTGCCGCAGGATCAGGCTGAGGACGATGAGCAGCACTCCGAGTAACAGCAGTCGAGACGCGTAACGGGAGAAGATCCAGTGGCGAGATTCCTCCTCGGGGTCGTAGCGTTCAGGCATATGTTCCCCCAGCGTAGCGCTGGCGCCGGCAATAGGCCAGGCGTCAGTCGCCGATCTCGACCATGGTCGGCGACGCGGCGCTCGCCGGCGTCCTGCGCGTGAAGACCACCGGCGCCGTCGTGATCACCGGCCCGCCGTCCCCTCGGTGCACGCGCACGATCACCGGCGGCCCCGCCGCCGGCGCCGGAAAATCGCGGCGGAAATGGGCGCCCCGGCTCTCGCGCCGCTCGAGCGCCGAGAGCACGATGAGGCGCGCGGTCAGCGTCTGGTTGCGCAGGCTGAGCCAGTCCTGCCACGCGGTGTTCAGCGACGGGTCGCCGGTCACGCCGACCGCGTCCAGCCCGGCGTCGATCCGGTCGATCTCCGCCAGCGCCGCACGCAGGCTGGTGCGGTCGCGCACGAGGCCGGCGCCCTCCCACATCACCTCGCGCAGCGCGTGCTGCAGCTCGTAGAGCGCGGGGCCGCCCGCGCGCGTGAACGGCGCCGTCAGCGCGGCCACGCTGGGCGCCAGCGCGGCGGCCGACACGCGCGGCGCCGCCCGGCCGTCCACGAACGCCGCGATGGTGTCACCGGCCAGGCCGCCGAACACCGTGGACTCGGCGACGCCGTTGCCGCCGAGCCGATTGGCGCCGTGCACGCCGCCGGTGTCCTCGCCGGCGGCGAAGAGCCCCTCGACGGACGTGCGGCAGGCGGAGTCGATGACCACGCCGCCCATCAGGAAGTGGGCGGTGGGACCGACCTCGACGGGGCCGCGCGCGAGGTCGCGGCCGAAGTCGCGGCAGCGCTTGACCATGCCGCGGAAGTTGCGCTCGACCACGTCGGCGCCGAGATGGGAGACGTCGATCCACACGCCGCCATTGGGCGTGCCCCGCCCCTCGACCACCTCCAGGAACGACGCCCGCGAGACGAGGTCGCGGGTGGAGCGCTCCATGCGGGCCGCGTCGTAGCGAGCCATGAAGCGCTCGCCGAGGCCGTTGCGCAGGTGGCCGCCGGCGCCGCGCAGCCCTTCTTCCAGCAGCGCGCCGGTCATGAGCGAGCCCGGAATGACGAGGCCGGTGGGATGGAACTGCACCATCTCCATGTCGCGCAGCGGCAACCCGGCGCGGTAGGCCAGCGCGATGCCGTCGGCGGACTTGTCGGCCGAGCACGCGATGACGCGGTACATGGTGGGCCCGCCGCCCATGGCCAGCAGCGTGGCGCGGGCCCGCGCCAGCACGAACGTGCCGGCGCGCATGTCGAGCAGGAGCGCGCCGGCCGCGCGGCCGTGGTCGTCCAGCAGCAGCTCGACCGCGCGGCATTCCTCGAGCGCGCTGATCGCCGGCCGCGCCACCACCTGCTCGGTGAGCCGGTTCATGATCTCGATGCCCGTGAGGTCGCCCTTGTGGATGGTGCGGTCGTGGCTCTGGCCGGCGAACGGCTTCTGGTGGATGCGCCCGGCCGCCGTGCGGTCGAACAGGCAGCCGTAGCGCGACTCCAGCTCCAGCACCCGGCGCGGCGCCTCGGTGACCAGCGTCCACACCAGCTCCTGGTCGTTGATCCAGCCGCCGCCGGCCAGCGTGTCCAGCAGGTGGGCGTCGAGCGAGTCGGGCTCGGTGAGGACGGCGTTGTAGCCGCCCTGCACCATGCGCGTGCAGCCGGCGCGACCGAGCAGGCCCTTGACGGCGACGGTCACGCGCAGCCTCGGCGAGGCATCCGCGGCGTGCAGTGCCGCCGTGAGTCCGGCGCCGCCGGCCCCCAGGATCAGGACGTCGGTGTCGAGCTCCGCGATCACGGCCCGGCGATCACCGCTTGAGCAGGTGCTGCAGCAGCGCGCGTCCCTGGGGCGAGGTCCAGTCCTTGGTGCCCAGCGCCTTGGCGACGAGCTTGCCGTCGCGCCCCACCAGGAAGACCGTGGGCGTGGCCGTGATGTGGTACGCGGCACTGGCGTCGCCGTCCGGATCGAGCAGGATCGACGTCGTCACCGGGCCCTGCTTGCGCATCCAGGGAACGACCTTCCCGCGTCCCTCCTCGATGCTGATCGGCAGGATGATCAGCCCGGCGTCCTTGTAGTCCTGGTGGATCTTCTCGATGATCGAGGGCAACTCCCTCGTGCAGTACGGTCACCAGGTGGCCCAGAAGTACAGCATGACCGGGCGCCCGCGGTGCTCGGCCAGCGTGATCATCTTGCCGTCGCTGAGCCGCTCCAGCTCGAAGCCGGCCGGCACCTGCCCCGACATCGGCACGAGCTGCAGGTCGAACAGCAGATCCTCGAGGACCTTGTCGGCGGCGGCCGGAGCCGTCGGGGTCAGGCCCAGCGTCAACGCGATCAGCAGCGCGAGCGCGATTCTCATGCCTGGTACTCTATCGCATCAGGGCCGCAGGTAGACGTAGCCTTGCTCCACCAGCTCCATGATGCGCACGACGCCGCCCTGGGGCAGAGGATGCGCGCCGGCCGGGAGCTGCTCGAGCGAGATCTGAAACGCCTTCATCGTGTTGCCACAGGCCCCGAACACCACGCCCTGGGCTTGTAGCTCGGCCAGCGCCGCCTTGAGCTGGGGATCGATGGTCGCGGTCAGGAAGGTCTTGAGCGCGGGCCCGTGCACGACCAGCTCGATGGCCTCGACGTGGCCGGGCCCGCCGACACCGGTGAGCGTGTTGTTGATGTTGCCGAGCACGAAGCGCGCCTGGTCCACCCCGGCCTCGCTCAGGTGATAGACGACCTTGTGCTTGCGCGGCTGCTCCTTGAGATGGGAGGCCACGGCCGGCACGGCCGACAGCGTCAGGAGCGTGGCGACGGCGAGCGAGGCGAATGATCGAAGCGTCATGAGATTCCTCCGTGGGCGATCCGCGCGCTCAGAGCACACGCACGCGGGATCGCGGATCGAGCCGGACTCGCTTGAGCGCTCGCAGGTGATCGGCGACCACGTCCCAGGCCGGCGGCCCGTCGGCCTCGCCGACCGAGGCCCAGCCGGTAGCCCGGTAGCGACGGCCGGGGTCGAGCGGCCGGCCGCCCACGCGCACGTCGCGGATGCGCCGGCCGATCGACTGGGCGGGATCGATCGCGTACGTCACGCCACCGACGCGGACCATGTCGCCCCCCTGGCGATAGTACGGATCGGGATGCAGGAGGTTGTCGGCCACGTCCTCCATGACGTGCACGATCTCGCGTCCGGTCAGCTCGCGGACCCAGGTGTTGGCGTACGTCAGCGCGGTGTGCGCGTAGACGTCCTCCAGCGTGATCGTCTGGCCCGGCACCACCGTGACGCCCCATCGGAAGCCCGGCGAGAACGCCACCTCGGCGTCGGCGCGCTTGATCAGCGCGTCGAGGATCAGCTCGTCGAAGGTCCCGTTGAAGTTGCCACGCCGGTAGAGCAGCGAGTCCGACACGGCCAGGCGCTCGCCCAGCTTGGCCTCGTGGGGGGCGCGCACCTCGGCGATGAGCCGCGCCATGTCGGGATCGGCGGGGATCGCGCCGGCCAGGACCGGCAGCAGCCGGTAGCGGTGGGCGGCGACGCGGCCGCCCCGCACGTCGAGATCGAGGCGGCTGAGAAACTTGCCGTGCGACCCGGAGTTCACGACCAGGGTGCGACCGACCGTGATGGGCTGGGGCAGGCCGTCGTGGGTGTGGCCGCCCAGGATCACGTCGAGGCCGCTCACTCGCCCGGCCAGCTTGAGGTCGACGGCGATCCCGTTGTGGCTGAGCAGCACGACGCAGTCGGCCTTGCGCCCGCCGCGCAGCTCGTCGACGAGCGCCTGGAGCTGATCCTCGCGGATGCCGAAGGTGACGTCCGGCACGTAGCGCCGCGGATGCGCCACCGGCGTGTAGGGAAATGCCTGGCCGATGACGCCGACCCGCACGCCGCCCACCTCCCGCAGCGTGTAGGGACGGAACACGCGCTCGCCCCAGCCGGCCTCGACCACGTTCTGGGCCACGAAGTCGCCGGCGAATCGGCCGCGCCGCTCGCGGTCGCCGAACAGCTCGCGCACGCGCTCGAGCCCGTAGGTGAACTCCCAGTGCGCCGTGAACACCTCGACGCCGAGCTGATTCGTGGCCCGCAGCATGTCCTCGCCGCGGCTCCATAGCGCGGTCGCCGACCCCTGCAGCGCGTCGCCCCCGTCGAGCAGCAGCGTGCGCCCCGCCCGCTCGCTCCGGATGCGCTTCACCAGCGTTGCGATGTGCGCGTACCCGCCCATCCGTCCGTACCGCGCCGCCAGCGCCGCGAAGTCCACGTGCGTGAGCGCGTACGCCGCCGCCGATCCGGGCGCGATGCCGTAGTGCGCCAGCAGCGCCGCGCCGGTCAGGTACGGCGGCTTCCCGCGCTCGTCGCCGACCCCGAGCAACGTGTCCGGCTCGCGGAAGTACACGGGTAGCAGCGTCGCGTGCGTGTCGGTGAGATGCAACAACGTGACGTTGCCGAGCGGCTCGAAGTCGAGCAGCCGATCCGCCGCATCCCCGGCCTCGGCGAGCGCCCGCGGAGTCAGTCCCGCCGCCGTCGCCACCGCGGTGAGCTTGACGAGATCTCGCCGTGTGACCTCCATCAAACGGCCGGAGCGGGCGCGGAGGCACAGCCGGGCCGGGGGAGAGCCAGCCCC
>JBGQLG010000164.1:0-12077 GCA_041499965.1 Methylomirabilia bacterium
AGACGACGGCGGTGGCGCTGTCGTGGACCTGGTACCTGCTCGCCCAGCACCCCGCCGCGGAGGGCGCGCTGGCGGAGGAATTGCGTACCGTGCTCGGCGGCCGGTTGCCCACCGTCGCCGACCTGCCGAAGCTGCGCTACGCCGAGATGGTGGTGACGGAAGCCATGCGGCTCTATCCGCCGGTCTTCACGCTGACGCGGCGGGTGGCCGAGCCGTTCGAGGTCGGCGGCCATCGGATCGAGCCGGAGACGTCGCTGGTGATGAGCCAGTGGGTCGTCCATCGCGACGCACGCTGGTTCGAAGCCCCGGCGACCTTCCGGCCCGAGCGCTGGGACAACGACCTCGCCAAGCGGCTTCCGCGCTACACGTATTTCCCGTTCGGCGGCGGCCCGCGGCTCTGCATCGGCAACACCTTCGCAATGATGGAAGCCACGCTGCTGCTCGCGACCATCGCCCGACGCTTCCGCTTCACGCTGGCCCCGGGCGCCCGGGTCACCCCCATGCTCAGCGTCACCATGCGCCCCGCCGATGGCGTCACCATGCGGCTCTCGGCTCGCCGCTAATGACTCTCGTGGAATTGGGTGACGGCGGGGACCGAGCGCGGTCGCCCCGGGCGCGCCATCATGGCGAGCCGTCGTCGCCGTTCGAGCGCAGGGTCCGGCTCGCGAGCCGCGCACGATTCAACTTGTCCACGCGCCAGCCCCCTCTGGGGGATGGGGGGCCCGAGCGAGCCGGACCCGGAGCGAGTTACGGCGACAGGCGAGCCATGCTGGCGCGCCCGGGGCGACCGCGCTCGGTCCCCGCCGTCACCGAATTCCACGAGAGTCATGAGCGGCAGGCGATGGTCATGCGATTGCCGTTCGCGCCACCGCTCGCTCCGATGCTGTCCGTTGCCGCTGACGTCCTGCCTGGTGGCGAGGGCTGGTTGTTCGAGCCGAAGTGGGACGGCTTTCGGACGCTGGTGTTCCGTGATGGCGACGAGGTGCTGCTGCAGAGCCGCGACGAGAAGCCCATGAACCGTTATTTCCCGGAGCTCGTCGGCCCGCTGGCCACGGTGCTGCCCGAGCGCTGCGTGGTCGATGGCGAGATCGTGATCGTCGGCGCCGAGGGGCTCGACTTCGAGGCGTTGCTCCTGCGCATCCATCCCGCCGCGTCGCGGGTGAAGCTGCTGGCGGCGCAGATGCCGGCCTCGTTCGTGGCCTGGGACCTGCTGGCGCTGGGCGACGAGGATTTGCGCGAGGCGCCGCTGGCGGTGCGGCGCGAACGCCTCGAGCAGGTGCTGGTCGGCACGGCGCCGCCGGTACACCTCTCGCCGGCCACACGCGATCGGGCGCTCGCGGAGGACTGGTTCCATCGCTTCGAGGGCGCCGGGCTGGATGGCGTCATGGCCAAGCGACTCGACGCCCCTTACCGTGCCGGAGAGCGCACGATGATCAAGGTGAAGCACGAGCGCACCGCGGAGTGCGTGGTCGCCGGCTTCCGCTGGCACAAGCAGGGCGCCGGCACCATGGTCGGCTCGCTCCTGCTCGGCCTCTATGACAACGCCCGCACGCTCCACCACGTCGGCGTCGCCGCCGCGTTCACCAACGCAGCGCGCAAGCAGCTCGTCACCGAGCTGGCGCCGCTGCGCGAGCACGCGCTCGAAGGCCACCCGTGGCGAGACTGGGCCGAGGCTCAGGAGGACGCCAGCGAGAAGGGGCAGCGGCTGCCCGGCGCGACCAGCCGGTGGAATCGCGGCAAGGACCTGAGCTGGGAGCCGCTCCGGCCCGAGCGCGTCTGCGAGGTCGCCTACGACCACATGCAGGGGACGCGCTTCCGGCACGCCGCTCAGTTCCGCCGCTGGCGTGCCGACAAGCGACCGGAAGACTGCCGCTACGATCAGCTGGAGGTGACGCCCGCCTACGAGCTGGAGCGCGTCTTCGGCGCCCGCGATCCCGGGCGCTCGCGCCCGGAGTCGGCCCAGGGATCGTAGTCGGGCTCGGGCGGTTCCTCGGCCGGGCGCTCGCCCTCGGGAACGTGGCGCAGGTTGATTCGGATGCGCGTCCACGTGGTCGAGCGGCCGCGCATCGCGTCGACCAGGACGTCGTCCACGTGCAGCCGCGCCGCCGCCTCCGGGTGTCGCGTCTTCCAGCGCTCGAGGCCGGCCACCGCGTCCTCCTGGAGGGCCGCCTTCGCGACGGTGATGAGCGGCTGGGACGACTGGCGGCCGCCGCCCGCCGCCTTCTGGCGTGACGGCGCGACGCGCGGCGGCTCGTCGTGCTGCTTCTTGTAGTGCGGCGGCCACGGCGCGTCGCCCAGGCCCGCGGCCTCCTGCGCGGCTGATAGCTGGAGCAGCGAGTCGAGCGATCCCGCGGCGTCGTCGATGCCCGCCGCCGCGTCACCGCGGTCGGCGAATCGCGCCGGGGCGGTGGTCAGCGTGAACGCTGACGGATCGCAGCCGGCCACCTCGCCCCAGTCGAGCGGCATCGAGACGCGCGCGTCGGGCGTGGGACGCACCGACCAGGCCGAGGCCACCGTCCGGTCCTTGGCGTTCTGGTTGTAGTCGAGGAAGACGCCGTGGCGCTCCTCCTTCCACCACTTGCTGGTGGCCAGCTCGGGCGCGCGCCGTTCCACCTCACGGGCGAGCGCCAGCGCCGCGCGCCGGACCTGGTCGAAGCCCCAGCGCCGCTCGATGCGCACGTTGACGTGCATGCCGCGCGAGCCCGAGGTCTTGGGCCAGCCACGCAGGCCGTGTTCGTCGAGGACGCCGCGCACGAGCAGCGTCACCCGCCGCACGTCCTCCCAGCTCACGCCCGGGCCCGGGTCGAGATCGACGCGCAGCTCGTCGGGATGCTCGAGGTCGTCGGCGCGCACCGGGTGCGGGTTCAGGTCGATACACCCGAGGTTCACGATCCACACGAGCTGCGCCGGTTCGCGCACAACGATCTCCCGTGCCGTCCGGCCCGAGGGAAAGCGCAGCTCGACCGTCTCGACCCACTCGGGGTGCTGGTCAGGCGCCCGCTTCTGGAAGAACGGCTCCCCCTCGGCCCCGTCCACGTAGCGCTTCAGCACGATCGGCCTCCCGGCGATGCCGCGCAGCGCGCCCTCGGCGACCGCGGCGTAGTACCGCGCCAGGTCGAGCTTCGTGTAGCCGGCCTGCGGGAAGAACACCTTGCCGGGGTTCGTGATCGTGACCGAGCGACCGGCGACCTCCAGGACGGCGTCTGGCGCCTTGCCCATGCCGACAGTGTCTACCACGGCGGGCGCCTCGGCGCCCCGGGGCGCCGCGCGACCCGGCGCCCGCCGGCCGGGCGTACAGGTCCCGCGTTGTTGACAGGCCCCTGTAGCCCGCCGCATCATTCACGGACGCGCATCGGTTCCGGCCGGTTGCGGCGATCGCTCGCCACCCAGCGCCGTGTATGGCTGATCGAAGGGAGCTCGGTATGGACATCGTCGACTCGCAAGTGCATCTCTGGGCCGCCGACTCGCCAGCCCGCCCGTGGCCGCCCGGCCGCGCGCCGGAGGCGCAAAAACCCTACCCGATCAGCAAGGAAGCGATGCTCTTCCAGATGGATCTCGCCGGCGTGCGCCGCATCGTCATCGTGCCGCCGTCCTGGGAGGGCGATCGCAACGACGTCGCGCTTGAGGCCGCCCGCGCCTATCCCGATCGCTTCGCCGTGATGGGCCGGCTGGCGATGGGCGATCCGGCCAGCCGCGCGCTGGTGGCCGACTGGCGCAAGCAGCCCGGCATGCTCGGCATGCGCTTCACCTTCCACAACGAGCACTACCGCCACTTCCTGACCGAGGGGACCGGCGACTGGCTGTGGCCGGCCGCCGAGCGTGCCGGCGTGCCGCTGATGGTGCTGGTGCCGGGCATGCTCGACCACCTCGATCGGATCGCCGGCAAGCATCCCGGCCTCAAACTCGTCATCGACCACGTCGGCCTCAACGTGCGCGGCAAGGGCCCCAAGGTGTTCGAGGACCTGCCGGGGGTGTGCGCGCTGGCCAAGCATCCCAACGTCGCCATCAAGGCGTCCGGGATGCCGTCGCTCTCCACCGAGAAGTATCCGTTCCGCGACCTGCACCCGCACATCCGCACACTGGTCGACGCCTTCGGGCCCCGGCGCGTGTTCTGGGGCACCGACCTCACCCGCATGCCGTGCACCTACTACGAGTGCATCACGCTCTTCACCGAGCACCTGCCCTGGCTGAAGGGCGAAGACCTCGACTGGGTGATGGGCCGCGGCGTGTGCGAGTGGCTGGGCTGGCCCCTGCCGAAAGCGAGCTGAGGCCATGAAGTTCACCTGGTTCAACCTCATGCCGTGGCCGTACCTGCCCGACGACTTCCGCGAGACGTACCGGTCGGTGTGGGTCGACATCCCCAACACGCTCTACGATCCGCGCAAGGGCCACCACGTCTACCACACGTACCTCGACCAGCTCGAGTATGCGGAGACGCTGGGCTTCGACGGCATCGGGTGCAACGAGCACCACCAGAACGGCTATGGATTGATGCCGTCGCCGAACTTGATCGCGGCCACGCTGGCGCGGCGGACGTCACGGGCGGCCATCTGTGTCATCGGGAATTCGATCGCGGGCTACAACCCTCCGATCAGAGTCGCCGAGGAGTTCGCGATGCTCGACGTCATCTCGGGAGGCCGGCTCATCGCCGGCTTCCCGGTCGGCACGCCGATGGACACGAACTTCTGCTACGGCCAGATCCCGGCGCTCACGCGGGACAAGTACCGCGAGGCCCACGAGATGATCATGAAGGCGTGGGCCAGCACCGAGCCGTTCGCCTTCGACGGCAAGTACAACCAGCTCCGCTGGGTGAACTGCTGGCCCAAGCCGATCCAGCAGCCGCACCCGCCCATCTACATCCCGGGCGGCGGCTCGATCGAGACGTGGGACTTCTGCCTCGACCACGACTACAACTACTCCTACCTGTCGTTCTACGGCTACCTGCGCGGCAAGTCGCTGATGGACGGCTACTGGGAGCGCGTGGCCAAGCGCGGCAAGGACGAGTCGCCGTACCGGGCGGCCTTCGCGCAGATCATCTGCGTGGCCGACACCGACGCCGAGGCCGAGCGGCTCTACGCCGAGCACTGCCTCTACTTCTTCAACCGCTGCCTGCACGTCTTCCCACCGTTCGCCGACCCGGCTGGCTACCGGACCGTCGCCACCATCAAGCACGGCGCGCTCTCCCAGCTCCGCCTGGAGGCGCAGAAGATCCTCCAGAACCTCACCTGGAAGCAGCTCGTCGACGAGCGCTTCATCATCGCCGGCAGCCCGGCCACCGTGCGCCAGCAGCTCGAGGAGTGCATCAAGGGGTTGCGCATCGGCCACCTGTTCGGCCTCTTCCACACCGGCAACATGCCGGACTGGAAGACGCGTCACTCCTCGAAGCTGTTCGCCGAGCAGGTCATGCCCCACCTGCGCGACCTCTGGCCCGAGTGGAAGCACGACGAGCGCTGGTGGATGCATCCCATGGACGATCGCCTGCGCCCCGAGGAGCAGCGGCCGGGCGTCGAGAAGAGCGGCGGGGAGTGGGCGCGATGAAGTCGCGGCTCGTCGACACGAAGAAGGGCACGCGGTGCCGCGTGCTCGAGGCCGGCGGCGGCGCCCCGCTGGTGTTCCTGCACGGCGCCGGCGGCCTCTTCACCGACAATCCGTTCCTCGATCAGCTCGCCCAGCGCTATCACGTGTTCGCGCCGGAGTGGCCGGGCTACGGCGAGTCGACGGGCGAGGACCTGCTGGAGGACATGCTCGACTTCGCGCTGCACGGCTGGGATCTCGTCGACGCGCTCGGCCTGCGCCAGCCGCACCTGGTCGGTCACTCGATGGGCGGGATGATCGCCGCCGAGATGGCCTGCCTGTCTCCGCGCGAGGTCGGCAAGCTCGTGCTGGTGGCGCCGGCCGGCCTCTGGCTGGACGAGCAGCCGATTCCCGACATCTTCGCGATGCTGCCGTACCAGATCGCCGAGGCGCTGTTCGTCGATCCGCAGGCGGGACAGCAACTGCTCACGGGCGGCGCCGACCTGTCCGACATGGACGCGCTCAAGGAGTTCTACCTCGGCACCCAGCGGCGGCTCACCATGGCGGGCAAGATCCTCTTTCCGATCCCCAACCGCCGCCTGTCCAAGCGGCTCTATCGCCTCACCGCCCCCACGCTGCTCGTCTGGGGCGCCGGCGACCGGCTCATCGTGCCGGCCTACGCGACGCGCTGGAAGGCGCTGATCCCGGGCGCGCGCGTGGAGACGATCGCCGCCGCCGGCCACATGCTGCCCTACGAGCAGCCCGAGGCGTTCGTGCGAGCGGTCGCCGGATTCCTGGGCTGAAGGTGAGCGTGGTGACGCTCGTCAGCTTCGACATCGACGGCACGCTGGAGATCGGCGAGCCGCCCGGCATCATCACGATCGCCGCCGTACAGACCGCGCGCCGGCTCGGCTACCTCGTGGGCACCTGCTCGGACCGCCCGCTCGCCCACCAGCGCCAGCTCTGGGAGCGGCTGGCACTGAACCCCGACTTCACGGTGCTCAAGCACCGCCTGGCCGAGGTGAAAGCATCGTTCACGGCGACCGCGTACTATCACATCGGCGACACCGACGTCGACGAGCACTTCGCCGGCCTCGCCGGCTTCCGCTTCCTGCGCGCCGACGCCGCCTCGTTCCGCTCCTGGGGCCCGGAGCTGTTCCCGGCTCGGGACGACCACCGATGACTCTCGTGAAATTCGGTGACGCCGGGAGTCGGGCGCGGGCGCCCCGGGCGCGCCATCATGGCGAGCCGTCGTCGCCGTTGCCGCTCCGGGCTCGGCTCGCGAGCCGCCAACAACTCGAAGCGGCCACGCCCCAACCCCCTCTGGGGATGGGGGGCCCGAGCGAGCCGAGCTCGGAGCGGCTTACGGCGACAGGCGAGCCATGCTGGCGCGCCCGGGGCGCCCGCGCCCGACTCCCGGCGTCACCGAATTTCACGAGAATCGTCAGGAGGACACCAGATGAGTGCAGACGGCATCCGCCTCTACGATCCGACCGCCGCGCCGCGCGTGGTCGCAGCCACGCTGGCGCCGCGCCTGGAAAGCTTGGCCGGCAAGCGCATCGGCATCCTCGACAACAGCAAGGCCAACGCCGGCGTGCTGATGCTCGCGGTGACGAAGATCCTCCAGGAACGCTACGGCGTGGGCGAGATCGTCAAGCGCGACAAGCCGGTGGCCGGGCCGCCGTCGCCGGAGGCGCTGGCCGCGCTCTCGGAGTGCGACCTGGCCCTGGTCGGCAGCGCCGATTGAGGGTCCTGCACGTCGTGGAGTATCCACGGCGCAATCATGCTGGAGCAGCGGGGCGTTCCCACGGCCGTCATGGGCACCTTCGAGTTCGAGGCGCTGGCGCGCCTGGAGGCGGCCAACCGCGGCATCGCGGACCTGCCGCTGGCCCTCATCCCCCATCCGCTCGGCGGCATCCATGAGGACGAGGTGATCCGCAAGGCCGACCTGGCGCTGGAGGCCGTCCTGAAAGCGGTGCTCCGCTCATGAGCGAGCGGGGCCCCGCCGCGACCATCTTCACCTTCCCCGGAAGCTACGAGGAGATCGACGCGCACTACCAGGAGCGCGGCTGGACCGACGGGCTGCCGATCGTCCCGCCGAGCGAGACGCGGGTGCACGAGTTCCTGAAGCAGACGGCGCGCGATCCACGTGAGGTCGTCGGCATCCTGCCGCCGCGGCAGGGCGAGGCCACCATCGAGAAGATCGCGGTCAACGCGGTCATGGCCGGCTGTCGCCCGGAGTACTTCCCGGTCGTGCTGGCCGCCATCGACGCGCTGGCCGATCCCCTGTTCAACCTCGATTCCGTCCAGGCCACCACGCACCCGGTGGCCACGCTGCTCGTCATCAACGGGCCGATCGCGCGCAGGCTGGGGATCCAGGCCGGCTACAACGCGTTCGGCCAGGGCTTCCGCGCCAACGTCACCATCGGCCGCGCCGTGCGGCTGGTGCTGATGAACGTCGGCGGTGGCCTGCCCGGCTCCGGCGACCGCGCCACCCAGGGCACGCCCGCCAAGATCGCCTACTGCGTGGCCGAGAACGAGGCGGAGAGCCCGTGGGAGCCGCTGCACGTGGAGGCCGGGCTGCCGGCCGACACGAGCACGGTCACCGTATTCGGCGCCGAGGGCCCGCACAATATCCAGGACCACTACAGCAACACCGCGCTCGGCGTCCTGCGCACGGTGGCCGGCGCCATGGCCCAGGCCGGCAGCAACAACCTGCTCGGTCGCGGCTGGCCACTGCTCTCGCTCGGCCCCGAGCACGCGGCCACCATCGCCAAGGAGGGCTACACCAAGCAGCGCGTCAAGGAGTTCCTGTTCGAGCACGCGCGGTTTCCGTTCGCCCGGCTCGGGCTCGAGTACCAGCGCCAGCAGGTCGAGCGCTGGCACGTGATCGACGCGCCCGACACGATGGTGCCGATCGTGAGTCGGGCCGATGACCTCAGCATCATTGTGGCCGGTGGCGCCGGTAAGCACTCGTCCTGGCAGCCGACGTTCGGCAACGGCACGCACTGGACGCGGCGCCCGATCGCCTCGAGTCATCCGTGAGAGCCACGCGCGCGCGATGACCGCACCCGAGCGTCGGGGCTGAGGCGCCGCCGGTGGCCATCGGTCGCACGGCGCTGCTCTGGGCCGTTCTGCTGGTCGGCGCCGGCTCCGGCGGCGTCTACGTGGCGGACCGCCTGGTCTTCGCCCCGAGCCGCGAGATGGAGCGGCGCCTCGCCGAGCGCGACGCCCAGATCCGGACGCTCCAGGAGCGCGCCCAGGTGCTCGAGGCGGCCGTCCGGCTCCTTCGCCACACGGAGCGCCGCGCCCGGATCGTGGTGCTCGAGCAGGGGCCCGGGCCGGAGGGGCAGCTCGTCACGCGCATCCGGTTCAGCGAGCTCGATCCTCGCGGCGAGCCCCTCGGCGAACCGCGGGAGTTCACGGTCACCGGGGACGAGGTCTACGTCGACACGCTGGTGATCAAGTTCGAGGACGAGTTCGTCACCGCCGGCGACGCGCTGAAGGGCCGCTCGCTCCTGCTCTTCCGCCGCATCTTCGGCGACCGCCTCCGCCCCGTCGACGCATACGTCCTCGACCGGGAGGGGCAGATGCCCCAGGCCTACGCGGCCGAGAAGGCGCCGAGCGCGTTCGAGCGAGACCTGTGGGCGCAATTCTGGACGCTGGCCAACGATCCCGTCGAGGCCAAGCGGCGCGGCGTCCGTGCCCTGCACGGCGAGGCGGTGTCCACCAAGCTCCGCAAGAACGGCGTCTACGCCGTCACCTTCCGCTCCACGGGAGAGCTCACGATCCAGCCGGCTCCCTGACCGCCGGGTCGATTCTGCGGTATTGTTCGCGGCAAGCAGGGACAGAAGGAGAGAACGATGAAGATTGCCCGCGTGGAGGCGCTGCACTGCGATGCCGGCTGGCGCCCGTGGACGTTCGTGCGGATCGAGACCGACGGCGGGCTCGTCGGCTGGGGCGAGTGTAGCGACAACCGCAGTCCCCACGGCCTCGCCGGCTGCGTGCGCGACCTCGCCGGCCTGCTGATCGGACAGGACCCGCGTCCGGTGGAGCGCCTCTACTGGGACATGCTGCGGGCCAGCCGGCAGAACTACGGGGGCGTGTCCTTCAAGGCCATGGCCGGCATCGAGCTGGCGCTGTGGGACATCAAGGCCAAGGCACTCGGGGTGCCGGTCTATGAGCTGTTCGGCGGGCCGATGCGCGATCGCATGCGGCTCTACTGGTCGCACTGCGGGACCACGCGGGCCCGCATGGGCAGCATGCTCGGGACGCCGCCGCTGAAGACCTACGACGACATCGCCGCCCTCGGCCGCGAGGTCATCGCCCGCGGCTTCACCGCGCTCAAGACCAACATGGTCATCCCCGGCGACCCGGCAACGGTCTACTTTCCCGGCTTCGCCAGCGGCATCAACACCACCGACGGCGCGCCGACCGTCGAGATCCTGGACGCCATCGACCGGCTGATCGGCACCTTCCGCCAGGCGGTGGGGCCGAAGGTCGGGCTCTGCCTCGACCTGAACTACAACTTCCGCACCGAGGGCGTCCTCCGCATCGCCAAGCTGCTGGAGAAGTACGACATGCAGTGGCTGGAGTACGACAACTGGGATCCCGACGCCCTGCTGCAGATCAAGCAGTCGACCTCCACACGGCTGGCCTCGTGCGAGAGCCTGGTGTCGCTGCGCCAGTACCGGCCCTTCCTGGAAAAGCACGCGGTGGACGTGGCCATCATCGACGTGCCGTGGAACGGCTTCTCGCAGTCGGTGCAGATCGGCCGACTGGCCGAGGCGTGCGAGATCAACATCGCGCCCCACAACTACTACAGCCACCTGGCCGACCTGCACTCGCTGCATCTCTGCGCCGTGCTGCCCAACGTGCGCATCATGGAGATCGACATCGACGACGTGCCGTGGAAGGGCGCGCTGGTGACCAGGCCGCCCGAGATCCGCGACGGCCACATCTGGCTCACCGACGCCCCCGGCTGGGGCGCCGACGTCAACGAGAAGGTGCTGGCCGAGCACCCGTGGCCGCGGCCCGGGGAGACCGGTGCCCGGCTCTTCTATGGCATGGACCCCAAGCAAATGACGACGCGCCCGTAAGGAGAGACTCGACATGCTGATGCGCAAGCTGGGCCGTACCGGGATGAAGGTCGCCGCGCTCTGCCTGGGCGGCAACACGTTCGGCTGGACGACCGACCAGAAGGCCTCCGAGGCGGTGCTGGACGCCTACATGGAAGCCGGCGGCAACTTCATCGACACCGCCGACGTCTACGCGCGGTGGGTGCCCGGCAACAAGGGCGGCGAGTCGGAGGCGGCGCTGGGGATCTGGATGGCGGCGCGCCAGAACCGCCAGGCCGTGATCATGGCCACCAAGGCGTGCGGGCCGATGGGCGCCGGCCCCAACGACGCCGGCCTCTCGCGGCTACACATCATGCAGGCGGTCGAGGCCTCGCTCACCCGCCTCAAGACCGACTACATCGACCTGTACCAGGCCCACTGGGACGATCGTGAGACGCCGCTGCCGGAGACGCTGCGCGCATTCGACGACCTCGTGCGCCAGGGCAAGGTGCGCTACATCGGAAGCTCCAACCACGTCGCCTGGCGGCTCACCCGCGCCCTGTGGGAGAGCGAGCGCCACGGCTACGCCCGCTACGAGTGCCTGCAGCCGAAGTACAACCTGGTCATCCGCGACGAGTACGAGCGCGAGCTGGAGGGCCTCTGCCTGGAGCAGGGCATCGGCGTCATCCCGTACTCGTCGCTGGCCAGCGGCTTCCTGTCCGGCAAGTATCATCGCGGTGGCGACCTGCCCACGACGGCGCGCGCGGCCGGCGTGCAGAAGATCTACATGAACGACCGCGGCTTCGCCGTCCTCGCCGCCGTCGAGAAGGTGGCGGCCGGCGTCGGCGCCACGCCGGCCCAGGTGGCGCTCTCCTGGCTCGCCCATCGCCCCGGCATCACGGCCCCGATCGCCAGCGCGACCACGGTGGCCCAGCTCAAGGAGATCGTCGGCGCCATCGAGCTCAAGCTTGACGCGGAGGCGACGACCACGCTGGACCAGGCGAGCGCCTGGAAGGACGGGTAGCGCTGGCGGGCTACTCGACTCTCGACCCGCGGCTCAGCCGACGACCCGCGTGGAGTCCGGTGACGGCGTGGGGCGGGTGCGTGAGCCGAGGGCGCGCCAGCATGGCTCGCCTGTCGCCGTAACTCGCTCCGGGCCCGGCTCGCTCGGGCCCCCCATCCCCCAAAGGGGGTTGGGGCGCGGACAAATCGAATCCTCGGCGGCTCGCGAGCCGGGCCCTGCGCTCGAACGGCGACCACGGCTCGCCATGATGGCGCGCCCTCGGCTCACGCACCCGCCCCGCGCCGTCACCGAGCTTCACGGGGATCGCCAGGATCGTTAGAGGAGACTGATATGGCCGCGCGCGAGACATCGATTGGCGTCGACGCTCGACGGTTCTGGTCGACCGTCATGCGGTCGGGCGAGATCGGTCCGGGCAAGGCCGGCGGGCCGCGGCGGCTGGCCCTCAGCGATGCGGACAAGGAGATGCGGGACCTGTTCATCAC